>NZ_JBIVQA010000005.1:0-362288 GCF_044754985.1 Sphingomonas sp. NPDC092440 | reverse complement strand
TCGCCGCCATTGTAGCGCCTAGTCGTATGCTCAGTCATATGGCTCACTCTTATCTAAGAGCGAGACCCTGTCAGGTCATTTCGGGGGCCAACTCAAAGGCTCGATCAGCGGTTTAACGAATCGCATTTGCGAGAAGCTTGCTTGCCGAGTGCTTCTGCCTGTCATGGGCCAGAATGCGCCAATGTACTTCTGCGAAAAGCTCGAAAAGGCGAACCCGCTCCATCGGAAGTCTCATCTGCGCTGTCGTGCGACGCGATTGAGCACACTGCGCAACGACTTATGAAGGCGTGCAGGTAGAACTGGGTGCCAATGATAGTCGGCGAGGCGATGCCGGCCACTACTTCTTAGAGCCGCCACCTCCACCATTCCCGCCGCCGCCACTGCCGCCGCTTCCGGTGGGCGGAGTTCCAAGATTGCCGCGTGGCCCCTGATAACCTCCCTGAACCTTACCCAATCCCGGGGTAATGACACCCTTGAACGTTACGCTCGGGCCCTTTGGTTTGCTCATTTGTCTGCTCCAAATGAAGGACTAGTTCTTTTTGCCTTCGACAGGCTTCGATACGACACTCCCGGTCGTCGGCGGCGAACCAAGCTGCCCAGCCGACGGCTTGTATCCATCCTGAGCATAAATGGGAGACTTGGGCGCAGGCGTATAGCCCTTCTGCAAATGCACAGGCGCGCTTTTATTGCTTTTATTGTCGCTCAAGATTGGCCTCCATCGATGAATTCAACCATACGGATACTCCCTCCGCATATAAGCATTGCTCGAGCCGGCTCCACTACAGTCCATGATCCATTCTTTTCGACCTTCCACAGTCTCGAAACTAGAAGGTCACGGTCGCCCGCTGTCGAGGACGCAAACGCGCCATCGTCCCAAGTTCCTGCAACGCTCGTACCATCGGTCAAGTGCACGAGGACGTATGAAGGTTGGCGATTGCGGTAAGCATAGTCCCAAGCTGTGGGCTCATGGTGAGCAGGACGTAGTCCAAACTTCTGAGTTAACTTGTAGAACTGCTCTGACCTATCAAAAAATATTACTAAAATGGCAATGATCAACGGAACCAGAAAGCTAATTAGAAAACGCCACAGCCACTCCGGCAAATGCAATCCGCTTTCAGCATGGAATAACGGATAAACTGCAGCGCTATATGCAACAGAAATCAACGCAAAGCTTATGAGCTGATCGCCAATCTTTGGCGGTATCGTATCCTTAAACCTACCCCTAACCCAAAGGATAATAACACCGGGAGAGAGCAAACTCGCCAGCGATGTCAGTTCCGCTGCACTTGGAATATCCAACCAAACCTCCGAATTACCGGTCGAATCGATTTCCGTGAGCATTGATACACGCGACAGGAACGAAATCTTGTTCACGCATGAATCCGATTTCCCAATTAGCAAACGCGGGAATCTCACGATGTCGGTAAAATGACTTTCTTACCCCGGTGAGCAGCGTCAAATTTCCACCTCTGGCACGAAAATGATGGGCGTTTTCGAACACACCCGGTCCATCGGTCGTGATCATCAGGGTGCCATCATCTGGCGCTTTGTCATCCGCGATCGCACTTCCAACATCGAACCTTACAACCGGATTCCCCAGATCCAAAAGTTGCGTTCGTCCATCATCCTGGATGGTGAAGAACTCTCCCCTTAGCCGAAGCAGGCACTTCTCTTGCTCTTCGGAGCTAATCAGAAATGGCACCCCTTGGTGGCCGTAGCCAAAACCAAGAGCCAACCTGCCGATATCAATATCGTTAAGGGTTACGAGCTTCGCATCAGTGGTGAATATCATTGCCTGCCTGCCAGTGTCCGGATGATTACAAGCACTCGGGAAGGGCGAGTAGATTATCGGTCCAGACCTTATCCCGATAGGTGCGTACGTATTTCGTGCCCCGCGCGGACACCGCCGTGCCTACGCGTACCGTGTTGCCCGCTCCGTCACGAACATACGCATAGCCGTCCTTGTCCTTGATCCAATTGTACATCTCGAGCCGCGTCGATCTGCCAGAGTTGCTCGTTTCTTCGTTGGTCCATCCGAGATGGCTGATCGCCTCGTGCGGGTTGTCGTGGTCACCGCCGGCCTTCGAAATGCATGTGATGCGCACGGACATGATGTCTCTCTCCTTACTTCTTGGTGCGGTTAGGGCGCTGGGTGAGGGCCGACGCCGCCGCGGTCTTGGCGGCTGCGCTCGACTTGGGATCACGCAGAACTTTCGAGGCTGCGGTTGCTGCCTTCGCGCTCGTGACTTCGGGCTTGCGAGCCATATTCAGATCCTTTCGTATCCTTGACGACCCTTCCGAGTCGTCGTACAAAAACCTACGAAATCGTAGGTAGTTGGGGCAAAAAATAAGCCCCTAGGGGGTCAAGCCTTTCTACCTACGATTTCGTATATATAACATGATGGATAACGTAGGGTCAATGACAGCGAACGAAGCTGACGTTTTTGGAACGAGGCTGGCGGATGCGCGAGAGGCGCGAGGGCTCAGTCAAGCAGAGCTTGCTAAGCTGGCCGGTCTCCAGCCCGCCGCGATCGGGCATTTCGAGCGCGATCGGCGCAAGCCGTCTTTCGCGAATGTGAGAGCATTGGCGAAAGCACTCAACATATCGTCGGACTATTTGCTCGGCCGTTCCTCCTCGATGGAGGGGGCGACCACGGCGTTTCGAGGCGAGGAAAATCTGACTCACAACGATCGCGAGCATATCCAGATGATGATCAACCTCATGAACGAGAGGCGGGAGCAGAGCGAGGAATGACCGGATTCCGCCTTTCCTGGGCGCGCGATCGCGGCGAACGAAAGGCGCGGGAGCATGGATTCGATACGTTCCCGATCGACCCCTTCGCAATCGCGGAGAGCGAGGAAATCATGATCTGCCCGAAGGCATCCGACCAGGTGGGCGTCAGCGGCGGCATCATCTTCGATCCTGCGGGAACGGCGATCTTCTACGCGACCAACATCGACAGCCGGGGCTTCCAGAGATTCACTGTCGCCCACGAGCTCGGGCATTATTTCCTCGAGGGGCACCCCGAGGAGATCACCAAGCTATCGCCGATGCACGTCTCGCGCGCCGGTTTCACGCAGGGTGACATCTCGATCGAAGTCGAGGCCGACCACTTCGCGTCCGGGTTGCTTCTTCCTACAACCTTGGTGCGACGCTTGCTCGATCGGGAGCGCATTGGCCTTGAGGGCATCGACGCATTGGCAGAACAAGCCCAATGCTCGCTGACGGCCTGCGCAATCCGCGCGGCCGAATGCGGCACATATCCGATGGCCATTGTAGTCAGCAAAGGCCAGGAGGTGCGCTATTCCTTCATGTCCGATAGCTTCAAGAAGCTTGGCCGATTGGCCTTCCTGCGCAAGGGAAGCTCCTTACCATCCACCTTGACTTCACGCTTCAATTCCGACGCCAGCAATGTCGCGGCCGGCAAGCGCGCCGCGGACACCACCACACTGAGCCACTGGTTCGATGGCCCGCGAAGTGTCGAACTGGACGAGCAGGTCGTCGGCCTGGGATCTTATGGGTACACGTTGACCGTGCTCTCTGGCGAAGCGCTTGCCGACGATCCGGACGAAGAAGAGGATGAAGAGGCCCGCTTAATCGAAAGCTATACGCCAAGGTTCGCTTACGGGCGATAAATTATACCGTGCTTAGCTGACAGCCTAGAAGCGCTCAGCGCCACCGCACTCGTCCCACCGGTCGGAAGCCCCACCCACGTGGTACCCAAACCACGACCCAGCCGAACGCCCGTCCGCAAGGGAACGCCCGCAGGTCCTTGTTTCAACGCTATAAATTGGATGGTGCCGCCTACAGGACTCGAACCTGTGACCCCCGCATTACGAATGCGATGCTCTACCAGCTGAGCTAAGGCGGCCAACCAAGGGGCGCGAAGCCCCGAAGGAGCGGCGCGCTTACCAGCATGTTTCCTAGCTGACAAGCGTTGCGAAAGCCTTGCCGCCGACAAGCCCCGAAAAGCGCCGCCTTTACGCGTCGTTTACCACACAGCGTGCACAAGCGGTTCCACGAATATGGGGGCGACCGCCCCGAGTGGAGCATTTGGCATGGACATGGCGCGCGGCATCAACCACCCGCTCGACTCGAACCCCCAGGGCGAGGCGGCGGACGAGGCCGTAAACGATCGCGAGCTGGCGATCGGCACCGACGAGCGCCGCATGCACGTGCGCGCCTATAATCACTGGGTCTCGCTGCTCCACGGCCGCGCCTATCCGTCGATCGAGGATCTCGATCCGGACAACATCATGGACTTCGGCGCGCACAGCGTGCTGCTCGATTTCTCCAAGGGCGTCGACGATCCCGCGATTCGCTTCCTCGGCCGCGCGCTGCGCGAGGAGACCGGGCTCGACACCTCGATCACCCATGTCGCCCAGGTGCCCAGCCGCTCGCTGCTGTCCCGCCTGACCGATCACTATCTCCAGATCATCGCCAATCGCGCCCCGATCGGTTTCGAGGCCGAGTTCGTCGGCACGCGCGGGCACAACACGCTCTATCGCGGCATCCTGATGCCCTTCTCGTCCGGCGCGGACGCGGAAGAGGACAGGATCGACTTCATCTATGGCGTGATCAACTGGAAGGAACTGGTCGACGCCGAGACCCAGGCGAAGCTCGAGGCCGAGGTGGAGGAATCCCGCCGCACCGCGCCGCGCAGCCTGGTCGCCGCGCCGGTCTGGGCCGACGGGCCGAGCGCCGGCTTCGACACGCCGGCCGCGCCCGCCGGGGAAGCCGCAGCCGCAGCCGCAGCCGCAGCCGCCGATTCGCCCGCGACCGCCGCCGTCGCCTCGAGCCTGGCCGACAAGCTGCTGCTCGCCCGCGAATCGGCCGCCGCCGCCCGCGCTTCGGACACGCGCAGCCGCTCGGCGCTCTATCGCGCGCTCGCCCGCGCCTATGATTTCGCGCTCGCCGCCGATGACGATGCGGAGAGCTATGCCGCCCTGCTCGCCGATGCCGGGCTCACCACCCAGGCGCGCGCGCCGATGACGCCCGCCGTCAAGCTCGTCTTCGGCGCCGACTATGACAAGACCCGCATCACGGAATTCGCCGCCGTGCTCGCCCATGCCCGGCGCGTCGCGGTGCCGCAGGGTGGGCTCGACGCCTTTCTCGACGCGGCCGAAGGCGGCATCAAGGGCGTGGTGAAGGCCGAGCGCGCCCATCGCCGCCCGGCGCCCCGGCCCGATCGCTTCGCCCAGATCGCCGCCGAGCTGCGCAGCCGCCCGCCGCTCGCCCATGTCGACATCGCGCTCGACCTGCCCGCGGACAGCGAGTTCGTGGTGCTGCTCGCCCGCGCCGGCAAGCAGGGCCTGGATATCGTGGCGAGAGTCGAGGACAGTCCGCTCACCGAGCGCGCCGTCCGCAAGGCCGCGGCCTAAATACCTGGCCGAGGCCTTGTTCCCGCATTTCTGCACGGCGCGCCGGCCGGCTCGCGGAAGGTCACGAAGGCCATGCCGGCGGCGCGTTCCTCGAGCGGCCTATTTTCCCTAACTTCCCGGGAATGCCGCGCATCTCGCAACTTCCTTGCGCGAGCATGATCCTATCTTGCCAACGGGTCAAAGAGCGGCCGAGCCCCAGACCCGGCCGCGTCAGGCAAGCAGGCGAAATCCTACTTTGCAAGCGGCACCGCGTTGTCCGCCGCCAGGCCGGCATCGAATACGGACCCTGGGTTGAAAACCTGAACAAGCGTTTGAGATTACTTCCGTCATCCCCGCGCCCGCCGCCGCCGCGAAGGCGGGCGCCGCCATGTGTCCCGCCGACACTTTCGTTCGCCTCCGCAACAATGTCGGCAAATTTGTAATTTTCTTACGGAACGAGTCTTGAGCCGGTCACCGCGGAAGCGTAGGCGGTACTGCCATGAAAAGCATGATGACGTCGCTGACGCAGGCGTTCGAGGCGCGGTTGCTCGAAGGGGCGCTGCCGGGAGAGTTGGAAGATTTCGGAGAGGCCGAGCGGGCCGAGGCGGCGAATTTCGTCGCGGAAGCCGCCGCAGTCCGCCTCCCCGATACCGCGAAGGTCGCGCTGGAGACCTTCCAGGGCGAGGAGAGCCGCCGGATGCGGCTGGCGGTCGTCAATGACGACATGCCTTTCCTCGTCGATTCGATCTCGGGCGCGATCGCGACCTACGACATTGCCGTTTTCCGCATCATCCATCCCGTCATCGCCGTGAAGCGCGACAAGGCGGGCAAGCTCGAATCGATCGGCGCGGGCAAGCGCGAATCGATGATCTACATCGAAATGGAGCGCGCCGACGCGCGCACCCGGCGCAGCCTGGTGGCCGAGCTCGAACGCACGCTCGCCCAGGTCCGCGACGCCGTGAACGACTGGCGCGCGCTGCAGAGCGCGATCGGCTCCGACGCCGCCACCGTGGGCTCGCGCGAGGGTGCCAAGCTGCTCCGCTGGTTCCAGGAAGGCGCGATGACGCTGCTCGGCCACGAGACCTGGCGCACCGACGGCAGCGTCTCCGACAAGCTCGGCCTCGCCCGCTACGAGCTTGACACGCCGATCCTCGCCGAAGCCTCGCGCAAGGCGGCGGTCGACTATTTCAACAAGGGCGGCGAAGCGCCGCTGCTGCTCAAGTCCAACTCGATCTCGCCGGTCCATCGCCGCGTGCCGCTCGACATCGTGGCGGTGCCGATCCTCACCGGCAGCGAAGTGACCGGCCTGTCGATCCATGCCGGCCTGTGGACCAGCGCCGCGCTGTTCGCCAATCCGGACGAGGTGCCGGTGCTCCGGGCCCGGCTGGAAGGGCTGGAGCGCAAGTTCGGCTTCGATCCGAAGGGCCATACCGGCAAGGCGATGCAACATGCGCTCACTGCGCTGCCGCACGACCTGACCACGGCGTTCGACGCCGATTCGCTCGAGCACCTCGTACTCACCACCATGTCGGTCGCCGATCGCCCGCGCTCCAAGCTGGTGCTGGTGAAGAGCCTGCTCGGCCGGCACCTGTTCGCCTTTGTCTGGCTGCCGCGCGACGAAGTCACCACCACGCGCCGCGAGGCGGTGGGCGAGCTGCTCGCCGAAGCCGCCAACGCCAAGATCATCAACTGGTCGATCGCGCTCGAGGACGGTGAGGTCGCGCTGCTGCGCTACACGCTCGACCTGCGCGCGGGCGGCACGATGCCGGACGCCGAGGCGCTCGACAATCAGCTCGAGCGGATGATGCGCGGCTGGGTGCCCGCGGTGGAAGCCGCGCTGATGGAGGATACCGGGCCGACCGGCGCCACCCGCCTCGCGCTGCGCTATGCCCAGGCCTTTCCGCCGGCCTATCGCACCACCTCGACGCCCGAGGAAGCGGCCCGCGACATCCTGCACCTGGCCCGGCTCGACAATCCGGGCGATCGCTCGGTGCGGATCACGCCCGTCGACGGCAAGGCCGGCGAGTATCGCGTGAAGCTCTATGCCCAGGGCGGCGCGCTGGCGCTGTCCGACGCCGTGCCCGCCTTCGAGAATTTCGGCTTCCGCGTGATCGAGGAAGTGCCGACCGCGCTCACCGGCGGCGCCTTCGTCCATGATTTCGCCGTCTCGGCCACCGGGCTGAAGGGCGATGCCGCGGTGATCGAGGAAGCGCTCGCCGCCGTGCTCGAGGGCAATGCCGAGAATGACAGCTTCAACCGGCTGATCGTCGAGAGCGGCATGAAGCCGGCATCGGTGGTGCTGTTCCGCGCCTGGTTCCGCTATCTGCGCCAGACCGGCATGAACTATGGCATGGCCACGGTGGTCGACGCGCTGCGCCGGGCCCCCAATGTCGCCAATGCGCTGATCGAGCGCTTCGATGCCGCGCACAACCCGGCCCGCGCCGGCGACGATGCGGCGATCGAGGCGGCCGCCGCCGCAATCGAGGCCGGGCTGGCCCAGGTCCAGGCGATCGACGACGACCGCATCCTGCGCACCATCCGCGGCGTCGTGCTCGCGACGCTGCGCACCAACGCCTATGCTCCCGCCGCCCGGGAGGCGCTGGCGTTCAAGCTCGATTCGGCCAAGGTGCCGGGCCTGCCCCAGCCGCTCCCCTGGCGCGAGATCTGGGTCTACAGCCCGCGGGTCGAGGGCATCCATCTGCGCGCCGGCCCGGTCGCGCGCGGCGGCCTGCGCTGGTCGGACCGGCGCGACGATTTCCGCACCGAGATCCTGGGCCTGATGAAGGCGCAGCGCGTGAAGAACGCAGTGATCGTGCCGACGGGCGCCAAGGGCGGCTTCTATCCCAAGCAGCTCCCCTCCCCCGCCACGGACCGCGACGCCTGGTTCGCCGAAGGGACCGAAAGCTACCGGATCTTCATCCGCACGCTGCTGTCGATCACCGACAACATCGTGTCGGGCGCGGTCGTCCACCCCGAGGGCGTGCGCATCCTCGACGGCGAGGATCCCTATTTCGTCGTCGCGGCCGACAAGGGCACCGCGACCTTCTCAGACGTCGCCAATGCGATCGCGACCGAGCGCAACTTCTGGCTGGGCGACGCCTTCGCCTCCGGCGGCTCGCACGGCTATGACCACAAGGCGATGGGCATCACCGCCAAGGGCGCCTGGGTCTCGGTCCGCCGCCACTTCCTGGAGATGGGCACCGACATCCAGTCCGAGCCGGTCACCGTGGCGGGCTGCGGCGACATGTCGGGCGACGTGTTCGGCAACGGCATGCTGCTGTCGAAGGCGATCAAGCTGGTCGCCGCCTTCGACCATCGCCACATCTTCCTCGATCCCGATCCCGATCCGGCGAAGAGTTGGGACGAGCGCGCCCGCATGTTCGCGCTGCCGCGCTCCAGCTGGGCGGACTATAATCCCGCGCTGATCTCCAAGGGCGGCGGCGTGTTCCCGCGCACCGAGAAATCGATCCCGCTCAGCCCTGAGATCCAGGCCCTGCTCGGCCTCGACGTGAAGGAGATCGACCCGACCTCGCTGATCTCGGCGATCCTCAGGGCCCGGGTCGGGCTGCTCTGGTTCGGCGGCATCGGCACCTATATCAAGGCCGCGTCCGAAAGTAACGGCGAGGTCGGCGATCCCGCCAACGATCGCCTGCGCGTCAATGCCGAGCAGCTGCGCTGCAAGGCAGTCGGCGAGGGCGCGAACCTGGGCGTCACCCAGGCGGCGCGCATCGCCTTCGCCGCGCAGGGCGGCCGCATCAACACCGACTTCATCGACAATTCGGCCGGCGTCGATTGCTCGGACAATGAGGTCAACATCAAGATCGCGCTCAACCGCGAGATGATCGAGGGCCGCCTGGCGTTCGAGGACCGCAACACGCTCCTCGCCGCGATGACCGACGACGTGTCGCACCTGGTGCTCGAGGACAACCGCCTGCAGACGCTCGCGCTCTCCTTCATGGAGAATGACGGCTATGTCGCGCTGCCCTCCTATGTCCGGGTGATCGAGATCCTCGAAGGCTCGGGCCGGCTCGACCGCGCGGTCGAGGGGCTCGGCAGCAACGAGGAACTGCTCCGCCGCGCGCAGGACAAGAACGGCCTCACCCGGCCGGAGCTGGCGGTGCTGCTCGCCTCGACCAAGCTCGCCCTGCAGGACGCGATCGAGCATACCGCGCTCGGCCAGGATCCGGCGCTGGAGAGCGATCTGCGCAACGCCTTCCCCAAGGCGATGCAGGCGAAATTCGGCAAGGCGATCGACGAGCATCGCCTGCGCGGCGAGATCGTTGCCACCAAGCTCGCCAACCGCGTGATCAACCGGCTGGGCGTGCTCCACCCCTTCGAGCTCGCCGAGGAGGAGGGCGCGGCCATGGCGGACATCGCCGCGATGTTCGTCGTCGCCGAGCGGCTCTTCTGCCTGCCCGCGCTATGGGAAGCGGTGGAGACCGCCGCGATCTCGGAAGGCGCGCGCATCGCGCTGCTCGACGAGATGGCGGTGGCGGTGCGCGGCCAGGTCGCGGATCTGCTCCGCGTCTCCCCGCCGGGCGCCAGCCCCGCCGAAGTGATCGACCGCCTGAAGCCCGGCATCGACGCGCTCGACAAGGCCGCCAAGGGCCTGCTGCTCGACGAGGTCAAGGCACAGTCGAGCCGCATCTCCACGCGCCTCGAGGCCGCCGGCGCGCCGAGCGAGCTGGTCGCCAGGGTGGTCAAGCTGTTCGAGCTGGACGGCGCGGTCGGCCTGGCCGATCTCGGCGTGCGCATGGGGCTGGAAGTGACGCCGCTCACCCGCGCCTTCACGTCGCTCGGCCAGGCGCTCGGGCTCGACTGGGCCCAGTCGACCGCCGCGCGCATCACCACCGGCGATGTGTGGGAACGGCTGCTGATCGCCGGCCTCGCCCGCGACTTCCAGCAGATCCGCCTCGACTTCCTGAGCCGTGGCCACGCCGCGGAACCCCAGGCCGCGGTGGACGCCTGGCTCGCCGCCAATGCCCCCCGGGTCGAGCAGTTCACGGCCCTGGTCCGCCGCGCCCGCCAGGCCGCGGTGCCCAATGCCGCGATGCTCGCGCAGATCGCCGGCCAGGCGCGCGTTCTCCTCGCCCGCTAGAGAAAAGCCCGGCCGGTCCGCCTTGGACCGGCCGGGCTCTCCTGCCCCGAGGATGTGGTCGCCTTCAGGCTTCGGAGTCGGCCCGCGCCGTCGATGGCGTGCTCCGCAGAATGAGGTACATGCCGCCAAGGCAGGCCGAAACCCCGACTACGCACACCACCGCCAGACCGATATAAAGTGCCGACATCCAGTCCTCCCAAGTCTTATCTGGCGGGAAGCTGCGTAATTTCTTGGAAGTCGGCAAGAAACATTCGTCGCTGCGTTGCGGCGTATCTTTGCTGCATTTGCGAGAATCACGCGCGCCCCCGCTCTCCCCGCCATCCCCGCGAAGCGGGGCCCCATCTCGGGAAGATGCCACACGCATCGCAGCGGTTGTCCGCGCGGCATGTGCAGGAGATGGGCCCAGCTTCGCGGGGGTGACGCGGGACTAGAGGCGTTTCCGAACCAGAATTGATCCGATCGACACCCGCATCAGGTTTGCAATTGCGAATCGTTCGCGTTACGGACCGGCATCGAATCGACCCGGAATCACGCACCCGAAATGCACGCCCCCACCGCCCAGGCAGAACAGGCCAAAGCGAAGCGCAGCCGCAAGAGCTTCTGGCTGAAGCAGCTTCATACCTGGCACTGGATGAGTTCGGCGATCAGCCTGATCGGGCTGCTGCTCTTCGCGATCACCGGTTTCACGCTCAACCATGCCGCGGATATCGAGGCAGCGCCGAGATCGGTCGAGCGCGCGGCGCAACTGCCCCCAACCCTGCTCGCCCGGGTCAAGGCCGACGACCAGCCCGACAGCAAGAAGCCGATCCCCGCCGACGTTGCCCAATGGGTGCAGCGCCAGGTGAAGATCGACGCGAGCGGAACGGCCGAATGGTCCGCCGGCGAGATCTATCTCGCCAGGCCGCGGCCCGGCGGCGACGCCTGGATCTCGATCGACCGCGACACCGGCGCGGTGACCAGCGAGGTCAGCTCGCGCGGCTGGATCGCCTATCTCAACGATCTCCACAAGGGCCGCAACGCCGGCACTGCGTGGAAATGGTTCATCGACATCTTCGTGCTGGCCTGCATCGTCTTCACGCTCACCGGCCTGGTCCTGCTCTGGATGCACTCCAGGCATCGCCGGAGCACCTGGCCGCTCGTCGCCGCAGGCCTCGTCATTCCCGCGCTCGTCGCGATTTTCCTGATCCATTAGGGAGCCATGTCCATGCAGTATCGCATCACCGGCCTCACGCTCGCCGCGATCGGCGGGGCGGGCCTTCCCGCCGCCGCCGGCGCGCAGACGCTCGATCTGTCGATCGCCATTCCGCAGCTGAAGGTCGCCGAATATCACCGCCCCTATGTGGCGATCTGGCTGGAGAAGGAGGGCGCCGCGCCGCGCACCCTCCAGGTCTGGTATGATTTCGACGGGAACAGCAAGGAAGGCGCCGGCACCAAATGGCTGCGCGACATGCGCCAATGGTGGCGCGTGGTCGGGCGCGGCATGACCTTCCCGGCCGACGGCGTCACCGGCGCCACCCGCCCGGCGGGCAGCCACAAGGTCACGCTGGTGGCCGGGCGCGGCGGCATGCCCGCGCTCACGCCGGGCAATTACAAGCTGATGGTCGAGGCGGCCCGCGAAGTCGGCGGCCGCGAAGTCGTCACGGTGCCCTTCGCCTGGAACGGCACCGCCGCGCGCGGCACCGCCAAGGGCACGAGCGAGCTCGGCGCCGTCACCGTTTCGATCAAGCGCTGATTTCAGGGGAAATAGAGCCATGGACTTCCGCAAGCCGCTTCTCGCTGCCGCCGCGATTGCCGCGATCGCCGCTCCGGCCGCCATCGCCCACCGCATGTGGATGCTGCCGTCGTCGACCACCGTCTCGGGCACCGACAATTGGGTGACCGTCGACGCCGCCGTGTCGAACGACCTGTTCTTCTTCGATCACCAGCCGCTGCGCGCCGTGCCCCTGGTCACCCAGCCCGACGGCAGCGAAGGCAAGATCGAGAATCACAATGTCGGCAAGTTCCGCGCGACCTTCGACCTGCACCTGACGCAGCAGGGCACCTACAAGGTCGCGGTGGTCAACGAGGGCGTGTTCGGCAGCTACATGCTGAACGGCGAGCGCAAGATGCTCCCGCGCGGCACCACCACCGCGACGCTCGCCGCCGCGATCCCGGCCGGCGCGACCGATGTGCAGACCGCGGAGAATCTCAGCCGCAACGAGATCTTCATCACCCAGGGCGCGCCGACCAGCACGGTGTTCAAGACCAGCGGCCGGGGCATCGAGCTGGTGCCGATCACCCATCCGAACGATCTCGTCACCAATGAGCCGGCGAACTTCCAGTTCCTGAAGAACGGCAAGCCCGGCGCCGGCCTCACCGTCACCGTGATCCCGGGGGGCATCCGCTATCGCGACAATCTGAAGGAGCAGGTCCTCAAGACCGATGCCGAGGGCAAGGTCTCGATCAAATGGGGCGCTCCAGGCATGTATTGGGTGATGGCCAATGAAGGCGGCGAGCGCCCCGAAGGTCCGGGGGCCGGTGCGCCCCGCCCCGCCGGCGCGGCACCGGCCGGTGCCGGCGGCGAGCGCCCCGCCGGCCCGCCCCGCGCCCGGGTGAGCTACGTCACCACGCTCGAAGTGCTGGCGCCATAGGGTAACGACCCCATCACCAGACCCGTCATCCCTGCGCAGGCGGGGATCCAGGGCCAAGGGCGGGTTGCGCTCAGTCGAGTCCTGCGCGCTCCGGGGAGCGCTCGCCTGATGGCATCACTGCCCCGCGCTACCCTGGATCCCCGCCTGCGCGGGGATGACGGTCAAAGGAATATGAGGCCTTTACCGGGATGACGATCCGCGCATGACCGTCAGAATAGCCATTCCCCCCACACTCTCGCCCGCGGCGTTCCATCGCCGCCGGACGGGAGCCCCGGTCGTCACCTGCGCCGGCGAGACGATGGGCACGAGCTGGTCGGCCCGGCTGGTCGCCCCGCCCGAGGGGATCGCCCACGGGATCCAGGCCGAACTCGACCGCGTCGTCGCCGAGATGAGCCACTGGGTGCCGGACTCCGCCCTTTCCCGCTTCAACCGCAGCGAGCCCGGCCGCTGGCAGCCGCTTCCTTCCGGCTTCGCCCGCGTCCTCGCCACCGCGCTCGAAGTGGCGGAGAAAAGCGATGGCGCCTTCGATCCCGCGATGGGAGCGCTGGTCGACCTGTGGGGCTTCGGTCCGCCCGGCCCGCGCACCGGCATTCCGAGCGAAGCCGAGATCGCGGCTGCCCGCGCCGCTTCCGGCCGCGCGCATATCGAGCAGGCCGGTCGCCGCGCCCGCCGCACCGCCCCCGCCGCGCTCGACCTTTCCGGCATCGCCAAGGGGCATGGCGTCGACCGCGTCGCCGAAATGCTGCGCGGCATGGAATTGCGCGACTTCCTGGTCGAGATAGGCGGCGAGCTGCGCGGCGAAGGCATCAGGCCCGATGGCCAGCCCTGGTGGGTCGATCTGGAGCCCGTGCCCGGCAGCCGCCTGGCGCCGCTGCGTGCCGCGCTGCACGGCCTGTCGATCGCCACCTCGGGCGATTATCGCCGCAGCTTCGCGCATGGCGGCCGCAACTATGCCCATAGCCTCGATCCGCGCACCGGCCGGCCGCTGGTCAATGGCGTCGCCTCGGTCACGGTGCTGCACCCCAGCTGCATGCTGGCCGATGCCTGGGCGACGGCGCTCACGGTGCTGGGGCCGGCGGGAATGGCGCTGGCCGCGCATGAAGGACTGGCGGCACACATGGTGGTGCGGGAAGACATGGGGTTCGTGGAGCATCTCTCCCCCGCGTTGCAGGCGATGCTTTAGCCTCCCCTCCTTGAAAGAGAGGGGTCAGGTTGGGGGGCTCATCATCTTCTTTCGTCGCCCCGGCCCTGAGCCGGGGCCCGCTGCCCTACGGACGGAAGAAGAAGCGGGATCCCGGCGCAAGGCTGGGATGACGGCAGAAAATCAGATGCTTATTTGGATTCTCAACCCAGGGGTGGGTCGATGCACGCGATACGTGCAGGCCTGGGCATTTCGCGCACCCGTATCACCCGGACGCCCCCAACCGGCATCCGCCTATGCCGCCGGCCCGTCCCCGGCCCGATTGCGCTGTTGGTCATCACGGGCATCCCCGGTCGCCGTCCGGAGCAGGATGGGAGCGGAGAACCGGCCCTCCCATGATGTAAACTTCCGCAACTTCCGGCTCAGGCATCGGCCCAGCGGCGCAGGAGATTGTGATAGACGCCGGTCAGCTCGATCACCGAGCGATCGTCGTTGCCGAGCGTCGCCACCAGCCGCTGCACGGCCTGGTCCATCTCGAACAGGATGCGCCGCGCGCCGTCGTCGCGCACCATCGACTGGAGCCAGAAGAAACTCGCCACCCGCGTGCCGCGCGTCACCGGCTCCACTCGGTGCAGGCTCGACGAAGGATAGAGGATCGCATGCCCCGCCGGCAGCTTGGCCGCCTGCTCGCTGAACTGCCCCTCGATCAGCAGCTCGCCGCCGTCATAGCTGCCTGGATCCTCGAGGAAGACGGTCATCGACAGATCGGAGCGGATGCGGAAATCGGTGCCGCGCTGGATGCGCACCGCATTGTCGACATGGGTGCCGAATCGCTGCCCGCCGCCATAGCGGTTGAACAGCGGGGGAAAGACCTTGAGCGGCAGCGCCGCCGCCACGAACAGCGGCGAGCGGCCCAGCGCATCGAGGAGGATCGCGCCGGCGCGGCGATGCGCCTCGCCGCCTTCGGGCAGCTGCTCGTTCTGCTTGGCGAGCGCCGATTGCGCGCCCGAAGTCACATTGCCGTCCACCCATTCGGCCGGGTCGATCACGCGGCGGATCTCGGCCACCTCTTCCGGCGAAAGCAGTTCGGGGATGGCGATCAGCACAGCAATTCCTCCAGTTCGGGCCAGCGCGAGGCCTGCAGCCAGTCCCGCGCCTTTTGCGCGAAGGCCGGCGTGGCGGCCTCGCGGGTCCGCGCGAGCCAGGTCCGCGCCTCGGCCATCCGGCCCGCGTCCAGCAGCATCCGGGCATGATTGAACGCGCCGCGGAAATCGCCGCCCTCGGCCGCCTGCCGATAGAGATCCGCCGCCCTGGCCATGTCGCGCGCCACTACCCAGCCATCCTCATGGAAGCTGCCGACATAGTTGATCGCCTTGGCATTGCCCATCGCCGCGGCCTTTTCGAACCAGGCAAGCGCCGCGGCCTTGTCCTCGGCCACGCCGGCGCCGAGCGCCAGCGCGGTCGCGTAATTATACATGCCCCAGTCGAGCCCGTGCGCGGCGGCGACGCGGAAGCATTCCGCGGCGCGCGCCTTGTCGACCGGCGTGCCCCAGCCGAGATCATAGCAGCGCCCGACCATGTTGAGCGCCATCAGATGGCCCTGTGCCGCCGCCTTGTTGAACCAGGCGAAGCCCGCGGGCGGATCGCCGGCGTCGAGCAGCATCTGGCCGAGCACGGCCTGCGCCTCGGCCACGCCCTGCTCGGCGCCCGCCCGAACGAGCGCCGCCCGCACCTCCGGCGAACCGGAGAGGCGGGCGGCGATTTCGTCCGCGGAGAGGCTGTCCAGGTCTTCGCTCAGAACTTCACCCCCAGCGTGGCGAAGGCCGAGCGGCCCGGCGCGATCGACGCATAATGCGCCGTGTAAGCCTGGGGGAAATAGACCTTGTCGGTCAGGTTCTGCACGTTGACGCTCACGTCGAAATGCTCGTTGATCGTGTAACCGATGCGCGCGTCGAAACGCCAATATTCGGGCACGGTCACGATGCGGACCTTGGTGGCCGGCGTATAGGTGGTGACGCCCGCGGCATTCTGGGTGAAGCTGCGATTGTCGGAATAGCCGCCGAACACCCGGCTCATATAATAGGCGCCGCCGCCGATGCTGAGGCCCTTGATCGGCGTGGCATTGGCCCACAGCGTGAAGCTGTCCCGCGCGGTCTGGGTCGCCTGGCGACCGGTGTTGACCGAGGGCACGAGCAGGGTCTTGGCCTGCTGGACGACGACGCCGCCCACCGTGACCGCCGCCGCGGTCAGCACGGTATAGCCGCCGCCGACGATCTTCGGATCGAGATGGGTATAGCCGCCGAACACGTTCAGCCACTTGGTCAGGTTGCCGTTGAAGCTGAACTCGATGCCGCGGATGCGCCGCTTGCCGATGAACTGCACCGTATTGTCCGGGCCGGTGGCACGGGCATTGTCGGTGTCGGTCTGGAAGGCGGCCAGGGTCAGCGAGAGCTGGTTGTCGAACAGCCCGGCCTTGGCGCCGACTTCGTAGCTCCTGGTCTTCTCGACCTTCAGGCTGTCGAGCAGCGCCAGATTGGCGGCGGTGTTGGTGGTCGGCAGCGCGTTCGGCTCCTGCCCTTCGCCGAGCAGGCTGTTCGGCGGCGTCGCCGCGGTTGCGTAGCTCGCATAGAGGCTGGTGTTCGCCGTCGGCTTGAAGACCAGGCCCGCCTGCCAGTTGAACAGCGTGTCGGTGCGCTCGAGCGGAGTCGTCTGGGTGGCGCCCGCGGCGAGCGCCGGCGTGATCTTCGACGTGAAGCGGTCGACGCGGGCGCCCAGGTTGAGGATCAGCGACGGGAGCAGCGTGATCGAATCAAAGGCATAGGCCGAGAGGGTATGCGCGTCGTTCTGGGTCTCCGCGGTGGGCGCGCCCTTCACGATCGGCGTCGTCACATTGGTGGCGTCGCCGGTATAGTTCACCCAGGGATCGCTCGGGTTCGGGCTGAACAGGCTGGTGCAGTAGAAGCGGCTGATCGCGGCCGGCGTGCAGCGCGGGCTGATGCCCGAGCCGGTGGCGAGGACATAGGCGCCGCGGCGCGCCTTCTCCCAGCTGATCTCGAAGCCGGTCGCGACGCTGTGCTTGATTCCCCCGGTCTCGAAGGTGCCGAACAGGTCGGTCTGGTTGGTGAGCGATTCGGCATAGCCATAGCGCGTGTTGGCGCGCCGCCAGACCAGGCCGCCCGCCGTCGCCGGGGCCGCCGCGTTGGTGCCATAGACATTGCCCTGCTGATCGTCGGGCTGGGTGTAGATGTAGTTCTGCTCGTTGTAATTGTAGCGCGAGGTGTTGCGCAGCGTCACCGTGCCGAAGTCATGCTCGACCCGCACCGTGGCCTGGTGGGTGAAGGTGTCGCGGAAGTCGCGGCTCTTCAGGCCGTAAAAGGTGTCGCGGTCGACACGGCCGGTCACGCCGGCGATCGTCCGCACATTGCCGATGGCCGGCTCCGAATAGATCTCGCCGGTGCCCGGCGCATTGGCCAGCGTGTAGAGATAGGGGATGCCGCTGTCGGGCAGCTCATGGCTCTCGAGATAATAATAGGAGGCGGTCAGGCGCGTCGGCGTGCCGAGGCCGATGGTGACCGAAGGCGCCACGCCCCAGCGGCGCTGCCAGATCGCGTCGCGGCCGGCGACGTCCTGATCGTGCCACATCGCCGCGACGCGCACGCCGACGCTGCCGCCCAGATACTGGTTCACGTCGAGCGTGGCATGCTTGTAGTCCGCGGTGCCGACGCTGCCGGTCGCGCGGATGAAGCTGGTCTGCTGCGGCACCTTGGTGATGATGTTGATCGAGCCGCCGGCGCTGCCGCGGCCGCCCAGCGTCGAATCCGAACCGCGGATCACCTGGACCTGCTCGATCGCGAAGGTGTCGCGTGTCTGCGCCGCAGTGTCGCGCACGCCGTCGACAAAGGTCGAGCCCTGGCTGTCGAAGCCGCGGATGAAGGGGCGGTCGCCGATGGGATTGCCGCCTTCCGCGGCGCCGAAGGTGATGCCCGGCACGGTGCGCAGCGCATCGGCCAGCGTCGTCGAGCCGGTCTGGTCGATCACGTCCTTCGGCAGGATCACCACCGAACGCGGGGTGTTCTGGACGGAGGCGGTGGCCTTCGGCCCCTGCAGCTCGGCGCGGCCGCCGGTGACGACGATCTGCTCGCGATCCTCGGCGCTGCGGTCCTGGCCGTCCTTGTCCGCGTCGGCGGGCACCGGCCCATTGCCGTCGGCGGCGCGCGCGGCCGGAGCGGTGGCAATGAAGCCGACACAGGCAAGCGCAAGGAACGAAGCGCCCGAACGCGCGGTGGAAACACGACTCACAATTGGTCCCCCTGAACAGGTTATTTCGAGGCGAGCTATTGCGAGGCGTTCTCAGAGTCAATGCTAATGCGAGCGGTTCGCATCTTTGTCGCAAATTTGTTGCGAAATAGCGTCATGCCGGGGGTGGAAGCCATCCGTCGCGCCGCTGCCCCAGCAGCCAGGTGCGGATCGCGCTGGCGAGGTTCGGCGGATCCTCGCCGCCGATCCGGGCATGGTCGATCGCCGCGACCAGCGCGTTGAGCGGCAGGGCACGCTCGACCGCCGCCTGCTCGAGCGCTTCCCAGAAGAGCGGCTCGAGGCTGATCGAGGTCTGGTGCCCGGCAATGGTGACGGAACGCTTGACCGGCCCGTGAAAGCCGCCCGGGGGCGGATCGACGTTCATTCCGTATCGAAGAGCGCCGCCAGTTGCTCGACCATGGTGCCGGCAAGCTGCTCGGCGTCCATGATCGTCACTGCGCGGCTGTAATAGCGAGTCACGTCATGGCCGATGCCGATCGCGGCCAGCTCGACCGGCGAGCGCGCCTCGATCCAGCCGATGACCTGGCGCAGATGGCGCTCCAGATAGGAGCCCGAATTCACCGAGAGCGTCGAATCGTCGACCGGCGCGCCGTCCGAGATCACCATAAGGATCTTGCGATCCTCGGGCCGGCCGATCAGCCGCTGGTGCGCCCAGAGCAGCGCCTCGCCGTCGATATTCTCCTTGAGCAGCCCCTCGCGCATCATCAGCCCGAGCGACTTCTTCGCGCGGCGCCAGGGCTCGTCCGCCTGCTTGTAGATAATGTGGCGCACATCGTTGAGGCGGCCGGGCTGGGCCGGGCGGCCATCGGCCAGCCACTTCTCGCGGCTCTGCCCGCCCTTCCAGGCGCGGGTGGTGAAGCCGAGGATCTCGGTCTTCACGCCGACCCGCTCCAGCGTGCGCGCCAGGATGTCGGCGCTGATCGCCGCGATCGAGATCGGCCGCCCGCGCATCGAGCCCGAATTGTCGATCAGCAGCGTCACCACCGTGTCCTTGAACTCGGTGTCCTTCTCCGCCTTGTAGGAGAGCGACTGCATGGGATTGATCACCACACGCGCCAGCCGCGCCGCGTCGAGCAGCCCTTCTTCCTGGTCGAAGTCCCAGCTGCGGTTCTGCTGCGCCATCAGCCGGCGCTGGAGCCGGTTGGCGAGCTTGGTCACCGCCCCCTGGAGATGGACCAGCTGCTGATCGAGATAGGAGCGGAGGCGATCCAGCTCCTCGGTGTCGCACAGCTCGGTAGCGGCGATCACCTCGTCGAACTGCGTGGCGTAGGCGCGATATTCGAACTGGGGAGGCAAGTCGCTCCACGGGCGGTTGGGCCGCACGGGCAGCATGCCCTCGTCCCCTTCGTCGCCCGGCTCGCCATCGCCATCCTCCATCGCGTCGGACCGCTGCTGCTCGCCTTCCTCGCCCGTATCGGACTCGCGCTGCTCGCCGCGCGCCTCGGCCTGGCCCTCGCCCTGGCTCGCCTCGCTCTCGCCTTCCTCCTCGCCGGGTTGCTCCTCTTCCTCGGTGCCCTCGTCCTCGCCGCCGCCCTCGTCCGCCTCGTCGGGCAACAGGTCGCCTTCGGTGAGTTCCAGGTCGTGGAGCAGCTTCGACGTGAGCGAGGCGAAGGCGCGCTGGTCGTCGATCGCCAGCGCCAGCGCATCGAGATCGGCCCCGGCGCGCGCCTCGATCCAGTCGCGGATCAGCGCCATGCCGAGCGCCGCCGCGCCAGGCGATTCGCGCCCGGTCAGCCGCTCGCGCACCATCAGCCCCAGCGCGGTGGAGAGCGGCACTTCCTCGCGGTTGCGCGCCCGGGTGATCGGATCGGCCCGCAATTTCAGCTCGAGCGCATGTTCGAGATTGGCGGCGATGCCGGCATAGCCGCGCGAGCCCAGCGCCTCGACCCGCGCCGTCTCGACCGCGTCGAACACCGCGCGGGCAACCGGCTCGCGCGGCGCACTCTTCAGGTGCAGCGCATTGTCATGGTGGCGCATGCGCAGCGCGAAGCTGTCGGCAAAGCCGCGCGCCTCGGCCACTTCCGCGACCGGCAGCGTGCGCGACGGCGTCGGCACCTTGAGCTGGCGTCCATCCTGGCGCGGCGCCTCGCCGGTGAAGCTCAGCTCCACCTCGCGCTCGCCCGACAGCGCGCGCGCGGCGCCGCCCAGCACATTGCGGAACCTGTCGAGCGGAGAGTCGGCGGCCATGCTCCCGCTTTGGGAAGCTTGGCCGCGCGATGCAAGCCTCGGCTAGATATAGATGTAGATGTAGCGCACCTGGATCGAGATCGGGCGGAACAGAGTCGGGCGGAAGTTGCGCTCGATCGTGAAGCGCGCATTCCCCTCGGCGTCGACGCCGTCGACCCGCACGATCGCGCCCATCACATTGTAGAAGGACGCCGGATAGGGGACCCTTTTGGGGTTGGTCTGCAGATACGGCATCTGGCGCTGCAATGGCCCGCCGGGGCCGCTGTACAGCACATAGTCGAAGCTCCGTTTCTTGCCGTCGTCATAGACTTCGAGCTCAAGCTGCACCTTGCTGCTCTCGGGCGTATATTTCCGATAGCGCAGCCGCAGATACTGGCCGGCGTCGCGCGGCACCAGATATTCGGTCTTGTACGCCACCGCATCGATCGGGATCGCCTTTTGCAGCGTCTGGTCCTTGGCGCCGGCGAGGAAGACCTGGTCCAGCTTGCCGTCCTGGTCGCCATCGATGAAGCAGAAGCGGACGATCGGCATGAACTTGGAGCCCAGCCCCCCGAGCAGCGCCGCGCCCAGCCCCGAACGGCCGCGCTGGTCACGCCCGCAGAAATAGAGCCCCTTGCCGCCCACCCTGGCCTGGGTCGCCTCGGGCGCGACCACCGCGGTCAGCTCCTCGCCGGCGGCGATCTCGTCGGTGAACTTGTCGATCGAGACCTTCACCGGCGCGAGCAGCGTGAGCTTCTGCGACTGCTTGACCGTGGCGCGCATCAGCTCCTCGCCCGGCTTCAGCGTCAACGTCTTGCCGATCTGCACCGCCGGATCGGGCCACATCGTGTCCGGCAGCGGAAACACCGCCATGTTGCCCCCATCGGCCGGTGCCGCGGCCACGAGCATCGGCACGCTCGCCAGCATGGCGAGTCCCCGCAATTTCCGGATCATCATTCCCCCATTTCCGCGCGGACCGCCGCGCTTCCCCGGGGCCGAGCTTGCCCGGACCCGAGGGCCAAGGCAATCGCGGATCGATCCCGATTGCCTTGGCCGCGCCCGCGCTTCATGGTTCCCGGCAAGGGGGATCGAATGAAGCTTCTCGAACGGATCGGCCTCGGGCGGATGAGCCACGGGGAATATAGCGCCAACCTCAACGGCCTCGGCATCTTCTTCGGCGCGGTGCTCGGCTTCGTGATGGCGAGCACCGAGACGCTGGGCACCCGGGACTATACCATTGTCCTCGTCGGGACCGCTTCGATGGTGATCACAATCCTCTATGTCTCGTCGAGCAAGCAGCGGCTCGCCTATGCGCTGCTCGCCGCGGCGGGAGTCGCGCTCATGCCCCTCTCGCTCAGGATCCTGCTCACGCCGGGCGCGCAGCTGCCGGTCCAGCTCCAGCCCACGCTGGCGGTCTGGCTGGCCATGACCGTGGCGATCGAGTTCGCGCCGCGCGAGACGGAGAGGAAGGGCTAGCGGCGGATCGCCGTTGGGCACGCCATGCCGCAAGCCGCAGCCATGCCGAGCTAGCATTTCCTATCCTACATCGCGGGCGCCGCGGACCGGCCAAAGGTCACGAAGTACGCGCCCTGGGCGGGGTTCTCGATGGGCACATCTTCCCCGTTCTTTCGGGAACGCCGCGCATCCCGCAACATCCTTGCGCGAGCGCGATCCTATCGTTCCAACAGCCTCAAGGAGCGGCCGGGCCAAGGCCCCGGCTGCGTGAGCCCAGCAGGCGCAATCCTACATTGCAAGAGACGGGCGGCAGCCGGGCCGGGGCCCCGGCGCCGCCGGCCCGCTCAGACCTTGCCCACCACGCTCTCGGGCAGGTCCTTGCCGAACACGCGCTGATAATATTCGGCCACCTGCGCGCGCTCCGCCTCGTCGCACTTGTTGAGGAACGACAGGCGGAAGGCGAAGCCGACATCCTTGAAGATCTCGGCATTCTGCGCCCAGGTGATCACGGTGCGCGGCGACATCACGGTGGAGATGTCGCCGGCGACGAAGCCCTTGCGGGTCAGGTCGGCCACGCGGACCATGTTCTCGACCAGCTCCTTGCCGCCCGGCTTGTCGAAATCGCCGGACTTGGCGAGCACGATCTGCGCCTCGACCGCGGCAGGCAGATAGTTGAGCGTCACCACGATGTTCCAGCGATCCATCTGGCCCTGATTGATCTGCTGGGTACCGTGATAGAGGCCGCTCGTGTCGCCCAGGCCCACGGTGTTCGCGGTGGCGAACAGGCGAAAATAGGGGTTGGGGCGGATCACCCGGTTCTGGTCGAGCAGGGTCAGCTTGCCCTCGGTCTCCAGCACGCGCTGGATCACGAACATCACGTCCGGCCGGCCCGCATCATATTCGTCGAACACGAGCGCGGTCGGGGTCTGCAGCGCCCAGGGGAGCAGGCCCTCGCGGAACTCGGTGATCTGCTGGCCGTCCTTGAGCACGATCGCGTCGCGGCCGATCAGGTCGATCCGGCTGATATGCGCGTCCAGGTTGATGCGGATGCAGGGCCAGTTGAGCCGCGCCGCCACCTGCTCGATATGCGTCGACTTGCCGGTGCCGTGATAGCCCTGGACCATCACGCGGCGATTGTGCGCGAAGCCCGCCAGGATCGCGAGCGTCGTATCCGCATCGAAGACATAGGCGGGATCGAGATCGGGCACGCGCTCGTCGGCCTCGCTGAACGCCGGCACTTCGAGATCGCTGTCGATCCCGAACAGGTCGCGCGCCTTCACCATCTTGTCGGGCGCGTCGAGGATCGTGGTGCTCCGGCTGTCGGGCTGGGTGTTGGGGATATCGGCCATGTCTTCGGATCCTTCCGTCGCCAGAGCGACTAGAAGCTCCCGTGCCGCACTGCAACGGGCTTCGCGCAAAACGCGCGAGCGTCGGCTTCCGCCGCAAGCCCTTTCCTCGAATCGGCTTTCATGGGATCATGACGCCACAGTAACGGGTGCGCGCATCTACCGATCCTTTTCTCTGGGGAAGACAATGAACGGGAAGCTGTTGTTCCTGGCGCTGCTCGCGCCGCTCGCCGGTTGCGACTGGGGCCAGCAGCCTCCCCCGCCGCCCCGGCGCCCGCCGCCGGTGGTCCGCCCCGTCGATCGCGGGCCGAACTGGCTCGATCCCGTTCCCTATTGCGAAGGCGCGTTGCGGCGCGGCGAATGGCTGGTCTGCGACAACAAGGGTCTGAACTGGCTGCACCGCACGCTCGCCGGCCAATGGGCGGAGGAGCGCCAGGGCGCCGACCGCCAGCGGCTCTGGGTCCAGCGCCAGCAGCTCCAGGCGCTGCTCAGCGAGCGCGACGCCTGCCAGACGGCGGAATGCGTCGCCACTGCCTATCGCCGCTATCTCAAGGCGCCGCCACGCGGGGCGCAGCCGCCGGAATGGCGGCCCGCCCCGTCGCCGCGGCCGATCCATTACCGCCCCCGCGAGAAGCGCTGGAACTGGCGCGACAACGGCCCGAGCTGCGCATCGAAGATCGGCTGGCAGAAGGCGGCGCTGCTCGCGCGCCAATGCGCGGTGGTCAATCCGGACGGCCAGTGCGGGCCGCAGCGGGGCTGCGAGACGCTCAAGACGATGATCCTCGACGGCTGCTGGGACATGGGCGATCGCCGCCCGGGCTTCTGCAACCGGACCTAGGACGGCGCGGGCGCCTGGCGCCGCGCCGCCGATCCGGGCCGGCGGCGGGGCACGCAAGTTTATGCTACGAGGGGCCGGCTCTTCCTTCCCGCACGATTGCCGATAGCGGACGCGATCGCTGCGGGAGAGGAAGCCGGCCTGCACCACCAGCACGGAGCGGGCGAAACCCTATATTGCAACTCCGCCGCCGTCCCGGCGAAAGCCGGGATCTCAGGCGATGACGGGGCAGGAGCCGCACGAGATCCCGGCTTTCGCCGGGAGGACGGATTTGGGCAGTCGGCGCTCTAGTCGTTCTCGAACCGCGGCAGGCCGAACAGGTTGACGAAACGCTGGGCCAGCGCGACATCGCCGGTGACCACCACCCGCCCCTCGCGGATCGACTCCGCAAGCGGCAGCGGGCCGTAGAAGGTTGCGGCGAGCGGAGTCGGCACGCCTTCGAAGACCACATCCGCGCCGGCGGGGTCACCGCGCTCGATCACCAGCCCGCCATCGACGATCGTCGCGCGGAAAGGTTCGCCGCCGATGCGGAAGCCGAGATCGATCGCAAGCGCCCGCGCGCCCTCGCGATTCATCATCGTCTTCAGCGAGAGCATGAAGGCACCGTTGCTGAGCGGCAGCGTGACGTCGTGCGCGGGCGAGCCCGCCGCCCAGCGGCTGAGCGCGAAGATCGGTTCCTCCAGCGCGGCGCCCCAGCGGGTCAGTTCATACACCTGGGCATTGACCGGCGAGGGGAGCTGCCTGCGGCGCAGGATGCCGCCCTTCTCCAGCCCTTCGAGCCGCTGCGTCAGGATATTGGCGCTGAGCCCCTCCAGCGCGCCGCGGATCTCGCCGAAACGGCGCGGCCCCAGCAGCAGCTCGCGAACAATCAGCAGCGACCAGCGTTCTCCGATCAGGTCCATCGCAAGCGCCGTCCCGCACGCGTCCTGATACCAGCGGCGTGCCTTTGCGAAATCCGAGTTAGTTATTTTTTGTGACTCCATAGTTGCTTTTAATAACCGAGTCGGGCATCAGGATCAAGAAAGCGATTCGCTGGCCACCCGAAGTGGAGGTTTAGTCCAATGACCTTGGTTCCCGCCGCAGAGCTGGCCGCGCGTGAGACGGCGCGCTGGCCGGGCGAATCCCCCGAATATCGCGTGGCGCGCACCGCGCTGCTCGCCGAGGAGATCGCGCTGCGCCGTCACCTGGAGCGCGTGGCCGCGCAGCGTCGCGCGCTGCCGCCGGGCCCGGCGGTGACCGGGGACTATGCATTCCAGGGCGAGCATGGCCCGGCCCGCCTCGCGGACCTGTTCGGCACGCACGACACGCTGGTCGTCTATACCTATATGTTCGGCCCGCAGCGCGAGCGGCCCTGCCCGATGTGCACCTCGCTGCTCTCGGCCTGGGACGGCGAAGCGCCCGACATCCGCCAGCGCACCGGCCTGGCCGTGATCGCGCGCTCGCCGATCGCGAAGCTCGCGGCGTTCAAGGCCGAGCGCGGCTGGCAGCATCTCCCGCTCTATTCGGACGAGGACCAGGCGTTCAGCCGCGACTATGGCGCGATCGCCCCCGATGGCTCGGACATTCCGCAGCTGCTGGTCTTCACCCGGCGCGACGGCACGCCCCGCCTGTTCTGGGCGGGGGAGATGGGCCCGGACAGCGCGGATCCCGGCCAGGATCCGCGCGGCGCGCCCGACCTGATGCCGCTCTGGACCATCCTCGATTCCACGCCCGAGGGCCGCGGGACCGACTGGTATCCCTCCCTCACCTACTGAACCGAATCCCCAGGAGAGAAAACATGCCCCAGATGATCTTCGTCAACCTGCCCGTGGCCGATGTCGCCCGGTCCACCGCCTTTTACGAGGCGATCGGCTGCACCAAGGACGCCCGCTTCAGCAACGAGCAGGCCTCGGCGATGCAGCTCAGCGACACGATCGTGTTCATGATCCTGTCGCGGGACTTCTTCAAAACCTTCACGCCGAAGCCGATCGCCGATGCGCATGCGGTGACCGAGGCGCTGATCTGCATCTCGCGCGACAGCCGCGAGGCGGTGGACGCGATCGTCGAGGCCGCGGGCCAAGCCGGCGGCAAGGCGGACATCCGCGAGAAGCAGGACATGGGCTTCATGTACGGCCGCAGCTTCGAGGATCCGGACGGCCATATCTTCGAGCCGATGTTCATGGATCTCGAGGCCGCGATGGCCGCCTTCCCCGACGGCCCCGCCCATGAGCCGGCCTGAGCGGGCGCGAACGAAGGAGGCGCGGCATGAAGCGTGACCTTGCAATCGGCTGGGCGCTGAGCGGCCTGGTCATCCTGTTCCTGGCGATGGACGCCGGCGGCAAGCTGATCGCGCCGGCGGCGATGATCGCCTACAGCCCGCCGCTCGGCATCCCGCCGGACGTGAACCTCTATCGCGAGCTCGGGCTGATCCTCGCGATCGGCACCATCCTCTATGCGGTACCGCGCACCGCAGTGCTCGGCGCGATCCTGCTCACCGGCTATCTGGGCGGCGCGGTCGCAATGCACTTCCGGGTGGGCAGCCCGTTGTTCAGCCACACCTTGTTCGGCGTCTATCTGGGCGTGCTCGCCTGGGGCGGACTGTGGTTCCGCGATCCCCGCGTGCGCGCGCTGATCCCGATCGCCGGCTGATTCCGAAAGTCCAAAGGAGAGGACCGATGGCAGACAAGATCACGACCGTCCTGTGGTTCGACCATGTGGCCGAGGAAGCCGCCAGCTTCTACGTCTCGCTGCTGCCCGACAGCCATGTCGGCAGGATCTTCCGCGCGCCGGGCGACAATCCGAGCGGCAAGGAAGGCGCGGCGCTGGTCGTCGAGTTCACCCTGGCCGGGCGCAGCTATGCCGGGCTGAACGGCGGCCCCAATTTCAAGCCGAACGAGAGCGTCTCGTTCCAGATCCTCACCGAGGACCAGAAAGAGACCGATCGGCTGTGGAACGCCATTGTCGGCAATGGCGGCGCGGAAAGTATGTGCGGCTGGTGTAAGGACAAATGGGGCTTCAACTGGCAGATTACGCCACGCCGGTTGATCGAGCTCAACTTCGGCGACGATCCCGCAAGCGCGAAGCGGGCGTTCGAGGCGATGATGACGATGAAGAAGATCGACATCGCCGCGATCGAAGCCGCGGCGCGCGGCTGAGGAGGATGCCATGTCCATCGAGATCACCGGCTTCAACTGGGTGCCCGATTTCGCCCGCGGCTATGTCCGCGACCTGCGGCCGCGCTGGGCCTGCGAGGAGATCGGCCTGCCCTATGCCATGCGGCTGATCAGCCCGGTCCCGCCCAAGCCGGCCGCCTATTTCGAGGAGCAGCCCTGGGGCCAGGTGCCGGTGCTGCGCGACGGCGAGGTCCGGCTGTTCGAAAGCGGCGCGATCCTGCTGCACCTGGCGGAAAGGGACACGCGGCTGCTGTCGCGCGATCCGCAGCAGCGGGCGACGAGCATCGCATGGCTGTTCGCGGCGCTCAACAGCGTCGAGCCCGGGCTGTTCGAGCTGGGCAACGTCACGCTGTTCTCGAAGGACGCGGAATGGGCGAAGCTGCGCCTGCCGAGCCTGATGGAGGACATGGGCAAGCGGCTCGACCGGCTCGCCGATGCGCTGGGCGGGCGGGAATGGCTGGGCGACGGCTTCAGCGTTGCCGACATCGCGATGGTGACGGTGCTGCGCAACGCCGACGGCAGCCCGCTGATCGCGGCGCGCCCCACCCTGGCCGCCTATGTCGAGCGCGGCATGGCCCGGCCCGCATTCCAGCGCGCGATGGCCGCGCAGCTCGCGGATTTCCAGCCCGCGCCGGTCGCGGCCTGACGAAGCAAGACGGAAGAGGAGAGTGAAAATGGCTTATGTGGACGGTTTCGTCGCCCCCGTGCCCGACGGCAACAAGGAGGCGTATCTCGCAATGGCCGGCAAGGCTGCGCCGGTCTTCGTCGAATATGGCGCGCTGCAGGTGACCGAGACCTGGGGCAGCGACGTGCCCCGCGGCACGACCACCGATTTCTTCATGGCCACCAAAGCCGAGGAGGGCGAGAATGTCGTCTTCTCCTGGATCGTCTGGCCCGACAAGGCGACGCGGGACACCGCCTGGGCGAAGATCATGGAAGACGAGCGAATGAAGCCCGGCGCGGACATGCCCTTCGACGGCAAGCGCATGTTCTGGGGCGGGTTCGAGACGATCCTGGATCACAAGGCCTGAGGAGAGAGAACATGCCCAACGCACATGGAAGCTTCATCTGGTACGAGCTGATGACCAAGGACGCCGCCAAGGCCAAGGCGTTCTACGATTCGGTCTGCGGCTGGAACATCGATGCCGAGCCGGCCCCGGGCGGCATGGACTATCGCATGATCAACGCGGCCGACGGCCAGGCCGGCGGCGTGATGCAGCTCAATGCCGACATGATCGCCGGCGGCGCCCGGCCGGTATGGCTCGGCTATCTCGGCGTCGATGACGTCGATGCGTCGGTCGCCGCCGTGGTCGCGGCCGGCGGGCAGGTGCATCTTCCCGCCTTCGACATTCCCGATGTCGGCCGGCTGGCGATGGTCACCGATCCGCAGGGCGTGCCCTTCTACGTGATGCGCGGCGCCTCGCCGCACACCAGCACCGCCTATCAGCGGATGGGCCTCGGCCATGTCGCCTGGAACGAGCTGCTCGCGCCCGACGACGCCGCCGCGCTCGCCTTTTACGAAAAGCTGTTCGCCATCACCAAGGTGGGCGGCATGCCGATGGGCGAGATGGGCGAGTACAGCTTCATCGCCAATGGCGACAGCAAGGGCGAAGCAGTCGGCGCGATCATGCGCGCGCAGCCCGGCACCCCCCCGGGCTGGCGCTTCTATGTCCGCGTGGCCGACATCACCGACGCGATCGCCAGGGTCGAGGCCGGCGGCGGCAAGGTCGTGTGGGGCCCCGAGCAGGTGCCCGGCGGCGAATGGGTGATCAGCATCGTCGATCCCGAGGGCGTCGCCTGCGGCTTCGTATCGCCCGGCAAGAGCTGAGCCGCAATGACCGCCACCATCACGGCCTTCGACCGGTCGCCCGATGGCGGCAAGGGGCTGGCGCGCGACACCCGGGTGCGCTGGGCGCTGGAGGAGGCGGGCCAGCCCTATACGGTCCGGCTCGTCTCCTTCGCGGCGATGAAGGCGCCCGCGCACCTGGCGCTGCATCCCTTCGGCCAGATCCCCACTTATGAGGAAGGCGATCTCGTGCTGTTCGAGACCGGGGCGATCGTCCTCCACATCGCCGGGCGGCATGCCGGCCTGCTGCCCGGCGATGCCGATGCCCGGGCGCGCGCGATCGCCTGGATGTTCGCCGCGGTGAACACGGTGGAGCCGCCGATCCTCGACCTCTCGACCGCGCTGTTCCAGGAGGGCAAGCAGCCCTGGGCCCAGGACCGCCTGCCGCTGGTCAGGGACCGCATCCGCGCCCGGCTGCGCCAGCTCTCCGATCGTCTCGGCGATGCCGAATGGCTCGACGGCGCGTTCAGCGCGGGCGACCTGATGATGGTATCGGTATTGCTCCGCTGCCGCCCGTCGGGCCTGCTCGACGAGCATCCGAACCTCGCCGCCTATGTGGCGCGCGGCGAGGACCGGCCCGCCTATCGCCGCGCCTTCGCGGACCAGCTGGCGGTGAACACGCGCCCGGCGGACTAGGCGAGGCGGCATTCGAGGTTCTGGCGGTTCCCCGGCGAAGGCCGGGGCCCAGTCGCAACGTCGATCGAGAGGCGGGCCAGCCTGACTATGTGCACGGATACTGGGCCCCGGCCTTCGCCGGGGAACTGCCAGAAAGGCTGTAGATATCGAACCTAGGCAAAGGCGGGCGAGCCCTTGAGCGTCTGATAGGCTTCGATCACGCGCCGCAGCCGGTCCTCATGGGACCGGTCGCCGCCATTGCGGTCCGGGTGGAACTTGCGGACCAGCTCGGAATAGCGTTTGCGCAGCGCCGTGCGGTCGGCATCGATCGCCAGGTCGAGGACCTTGAGCGCCTCGCGGTCCTTGCCCGAGAGCGGCTTGCCGTCCTTGCGCTCCGCCCGGTCCCGCATGCGTTCCTGGAAGCGCGCGCCGATCGCATCGAGCGGATCGGCGAAATCCGCCCAGCGCGGCGGCCGGTCGGCCCCGCCCGTGCCCGAAAAGGCGCGCGTCTCGCGTTCCCAGCCGGCATAGGGCCGCTGGGCGTCATGGATCTCGTCGGGCGTCATGCCCTGGAAGAAATTATAGCCCGAGTTGAACGCGCGGACGTGATCGAGGCACAGCCAGCGATATTCGCCCGGCCCGTCATAGCCGCCGCGCGCATGGCCCATCGGCGCGCGGAACTCGCCCGGCTCGGTGCAGCCGGGTTCGGCGCATAGCCGCCCCTGCGCCTCCACCCGGCCGTGGAAACGGGCATTCGGCCGGTCCTTCCTGTGCTGGCCCTCGGCCACGCTACCTCCCTTGCGCAAACCGCCTATATAGGCGCGATGACCGACATCGCCACCGGCGGACTCGCCGACATCATCGCCGCCCGTCTCACCGCCGCGCTCGCCCCGGCGCATCTCGAGGTGATCAACGACAGTCATCACCATGCCGGCCATCTGGGCGACGACGGCACCGGCGAATCGCACTGGACCGTGGTGGTGGAGAGCGCGGCCTTCCAGGGCCTGTCGCGCGTCCAGCGCCAGCGCCTGATCAACACCGCGCTCGCCGATCTGCTCGTCGCGCGCATCCACGCATTGGCGATCCGGGCCCGCGCACCGGGAGAGTGAGCCGGTGCCGCGCGCCGGAACCGCACGATCGGAAATCCTGCCTTTCCAAAGCGTGGCTGTCCGCCGGCGGCCCGCCGGGCTATGCCGCTCTTCAAGGAGAGCATCATGACCGACGACCTGTTCCTCCAGACCATCACCCCCACCACCCATGACCTGGGCGGCTTCAAGGTGCACCGCACGCTGCCCTCGCGGCCGCGGACGATGGTGGGGCCGTTCATCTTCTTCGACCAGATGGGCCCGGCGCGGCTGGAGGCCGGCACCGGCATCGACGTGCGCCCGCACCCGCACATCAACCTTGCCACGGTCACCTATCTCTATGCCGGCGCGATCGACCATCGCGACTCGCTCGGCACCTTCGCCACGATCGAGCCGGGCGCGGTGAACCTGATGACCGCCGGGCGCGGCATCGTCCATTCCGAACGCTCGCCCAGCGCCGAGCGCGCGAAGGGCCCGGAGCTGTCGGGCATCCAGACCTGGCTCGCCCTGCCCGAGGCGAACGAGGAAATGGCCCCGGCATTCGAGCATGTCGGCGCCGGCGCGCTGCCGCTGGTCGAAGCGCCCGGCGCACGCTGCCGGGTGATCATGGGCGAGCTGTGGGGCGCCAGCGCGCCGACCACCACCTATGCCCAGACCATCTATGCCGACATCGCGCTCGACCCGGGCGGCGCGGTGCCGATCGATCCTTCCGCCGACGAGCGTGCCCTCTACCTCGCCTATGGCGATGCCAGCATCGACGGGATCGAGATGGAAGTCTCCACCCTCTACATCCTGCGCCCCGGCATCACCGCGATCCTGCGCTCCGCCGGCGGCGCGCGCGTGATGCTGTGCGGCGGCGAGGACTTCGCCACGCCGCGCCATGTCTGGTGGAACTTCGTCTCCTCCAGCCGCGACCGGATCAACCAGGCCAAGGAAGACTGGCAGGCGGGCAACTTCCCCAAGGTGCCGGGCGACGACAAGGAGTTCATCCCGATCCCGGAAGTGCCCAAGACGGTGAGCTATCCCTAGGACGCGGCTCAGCATCTGCCGGCGCAAGCGGCGCTACCCGACCATGACCGAGGCGCTGGACGCGATCCGCGCCTCGGGACTGGCGCTGCGCCCCTATCGCTGCGACCGCTGCTTCCACTATCACCTGACCAGCCGCACCAGGGGCAAGCGCGCGGTGCGGCCCGGGCTATCGCCATTATCGACGCGCGCGGGCGAGGATGACGGTTGAGGATGCGCGCGCGCCGGCCTACCCTGCGGCACCAGAGACAGGCGGGAAAGGCGACATGGCCGATTTCGAACTCCAGCGGATCCCCCTTCCCACCGGCGTGACGCTGAACGTCGCCGTCGCGGGCGATCCCGCCGCCCCGCCGCTGCTGCTGCTCCACGGCTTCCCCGAATCGCACCGCACCTGGCGCCACCAGATCCCGGCGCTGGCCCGCGACCATTATGTCATCGCGCCCGACCAGCGCGGCTTCGGCCATTCCGCGCGCCCCGAAGGCGTGGCGAACTATACGCCCGACCGGCCCGTGGCGGACCTGCTCGCGCTGGCCGATTATTTCGGGCTCGCCCCCTTCACTCTGGCCGGGCACGACTGGGGCGGCGCCATCGCCTGGATGGCGGCGCTGCAGAACCCGCAGCGCATCGCCCGGCTGATCATCGTCAACGCCCCCCACCCGCTCGTCTTCCAGCGCAGCCTGTTCGACGATCCGGCCCAGCGCGAGGCCAGCCAGTACATCACCGCCTTCCGCAACCGCGATTTCGAGCAGTTCGTCGCGCGGATCGGGCTGGAGAATTTCTTCGACACGACCTTCGCCAAGCATGCGGATCCGGCATTGCTCGCCCCCGAGAAGCCCGCCTATCTCGCCGAATGGAGCCAGCCCGGCGCGATGACCGCGATGCTGAACTGGTACCGCGCCAGCACCATCCAGGTGCCGGCCCCCGGCGACACGCCGGAACGGCCGTCCTGGCTCGATGCGCCCTTCCCGCCGCTCCGCCAGCCGACGCTGGTGATCTGGGGAATGCAGGACACCGCGCTGCTGCCCGTCCAGCTCGACGGACTCGGCGCGCTGGTATCGGATCTCACCACGGTGCGCATCGCGGATGCCGGCCATTTCGTGCCCTGGCAGAAGCCCGAGGCAGTGACCGAAGCGATGCGCGACTGGCTCGCCGCGCGGCAGGGCTGAGCGCCGGAAGTTTACGAAGTTTACACTATGGGGTCCCGATTCTCCCCATCGGCACGGCGCCTGTCGATCGCGCCGCGGATCGGCGTAGAACCAATATGGTTCACTGCATGTCGATTTCTTCACCCATTCCGCTCAACAGGCAAAACCCTACATTGCAAGCGGCTTCGGATCGGGATTCAACTCCCCAGTCCGTCGCCCCGACCTTGCGCCGGGATCTCGCTGCCTCTTCCGTCAGCAAGGCAGCGGGACCCCGGCGCAAGGCCGGGGCGACGAAAGAAGAATAGGAGGCCTCAACCCAGGGCATCCCCGTCCTAACGCGCCCGGCGCATCCCCGGCGTCTTGGCGATCGCCGGATCGTCCAGCAGCTGGCGATATTCGGCGCTCTCCATGCCGAGCAGCGCGATCCGCCCTTCGCCGTCATGATGCACGCCCCAGCCATATTGCTTCACCAGCGGCGAGGCGCGCAGGCATGCCTGGGGCTTGGCGAAGAAATCCTCGCGGCTCTTGTCCCCGCCCCGCGCGCGATGGGCCGCATGGAGCAGATCGTCGCTGGTCATCGCATAGGGCCGGGCGAGCAGCGCGTGCTGCACCGCCGCCACCGTGCCGGGCTTTTCCGGCACCGTCCCCGCCGAGACCGGGCTGTCCGGCGACGCGGTGATCAGCGTGTCGCGATAATTGGTCGACTTCATCACAGGCGCACCTCGGCTGCGGCATCGAGGAGAATGCCCGGCTCGCTGCTGCGTTCCGCGCCGGGGCGGACCCATGCGGCATGGGCATGCGCGGTGGCGACCACCACGCGCGGTCCGCCATCAGGCCAGGTCCGCACGCTCACCACCTGCTCGCCGAGCGCGCGATCGGGCTCCATCGCCACCCAGGCAAGCGGCCGTTCGGGCGTGGCTGCCGCGCCCGCCGCCGCCATCGCAGCACGGATGCGCGCAGTGCTCGCATCGGGAACATATTGCCAGACCACCGAGTGCATCAGCACCCGCGTGACGCCCGCCTCCTGCGGCTCGGCCAGGCGTGCCTCCACCCAGTCGGCCGCATCGGCGCGCGTCAGGTTCACGCCGCCCGCGCGCACCATCGCGATTGCCTTGCGCAGCCGCTCGAGCCGCATCGGCGTCTCGGCCCAGACATAGGCGGAGAGCCGTGCCGCCACCGCCGGATCGGTGACGTCGAGCGGCGCCACGTCGCAGCCCCGGGTCGAGACGATCTCGAGCGACGGCAGCGCGGGCGGATCGCCGAGCCAGGCGGGCGCGATCGTGACGGGCGAATCGGCCGGCCCGAGCAGCGCGCCGCCCAGATCGAAGCGATAGCGGTCGATCAGCAGGTTGAGCCCGCCGCTCGATCCGATCTCCAATATCTCCAGCTTCGGGCCATGGCGCCGCGCGACTTCGATCAGCCCGACGATCAGCGCGCCCGAACGGCCCGGCTCGTTGGTCTGGGGCGGTCCGTCGAGCCAGGGGAGCAGCGCGGCATCGTGGCGCGCCAGCACGCGGTTGAGCGCCGCCTGCAGCGCCTCGCCCGCCAGCCTGCCCGCGAACGCCTCGGCCAGTTCCGGGTCGCTGCCCGCCAGCACCAGCGCGTGCAGCCCGCCGACCAGCCGCAGCGGCAGCGCGTCGCGAGTCGGCTCGCCCGGCCAGTCGAGCACGCGGCGGCCGGTCTCGCTGCCGCGGGTCAGCCCGTCGGCGATCGCGACGCAGATGTCCGCATAGATGGGCGCGTCCATCTTGCGGCAATAGAATTCCTGGATCCGAAACGCGCCGCGGTTATTCTCTTCACTGGCCATAAGAAATCCCTCCGCGGCGCGTCTGTTGCGCCCATGGGGTGCCCCTAGTAAAGCCCCGCCTTCGATGACCGAACCGCTGATCCTCGCCGTCCCCAAGGGCCGCATCCTCGACGAGGCGCTGCCGCTGCTCGCCCGTGTCGGCATCGTGCCCGAGCCGGACTTCGCCGATAAGGGCTCCCGCGCGCTGCGCTTCCGGACCAACACGCCCGCGATCGACCTGATCCGCGTGCGGGCGTTCGACGTCGCCACTTTCGTCGCGCACGGGGCCGCGCAGCTCGGCATCGTCGGCTCGGACGTGCTCGCCGAGTTCGACTATTCGGAGCTCTATGCGCCAGTGGACCTGGGGATCGGCCATTGCCGCATCTCGGTCGCCGAGCCGGCCGATCTGGCGGAGCGGGACGATCCGCGCGGCTGGAGCCATGTCCGCGTCGCGACGAAATATCCGCACATCACCCGCGCCCATTTCGAGGCGCGCGGCGTGCAGGCGGAGTGCATCAAGCTCAACGGCGCGATGGAGCTGGCGCCCGTGCTGGGGCTGGCGCCGCGCATCGTCGACCTCGTCTCCTCGGGCCGCACGCTCAAGGAGAACGGGCTGGTCGAAGTGGAAGTGATCGCCGAGGTGAGCAGCCGGCTGATCGTCAACCGCGCCGCCTTCAAGACGCGCGCGACCGAAGTGGTGCCGCTGGTCGACGGGTTCCGCCGGGCGGTGGCCCAATGATCCGGCTGGACGCCGGCGACGCGGGCTTCGCCCGGGCGTTCACCGATCTGGTCGACGCGCGGCGAGAGGCCGACGCGGACGTCGCGCGCGACGTTGCCGCGATCGTCGCCCGGGTCCGGGCCGAGGGCGATGCGGCGCTCAGGGACCTCACCCGGCACTTCGACCGGTTCGACCTCGACGCCCAGGGCTGGAAGCTCGACCGCGCCGACTGCCTCGCCGCCTGGGAGGGGCTATCCCCCCAGCTGCGCGATGCGCTGGAGCTCGCCGCCGAGCGTATCGCCGCCTATCATGCGAAGCAGAAGCCCGAGGATCGCGACGAGATCGACGCGCAGGGCATCAGGCTGGGCGCACGCTGGCGGGCGGTGGACGCGGCGGGCGTCTATGTGCCCGGCGGCCGGGCCGCCTATCCCAGCTCGGTGCTGATGAATGCGCTGCCGGCCAAGGCGGCGGGCGTCGGCCGGCTGGTGATGGTGACGCCGACGCCGGACGGCGAAGTGAACCCGCTCGTCCTCGCCGCCGCGCACCTGGCCGGCGTCGACGAGATCTGGCGCGTCGGCGGGGCCCAGGCGATCGCCGCGCTCGCTTATGGCACCGACAGGATCGCGCCGGTCGACGTGATCACCGGACCGGGCAATGCCTGGGTGGCCGAGGCCAAGCGCCAGCTCTACGGCGTGGTCGGCATCGACATGGTCGCCGGGCCGAGCGAGATCGTCGTGGTCGCCGACGGCCGGAACGATGCCGACTGGATCGCCGCCGACCTGCTCAGCCAGGCCGAGCACGACCCGACCAGCCAGTCGATCCTGTTCACCGACGATGCCGGCTTCGCCGACCGGGTGGCCGAGGCAGTGGAGCGCGCGCTGGCCAGGCTCGCGACCGAGAGGACCGCGCGGGCGAGCTGGGAAGCCAATGGCGCGATCATCCTGGTGCCCGATCTCGCCGCCGCGATGCCGCTGGTCGATCGCCTGGCGCCCGAGCATCTCGAGCTCGCCTGCGACGATGCCGAAGCGCTGTTCGACATGGTCCGCCATGCCGGCTCCGTCTTCATCGGCCGCTACACGCCCGAAGCGGTGGGCGATTATGTCGCGGGCCCGAACCATGTCCTCCCCACCGGCCGCCGGGCGCGCTTCGCCTCGGGCCTGTCGGTGCTCGACTTCATGAAGCGCACCAGCTTCCTGTCGCTCGATCGCGACGGGCTGGCGGCGATCGGCCCGGCGGCGGTGGCGCTCGCCCATGCCGAGGGGCTGCCGGCACATGCCGAGTCCGTCGCGATCCGGCTGCGGGAGGCGTGATGCGCGCGCCGGATCTCGACGAGGACGGCTGGTGCCTGGCCAGCGCCGCCGACTATCATGCGCTCGATGCCGAAACCTTCGAGATTCCGGATGAGCAGACCCGGTCCAGCCTGAAGCCGGGCGATTTCGCCAAGCTGATCTTCCTGATCGCCGTGGAGGAAGACGAGGAGCCGATCACCGACCGGATGTGGGTGGTGGTGCGCGAGGCGGCGCAGGGCGGCGGCTATTTCGGGCTGCTCGATAACGAGCCCGACATCGACGAGAATGACGAATTCTGGCTCGGCACCGAGCTGCCGTTCGGGCCGGAGCATGTGATCGAGGTGCAGGCGGGCAATGCCGAGAGCCGCGACTATGCCGCGCGGGAACCGCTCAGGGCCTGGCCGCGCGGCTAGGCGCTTCTCCCCTCCCTGCAAGGGAGGGGTCGGGGGTGGGTGGAGACCTGGCGATACGGCCACCCATCATCCTCCGGCTACCATAGGCGAGCATTCCACCCACCCCTAGGTTGAGGACTCATATTCCTCCTTCGTCACCCCGGCCTTGAGCCGGGGTCCCGCTGCCTTGCTGACGGAAGAAGAAGCGGGATCCCGGCTCAAGGCCGGGATGACGGTAGAAAATCAAATATTTGTGTGGGTTCTCAACCTAGCCCCTCCCTTGCAGGGAGGGGAATGGCACGCTTCACGCAACACGCTTTGCCATATCGACCGAACATACCTATGGGGCGCAGCATGCCAAGCCATCAAGCAAAGTCCCGTTCCAAGGCGCGCGCCGCCGCGCGCCTCGCCGCCGTGCAGGCGCTGTACCAGCACGAGATGGAAGCGACCTCGATCCCGGCGCTGCTCCACGAGTTCCACAATCATCGCCTGGGCGCGACGATCGAGGACGTGGAATATGCCGAGGCCGATATCGCCTTTTTCGACGACATCGTGGTCGGCGTGAGCGAGCGCCGCGACGAGATCGACCGGATGATCGCCACCAAGCTGACCGCCGACTGGAGCCTCGACCGGCTCGACAAGCCGATGCGCCAGATCCTGCGCGCCGGCACCTATGAGCTGATGGCGCGCAAGGACGTGCCCGTCGGCGCGGCGATCAGCGAGTATCTCGACGTCACCGACGCCTTTTACGACCGCCGCGAAAAGGGCTTCGTCAACGGCATCCTCGATGCCGTGGCGAAGGAAGTCCGGGGTTGATCCAAATCCTCCCCGAGCTCCGCTCGGGGAGGGGGACCGCGCGACGCAGTCGCGTGGTGGAGGGGTCGTCGCGCCAGCGACGGTTCCACATCGGCAACCGACCCCCGCGCCTTCGGCACGGCCCCTCCACCATCCTTCGGATGGTCCCCCTCCCCGAGACGAGCTCGGGGAGGATTTGAAATGAACGAAGCCGAGTTCATCGCGGCCCTGCGCACCCTCCCCCTCCATCCGGGCGCCGAGGGCCTGCGCGACGACACCGCGACGCTGGCGATCGGCGGCGAGACGCTGATCCTCACCCATGACGCCATTGCCGAGGGGGTGCATTACCGCCCCGGCACCGATCCGTTCGACATCGCCTGGAAGCTGGTCGCGGTGAACCTGTCGGACCTGGCCGCCAAGGGCGCCGCGCCGCTGGGCGTGCTGGTCGGCGCCGTGCTGCTGGACGGGGCGGAGCGCTTCGTCGAGGGATTGCGCGCGATCCTCACCGAATATGCCGTGCCGCTGCTCGGCGGCGACACCATCTCGGTCAGCCCCGCCACCTTCGGCTGCACCGCGATCGGCCGCGCCGGCGCCGCCGTGCCGCGCCGCGACGGCGGGCGGGCAGGCGACGCGCTATGGGTGACCGGCACGATCGGCGCGGCGATGCTGGGCTTCGAGGCGGGGGACGGCGCCGCCTATCTCCGCCCGCGCCCGCGCCTCGCCGAGGGCCGCGCCCTGGCGCCGCATGTCCATGCGATGATGGACGTGTCGGACGGCCTCCTCCTCGACGCCGCCCGCCTGGCCGAGGCGAGCGGCTGCACCGCCGAGATCGCGCGCGCGACCCTGCCCGTCGCCCCGGGCGCCGATCCGCTGCGTGCCGCGACCTGGGGCGACGATTACGAGCTGCTGTTCGCCGCGCCCGCCGATTTCGTGCCGCCCGTGGCGGCCACGCGGATCGGCACGCTGACGGAGCGGGGGAGCGCCTCCCTGCTGCTCGACGGCGCGGCGCCCGATTTCGCGCTTGGCTACCAGCATCGCTGATCCGCTTGCGCTATGGGCAACCGCTCGATAGCCTCCCCATACCGGGCCTTTTAAACCGGCACACAGACCGGCGCGGCTCGATATCCAATAGGGGAAGGGCTTGAACGCATGACGATTGTGTACATCGCCATAGCCTGCGGCGTGCTCGCAGTGCTCTATGGCTTGTTGACCAGCCAGCAGGTGCTGAAGGCGCCGGCGGGCAACGAGAAGATGCAGAGCATCGCCGCTGCCATCCAGGAAGGCGCCAAGGCCTATCTCGGCCGGCAATATATGACGATCGCCGTGGTGGGCGTGGCCGTCGCCATCGTCCTGTTCTTCACGCTGGGGACGCTTTCGACGATCGCTTTCCTCGTCGGCGCCGTGCTTTCGGGCGCGGCGGGCTTCGTAGGCATGAACATCTCGGTGCGCGCCAATGTCCGCACCGCGGAAGCGGCGCGCACCTCGCTGCAGGGCGGCCTCACCCTCGCCTTCCGCTCGGGCGCGATCACCGGCATGCTGGTGGCGGGCCTGGGCCTGCTCGCGATCGCCGTGCTGTTCTGGTACCTGGTCGGCCCCTCCGGGCTCGCGCCCAACAGCCGCAAGGTGATCGAGGCGCTGACCGCCCTCGCCTTCGGCGCCTCGCTGATCTCGATCTTCGCGCGCCTGGGCGGCGGCATCTTCACCAAGGCCGCCGATGTGGGCGCCGACCTGGTCGGCAAGGTCGAGGCCGGCATCCCCGAGGACGATCCCCGCAACCCCGCCGTGATCGCGGACAATGTCGGCGACAATGTCGGCGACTGCGCCGGCATGGCCGCCGATCTGTTCGAAACCTATGTCGTGACGCTCGGCCTCACCATGGTCTCGATCGCGCTGCTGGTGAAGAATCTGCCCGACGAGCTGCTGCTCAAGCTGATGTCGCTGCCGCTGATCGTCGGCGGCGTGTGCATCATCACGTCGATCATCGGCACCTATATGGTCCGCCTGGGCAAGAGCCAGTCGATCATGGGCGCGCTCTACAAGGGCTTCTGGACCACCGCGATCCTCTCGGTCCCGGCGATCTGGTTCGTCACCCAATATACGCTGGGCGACATGAACGCGGCGATCGGCGGCCTCGCCATCGATCCCGGCACCTTCCTCGAGCCGAGCGACCATGTGACCGCCGAGGCGGCGCAGGGCCTGATCGCCGGCCCGCAATTCACCGGCTGGAGCCTGTTCATCTGCATGATGATCGGCCTGGCCGTCACCGGCCTGCTGGTGTGGATCACCGAATATTACACCGGGACCCAGTATCGCCCGGTCAAGTCGATCGCCAAGGCTTCGGTGACGGGCCATGGCACCAACGTGATCCAGGGCCTGGCGATCAGCCTCGAATCCACCGCGCTGCCGACGCTCGTCATCGTCGTCGCGGTGATCGCGTCGTTCCAGATCGCCGGCATCATCGGCGTGGCCTTCGCCGCAACCTCGCTGCTGGCGCTGGCCGGCATGGTCGTCGCGCTCGACGCCTATGGCCCGGTGACCGACAATGCCGGCGGCATCGCCGAGATGGCCGGGCTGGAGGATGAAGTCCGCCACAAGACCGACGCGCTCGACGCGGTGGGCAACACCACCAAGGCCGTGACCAAGGGCTATGCGATCGGCTCGGCCGCGCTCGCGGCGCTGGTGCTGTTCGGCGCCTATACCACCGACCTCAAGGAGTTCTTCCCGGACGTGCCGGTGGATTTCTCCCTGAGCAATCCGTACGTGATCGTCGGCCTGCTGCTCGGCGCCTTGCTGCCCTATCTGTTCGGCGCCTTCGGCATGACCGCCGTCGGCCGCGCGGCGGGTGCGGTGGTCGAGGACGTCCGCCAGCAATTCGCGCAGGACAAGGGCATCATGGCCGGCACCAGCCGCCCCAATTATGCCCGCACGGTCGACATCGTCACCAAGGCGGCGATCAAGGAGATGATCGTTCCGTCGCTGCTGCCGGTGCTCAGCCCGATCGCGATCTACTTCATCATCACCGCGGTCGCCGGCCAGTCCCAGGGCTTCGCGGCGGTGGGCGCGATGCTGCTCGGCGTGATCGTCTCGGGCCTGTTCGTCGCCATCTCGATGACGTCGGGCGGCGGCGCGTGGGACAATGCCAAGAAGTATATCGAGGACGGCAATTACGGCGGCAAGGGATCGGAAGCGCACAAGGCGGCGGTCACCGGCGACACCGTGGGCGATCCCTACAAGGACACCGCGGGCCCGGCCGTGAACCCGATGATCAAGATCACCAACATCGTGGCGCTGCTGCTGCTCGCCGCGCTGGCGGGCCACGCCGCGGGCTGATCTTCACCCCAAGGCTGAAAAGCGGAAGGCCGCCGGAGCGATCCGGCGGCCTTCTTCGTGCCTGGAGCCCTATTTCGGCTTCGACGGCGTCAACGGCGCGAGCAGATCGTCGACCGGGGCCGACGCGGGAGGGGCCGCTGCCGGCGGCGTCGCGGGGGTTGGCGGGGTCGGCGGGGTCGGCGGGGTCGCGGGGGTGGCAGGAGCCTTTGGCTGCAGCGTCAACGGCGCGAGCAGATCATCGACCGGGGCCGGCGCGGCGGGCGCGGGAGGGGCCGCTGCCGGCGGCGTCGCTGGGGTCGGCGGCGTCGCGGGAACCGTCGGAGCCGGCGGGGCCTTGGGAGATTTCACTGGAGCCTTGGGCGGCGCCTTGGGAGGCGTGGGCTTCTTCTCCGGCTCCTCTTCGCCCGTCTCGTCCGCCTTCTCCGGCAGCCTGTATTTCTTGTGGAGCTCGTCTTCCTCGCGCTGCGACTGCTCCTTGAGCGGCCTTTCCAGTTGCGAGCATGCCTTCCCCGCGTCCTCGACTGCGGTCGTCTTCTTCCCCTGGATCGCGGCCTGGGCGAATTTCTGGAACGCGTCCTGCCGCATCTTCTCGCACTGTCGCTCGATCTGCTCGAACCTGGGCTTGTAGCGCGCCTCCAGCACGCGCATCGCGCCGAGATAGCCCGGCGCGAAACCCTCCTCCAGATTGCGCTCGATCCATTTGTTCAGGCGATCGGTCGCATTCTTGAGGTTGCGCTTCGCCGCCTCCAGCCGCTTCAACGGATTGGTGGCGGCGTCCTTCGAGAGCGCCGCCAGTTCCCCATATTCCTGCACGAACCGATCCTGCGCGCGCTGGGCTGCCGCCAGCTCGCGAAAGGCGTCCTCGAGCTGCGCGTGCAGCACATCGCCTTCCTGGTTGATCATGATCATGGTTTCCTGCGTCGCCTCGGCCGCGGCGACGGACCTGTCCGTAACCGACACGGCCTCAGCGGCGGCAGCGGGATTGGTCTCGATGGCAGCGCCATAGACCGCGAAGCCCAGCGCCCGGCTGGCATTGGCATATTCGTTGAGCGCCAGCGCATCGGCCCGGGTCTGGCCCCCGGTCGAGACACGCATCTGCGCCAGCCGCTGTGAGCGCGGCGTGGACGGGAAGAGCTCTTCCAATGTCCTGGGCCGCGCCGCCGCGCTGGCGGCCGGTGCCCCCGATTCCTCGACGATCGCCTTGCCGTGGCGGCGCATCAGCGCCTCCATCTGTGTCACCAGCTTCAGGCATTCGGCCGGATTGCTGGTGACCACTTCCTCGGCCATGAGCGAATTGTCGGAAAGCGCGTCGTGCACCTGATAGGGCGTGCCGGCGGGCATGTCGCGGGCATTGTGGTTGGCGCGGTCGAGCCGGTCGCGGCACTGGGCCCGCGCATCGGCGGCACTGAAGGCGGCCAGCACGCACAGCGCCGAGCCCAGCAGAAACGAAGGACGCATTTTCCCGACTCCCGAATGATCGGCAGCGGGAGATACAGCCCGTCCCCGCGCCGCAAATCGAGCGGCGACAAAGCCCGCGCATCCAGCGATCAAACCGGCCGGAACTGGCGGAAACCGGCGCAATCCCCATATCGGACCAAGGCGCCCGCCTTTGTCGGGTTCTCCGCCTTCCCTTTTCTCCTTGCGCACTGTAAAGGCACCGCCACTTTCAGCGCGCGCACCCATGAGGTAATTTTTGGCCAAAGAAGAACTGCTTGAAATGCGGGGCCAGGTCGTTGAGCTTTTGCCCAACGCCATGTTCCGCGTCCGGCTCGAGAATGATCACGAGATCCTGGGCCACACCGCCGGCAAGATGCGCAAGAACCGCATCCGCGTGCTGGTCGGCGACGAAGTGCTCGTCGAGCTCACGCCCTACGACCTGACCAAGGGCCGTATCACCTATCGCTTCAAGTAAGCGGGCGGTGCCCTTGCGGCTCGTCCTCGCTTCCACTTCGCCGCGCCGGCTCGATCTGCTCAGGCGGATCGGGGCCGAACCCGCGCGCGTCGCCGCGCCCGATGTCGACGAGGATGTCCGCGCCGGCGAGACGCCGCGCGCCTATGTGCTGCGCGTCGCGATCGCCAAGGCGCATGCCGTGCCCCGTGCCGCGGACGAGATCGTGCTCGCGGGCGACACCACCATCGCGGTCGGCCGCCGTATCCTCGCCAAGCCCGAGGACGAGGCGGACCTGCGCCGCATGCTCGCCCTGCTCTCGGGCCGGCGCCATCATTGCCTGTCCGCCGTCTGCCTGATCGGCGCCGACGGCAAGGCACGCACCCGCATCTCCGACACGATCGTCGCCTTCAAGCGGCTGAGCCAGGCCGAGATCGACTGGTACGTCGCCTGTGGGGAGGGCATGGGCAAGGCGGGCGGCTATGCCATCCAGGGCAAGGCCGAGGCCTTTGTCCGCTATCTCGCCGGCAGCCATTCGGGCGTGGTCGGCCTGCCGGTCTTCGAGACGCGCGCGCTGCTGGAGAGCGCCGGATACAGCCTTGGCTGAGTGGCTCTACGAGGCCGGGATCGGCGAGAACCGCGCCGCGCTCGTCTCGCGCGGCGGTATCTGGAAGGCGCGGATCGAGCTGGAGGGCACGCACCCGCGCGCCGGCGCGGTGCTCGAGGCCCGGCTGGTCGACAAGGCGGCCAAGCTGATCGCGCTCGACGGCGGCGGCGAGGCGCTGTGCGACCATGTGCCCCAGGCGATCACCCAGGGGGCGAAGCTGCGGGTGCGGATCGTGCGCGAGGCGATCCCGGAGCCCGGCCGGGCCAAGCTGCCCAAGGCGGTGCCGAGCGAGGAGGAGCCGTCGGACGGCCCCAGCCTGCTCGAACGCATCACCGCCACCGGCCTTCCCGTCCGCATGCTGCGCGCGCACGCGCCGGACGCGCTGGAGGAAGCCGGCTGGTCCGAAGTGCTCGAGGAAGCGCTCACCGGCGAGATCGCCTTTCCGGGCGGGGCGCTGCGCCTCTCGCCCACGCCGGCGATGGCGCTGTTCGACGTCGACGGCTCCGGCCCGATCGAGCCGCTGGCGGTCGCCGCCGCGCATGCGGTGGCGCGGGCGATCGAGCGGCACGGCATCGCCGGCTCGATCGGCATCGACTTCCCTACCCTCAGCGGCAAGGGCGCGCGCAACGCAGTGGCCGAGGCGATCGACGCCGCCCTGCCCCAGCCTTTCGAGCGCACCGCGGTGAACGGCTTCGGCTTCCTCCAGATCGTCCGGCGGCGCACCCGGCCCTCGCTGCCCGAACTGCTGCGCGCCGACCCGATCGGCGCGGCGACACGGGCAGAACTTCGGCGGATCGAGAGGCTTCCTCCCCCGCCGCCGACTACCCATATGGTGACCAGGAACATCGCCCGCCGCCTCGCCCAGCAACCCGGCTGGACGGCGGAGCTGGCGCGGCGAATCGGCGGCGTGACCGCATTCACGTCCGCCGGCGATTGAGCCGGCGCGAAGGAGCAAGATGGCGAAGAGCGACACCTGCCCCGTCTGCGGGCAGCCGACCGATACCGGAAACAAGCCCTTCTGCAGCCGCGGCTGCAGGGACCGCGACCTGCTGCAATGGCTGGGCGAGGGCTATCGCATTCCCGGCGAGCGCGTGGATCCCCATGCGCATTCGGGGGTGGACAGCACCGATTCGCCCGACTAAGAGGCGCGCTCCCCGGCGTTCGCCGGGCATGCCCGGGTAGCTCAGTTGGTAGAGCATGCGACTGAAAATCGCAGTGTCGGCGGTTCGACTCCGTCCCCGGGCACCATTTTCTCCCATCGCGAATAATCGCGCACGGTAACGAACCGGTCGCACACGCCTACTCACCCATGGGGTCGCGCCGGCGCGCCTTACCGGCCCGCTCCACGCGATCCTTCGGGGCAAGCCGGGCACCCCCTACCCCCGGGCGCGTCCCGCGGCACCGACCCATTTATTTGCCTATCCCGCCGCGCCCGTCGCAATGGCGAGGATCAGGGCACCGGCGGCCGCGCGCCTAATGCATTTGTATATGGAAGAAGCGACGTCGAGCGATCGGTCCCTTCTGACCATGGCGAGCCAGGGGTTGGCCTCCCGGGGTGCCTGCCCCATGCAGCGCGCGATCGGCCTCGCGCCCGCATCCGTGACCAGCATGAAATTCACTATCTGGGCATCGCCCTTCTCTTCATGCTCCAGCTTCAGATATGGCCCGCCGGCGGCCAGATCGGCCTTGGCGACGATGCTATGCATCATGCATTCCTGGGCGCGGGCCGCATTGCGATGCCTGCTTGCGATCACGGCATTGCAGGAGGGCGTGTCCACGAGGCTGATTTCCTCCATGAACGCATCGTACGATTCCCCCCGGATGGAGGCGAGCAGGCTGGGGTCGGTGATCCGCGCATTCAACACGCGACTGGCATATTTCCGCGGCAGAAGATCAAATGCGACATTGACGGCACCATAATCCACCACCCAGGTTCGAGGCAGCTTCGCGGCAAGCTCCCGATCGACGACAAGGGGCTGCAGCGTCGCCATTTCAGCCTTTGGCCCCTGTAGCCATTGATAGGTTATCGCGCCCGCCAGGATCCCGACGAGAATTATTGCGACGCCAGGAATGTCGACCCTCCGCTCACGCTTGTATCTTGAAGCCACGCGCAGAGAACCAAGGAGCAGCAGCGCCAGAAGAATGGCCGCCAATATGAATGGCAGGACCATCATCAGGATCAGCACCGCGAAGCCCAGCAAATAATATACAACTTCCATCGGGGATCCCCTGATCAGGCCGGCGCTGCCGCGCTTTCGTCAATTTCTCTTCAAGGCATTCGAACAACGCCCGCTCGGAACGGCGGTTATCCGGGCGCGAAGCCGATATGCGCGCGCCCGGATCTGCCGATGACCTCGGGGCGTCAGGACGCGGCCAGATTCCCCATCGTCACATAGTCGAGCTTGCCGGTGCCAAGGACAGGCAGGGCATCCAGGGTGCGGATGTCGCGCGGGATCGCGAGCTCGGCGACGCCATTCTCGCGCGCCCAGCCTTGCAGCTCGCTGGCCCGCGCGTCCTTCCGAGTGGTGAACAGCACGAGCTGCTCGCCCTTGCGCGGGTCCGCACGGCTCACGACGGCGTGGTCCGCCTCGGGCCAGACGGCGGCGGCATAGCCTTCCACTGCCGGCAGCGAGACCATCTCGCCGCCGATCTTGGCGAAGCGCTTGGCGCGCCCGCGGATGGTGACAAACCCCGCCTCGTCGATCGTGACGATGTCGCCACTGTCATGCCAACCGTCCTCCGGGGGCTGGATCACGCCCGGCCGATCGGCCTTCATATAGCCGGCCATGATGTTGGGGCCGCGGATCGAGAGCTTGCCGCCCGCATCGATCCCCGGCACCGGATCGACCCGCGCCTCGATTCCCGGCAGCAGCTGGCCCACGCTCCCGGCACGGAAATGCATCGGTGTGTTGACCGCGATCACCGGCGCCGCCTCGGTCGCGCCATAGCCTTCGAGGATGCGCAATCCGAATTTCTCGCTCCACACCTTGCGCGTTTCGTCGCGCACGCGCTCGGCACCGGCGAAGATGTAGCGCAGCGAATAGAAGTCATAGCCATGCGCCAGCCGCGCATAGCCCGAGAGGAACGTGTCGGTGCCGAACAGGATCGTCGCATTGGCATCATAGGCCAGCGCCGGGACGATCCGGTAGTGAAGCGGATTGGGATAGAGTAAGGTGCGGATGCCGTTGAGGATCGGCAGCAGCGTTCCGCCCGTCAGGCCGAAGCTGTGGAACATCGGCAGCGCGTTCAGCACCAGGTCCGATGAGTTGAAGTCGATCCGCGCCGCCAGCTGCGCGCAATTCGCGAGCAAATTGCGGTGGGTGAGCACCACGCCCTTGGGCAGACCCTCCGATCCGCTGGTGAACAGGATCACCGCCGCGTCCCCGGGCGACACATTCCGGCGGCGATGCAGCCGTCCGGCGAAGCGCGTGGCGATGAGCGCGCGCAACTTGGCGCCGGTGCCGATCTCCTTCGCGATGTCCTCGAGGTACAGGATCGTGCGGCCGTCCGCCTCCAGGCCTTCGACCACTGCCTCCAGCCTGGCCTGTTGGATGAATGCGCGCGCCGTGACGATCGTCCGCACCTGCGCAGCAAGGCATGCCGCCTTCAGGTTGGCGAGCCCCGCCGTATAGTTGAGCATCGCCGGCACGCGGCCGATCGCCTGCAACGCGAAGAAGCTCGCGACCGTCCCGTTGACGTTGGGCAGCATCAGCCCCACGGCCTCACCCTGCGCGCTGCGCCGCTCCAGCATGCGCCCAAGCGCCAGGCTGCCGGTGATCAGCCGCTTGAGCCCAAGCGGCTCGCGCTTGATGTCCTCGACCACCAGCATGTTGCCGCCATGCACGTCCTTGGCATCGATCAGCGCCTGGAACAGCGTGCGATCGATATCCGAGGTCGCGAAGATCATCGTGCTCATCTCTTCGTAGAGACGGCGCCCGGCGATCGCCCGGCGTGCCCGCGCGGTCATCTCGCCCTCGATCGCGAAGCGCCGCGGCGGCAGGATCGTCAGCTCGATCTTCGGGAAGCTGCGCAGGCGGACCTTGCCGCGCAGGTGCGAGAAGCGTGAGAATTGCGCGCCGTCGATCCGCACCGGAATGATCGGCGCATCGGCCTTGTCGGCGACCATGCCGGGGCCGTCGAAGATCTTCATCAGCGCGCCGGTGACGGTGATGCGCCCTTCGGGGAAGATCACCAGCGTGTTGCCCTCCTTCACCGCGCGGACCATCGCCTTGGCCGACATCGGGTTGGTCGGATCGACCGGGAAGGCGCGGAACAGCTTGAGCGCGGGCTGGATCCACCAGCGCTTCGTGATCGCGGTGTTCACGGCGAACACCGGCTTGCCGGGCAGGAAGACCGCAAGCAGCAGCCCGTCGAGCCAGGAGACGTGGTTGACCACCACCACCGCGCGCTCGCCCGGGCGCGGCATGTTCTCGCCGCCATGAACCTCGATGCGGTAGACCAGCTTCAGGATCGCGCGGATCGAATGCTTGAGCACCGTATCGGGCAGCAACAGGCACGAGATCAGCGCGACCGCCAGGGTCGCGAAGCCCATCGTGCCGATGATCCCGGGGATCGAGACGCCGGCCGCGAGCAGGGCGGTGGCGACAGCGACCACCGCGACCATCACCGCGGCGTTGACGATGTTGTTCGCGGCGATGGCCCGCGAGCGCCCCTCGGGCGGGCTCCTAGTCTGCAGGATCGCATAGAGCGGCACGATGAACATACCCCCGGCGACCGCCATGCCGGTCAGGTCGAACAGGATGCGCCAGCTGCCCGGCGTCGCAACGAACTGCGCGATATCGGCATGCGGGGTCACCACAACGAAGCTGCGCGTCGCCCACCACAGGTCGAGCATGAACACGGCCATCGCGAGCGCGGAGATCGGCACGTGGCGCGCCGATACCTCGCCGCGCAGCAGCCGGTTGACCAGCATCGAGCCGAGCGCGATCGCGACCGAGAAGACGATCAGGAACAGAGTCACGACTTCCGCGCGCCCGCCGAGATTGCCGGAGACGAGCGGCAGGAACTCCGAAACCAGCACGGCGCCGATCGCAAAGAACCAGCTGATGCCCAGGATCGACAGCCAGACCCCCTTGTTCTCGCGCCCGGCCTGCAGCACCTGCCAGGTGCTGACGAACGGATTGCGCGTGATCGCGACCTTTCCGATCGGCGGTGCCGCGGGGATCAGCAGGCTCACCGCGAAGCCCAGCCCGGCAAGGCCGGTCGCGATCAGGCCGGCTTCCCAGGCCGGCACGAGGCCGGCGAGCAGCTGGCCGCCAAGGATCGCCAGGAAGGTGCCGGCCTCGATCAGGCCGGTGCCGCCCATGATCTCCTGCTCGCGCAGATGCTGGGGCATGATCGAATATTTGACCGGGCCGAAGATGGTCGAATGCAGGCCCATGCAGAACAGCGCCAGCAGCAGCAGCGGGATCGATTGGAACCACAGGCCCGCAAGCCCCAGCCCCATGAAGGCGACTTCGGCGGCCTTCACCGCCCGCATCAGCCATGCCTTGTCCCAGGCGTCGGCGAGCTCGCCCGCAAGCGCCGAGAACAGGAAATAGGGCAGGATGAAGATGCCGGTCGCGACCGTTGCCAGCATTGCCGACTGTTCGGGTGCATTGGCGAAGATCGTGAAGTTCGCGAGGAACAGCATCGCATATTTGAGGACATTGTCGTTGAACGCGCCCAGGAACTGGACGACGAACAACGGGCCGAAGCGCCGCTTGGCGAGCAGCGAGAAATCGGGTGCGGACACGGCTTTGTTTCCCCTGAACCTGTTATGCGACGACGGCGGCTTGGTGGCGATCCCCGAGCGCGCTCGGGAAGCCAAGGAACAGCTTGGGCTGCATTGGCGACAACTCCGTTTCGATTCCGTTCCGATGCCCGGCGAATCACCGGACCGCGACTGGATGTCATGGAATTGAACATCGATCAATTAAATAATTGGACAGTGATCAATTATCCACTTATATGCCCTTCGTGGCGCGCAGATCCGATCATACACGGGGGGAGTTGCAGGAATTGATCCTCGCCGAGGGCCAGCGCCTGCTCGCCGAGGTCGGCTATTCCGGCTTCTCCGCGCGCGAGGTGGCGAAGCGGATCGGATATTCGATCGGCACGATCCACAATGTCTTCGGCGGCCATGACGCGCTGCTCACGGCGCTGAACAGCCAGACGTTCGTCCTGTGGGCACGGGCTCTGGGCGAGAAGCTTGCCGTCGCCGGCCCGGACCGGATCGCCGCGCTGGTCGAGGGCTATTTCGACTTCGCGGAAGACAATCCCAATCTGTGGATGGCGATCTATGACCATCGCCTGCCCGCGGGCATGGAGATTCCCGAGCAATATCGCGTTCTCCGCGCCGGCCTGACCGACATCGTCGAGCGTGAGGTGGCGACGGCACTTCCGGGCAAACCGCTTCCGGAAATCGAAGCCCTGACGCGATCGCTGGTCGCGACCGTGCACGGGCATTGCGCATTTGCCCTCACGGGAACCTTCCGTCTCCTCGGCGTGGATGATCCGCGCGGGGCGGCCCTTGCGAGAGTGACGGAAATCCTGGCCAGCAACGAACGGACATGACCGGCGCGGCCACTGGATACGTCCAGTTGCCTATGCACCGTCAGCAGCTTGCGCGCTCGGCTGCGTCGAAGATCCAAGGATCGCTGGCCGTATTTCGGCAGCGATGGAGCCATCCTGTCGTCATGCTCGCGCGGTCGATGCATGTATCGGCAGCAGCGCCGCACCTAGCGCGGAGCCGGCACCGCCGAGCTGGGAGATTTCGATGTCGTAGCGCGCCTTCTCGCTCTCCGCGATATGGTCGCCCCATTTGATCGCTCGGCGGTTCAGCCGATCGGCAAGTCCGTGCATGATCGCGGACGGCAAGGGACTCATCAGCCGGATCGCACCCGGATCGAACCAGGCGAGCGCCGAGTTGATCGCCTGGAGGAGCTGATCGGCGGCCCGTTCCAGCCAATGATCGATCGTCGCCTCATATCCCGGGATCGCCTCGGCGAAATCCGCCAGCGATCCGACCTTGCATCCGGCCGCCTGCAGCGTTGCGATCAGGTCGAGCGTCGTCGGGCGCGGCTGGTTGCCGGGGTAGAACATGCCGATCTCGCCGGCACTGCCCGTTTCGCCGCGCATCAGCCGGCCTTCATGGACGATCCCCGCTCCAACGCCATGCCCCAGCAGGATCACCACCGCCGTGGTGCAGCGCCGGATCAACCCGCCCAGATAATATTCGGCGAGCGCCGCCGCCGTCGCGTCATTCTCGATCCAGATCGGCAGCCGGAGCGCTTCCTCGAAGATCGTGCGCAGCGGCGCGTCCTTCCAGCCGGGCAGGTTGCGGACGACGTGCCAGCGATTGCCGTCGCGCGACAGGGCCGGGCCGGGCACGCTGAAGCCGACGCCGTACAGACGACTGCCCAGCAGGCGGTGCTCGATCGCCAGATCGTGGATGCGGCGATCGACATGGCGGGCGAAACCATGCGGGTCGATGGGCTCGATCCTCTCGGAAGTGAGCGACACCACGCCCCCGGCATAATCGACCAGCGCGATTTCCAGAAGGCCGGCATAGATCGCCAGCCCGACGGCATAGCCCCCGGCCGGGGAAATTCGCAGCGGCACCGTCGGGCGGCCCCGCCCCGCCAGCGCCTCGGGCGGCAGTTCCTCGATCAAGGCCTGCCCGATCAGCGCCTTGGTCAGCTTGGAGATGGCGCCGTTGCTGATCTGCAGCGTCTCCGCCAGGGCAGACCGCGATTGCGGGCCGAGCGTGCGCAGCTGCCAGAGCAGCCGCTTCTCCTCCTCGAGCAGCGTGACCGGTGGATGCCTCATCGTCCCGGGCCAATAGCAGCCCGATTCACGGTCCGCGATTAATTTTCCCAGAAATAAATAAATCTGTCATCCGCACCGCGCATCGCCGCCGCGAGTTCACAAGAATCTCGGGGGAACGATCCGATGAAGAAGCACAATCTCGCCGCCGGCTGCGCGGTGCTCGCGCTCGGCATGCTGTCCGCGCCGGCCTTCGCGCAGACCGCCGACGCGCCGGCCGCCGCCCCGGCGCCGGCCGCTGACGATGCGGGCGCGGACATCATCGTCACCGGCTCGGCGCGCGCGCAGCGCCGCTTCGACGTCTCCTATGCGATCAACTCGCTCAGCCAGGCGGACGTCCAGAAGATCGCGCCGAAGAGCTTTGCCGACCTGCTCGGCACCGTCCCCGGCATCCAGGTCGAGGCGACCGGCGGCGAGGTGCAGAACATCACCCGCGTGCGCGGCATCCCGACCGATCGCGGCTATCTGATCTTCCAGCAGGACGGCCTGCCGCTCTACCACGAGATCGACGGCGTCTTCTTCAACTCCGGCGAAGGCATGAACCGCTACGACCTGATGACCGAGCGGGTCGAGATCGTGCGCGGCGGCCCGGCGCCGATCTATGCCAGCAGCGCGGCGGCGATCGCCAACAACATCACCGTGTCGGGCGGCCCGCAGGCGCGCGGCAAGGCACAGGTCACGCTGGGCGATACCGGCCTCTACCGGCTCGACGCGATGCAGTCCGGCCCGATCAGCGACAACACCTATTTCGCGATCGGCGGCTTCCTGCGCCAGCATGACGGCTATCGCTATGCCGGCTTCCCCAGCGACAAGGGCGGCCAGATCCGGGCCAATCTCAAGCGCCAGCTGACCAACGGGTACGTCAAGATCTCCGCCGAATATGTGAACGACCACAACGTCTTCTATCTGCCGATCCCGACCAACGATCCGCGCAACCCGGCCGTCTCGCTCAATCCCTATATCGACTATTTCACCGGCACGATGAACTCGCCGTCGCTGCGCAACGTCAACATCAAGTATCGCGACGGCGCCGGAACGCTGCAGAGCATGCAGCGCGACCTCTCCAGCGGCCGCCACATGCGCTTCTTCAACGCGGCGGTCGATTACGAGGCCGATTTCAGCGGCTGGCAGGTCTCCGCCAAGGTCGGCGGGACCAAGGGCAAGTCGAGCTTCGATGCGTTCTATTCGACCACCAACCCGGCGGACGCGACCAGCTTCGCCGCCGGCTACCTGGCCGCCGCGCGTACTGCCTTCGGGCCGAACGTGGCCCGGCTCGGCTATGCGTTCGCCGGCACCAACGGCGCGTCGGTCTACGATCCCTCGACTGCCTCGGGCCTGGTCATGTCCGGCCAGTATCGCGCCTCGGAATCGGACTTCTACTCGGTGCAGGGCGACCTGAGCGTCACTCGCAAGTTCGAGACCGGCATCGGCACCCATGACGTGCGCGTCGGCCTGTACGGCGCGTTCTACGGCAACACGTTGCTCCAGGCCTATGAGGACATGCTGATCGAAGTGCGCAGCCAGCCGCGCACGCTCGACCTGCTTGCCTATTCGTCGACCGGCGCGGTGCTGGGCTCGGTCACCCAGAACGGCGTGCTGCGCTACACCACCACGCTCAACAAGGGCAAAGGCGATGCCCAGATGATCGCCTTCTACGCAAACGACACCTGGGACATCACCCGCGGCCTGCGCGTCGATGCCGGCATCCGCACCGAGCGCTACGGCTACAGGGGCATCGCCCTGCCGACCACGCAGGCCAATCTCGGCGACGCGACCACGCTGGCCGACGACACCACCCGCGCCTTCACCGGTCAGGTGCTCGACCAGCGCCTCAGCCCCAAGGCGACCAACTGGACCGTCGGCGTCAGCTACGACCTGGACGGCCATCTCGGCGCCTATGGCCGCATCTCGAACCTGGAAGTGCCGCCGCAGATGGGTGTGGTGACCGGCATCAACGCGACCATCGTCAAGACCAAGGCGCGCCAATATGAAGTCGGCCTGAAGGCGAGCTTCGGCCCGAACTATCTCTATGCGACCGGCTTCTACACCAAGTTCAACCCGTTCAACGCCTCGTTCGCGGCGTTCAACCCGCTGACCGGCCGCAACGACCAGACGCTGCCGTTCATCGGCGAGGCCTCGGTCAAGGGCGTCGAAGTAGACGGCCGGATCGCGCCGGTCCGCTGGTTCTCGCTCGACGGGTCCGTGACCTGGCAGAACCCGAAATATGCCAATCTCCAGAACAATTCGGGCGCCGATCCGAGTGCGGTGAACGGCAAGCAGATCATCCGTGAGGCGAAGTTCTTCGGCAATCTGCGGCCGAGTTTCGACTTCGACCTGGGCGAACAGAAACTCTCGATCTTCGGGCGCTTCGAATGGGTCGGCCGGCGCTATGTCGACCTGTTCAACCGCACGGCGATGCCGGGCTACCAGACGATCGGCGCTGGCGCGTCGCTCGATTGGGGGGCGTGGCGCTTCCAGGTGGTCGGCGACAATCTGTTCAACGCCCATGGCCTGACCGAGGGCAACACGCGTACCGACCAGTTCGCCGGCCAGGGCACCAGCCAGGCGATCTATGGCCGCCCGTTGTTCGGCCGGAACTTCCGCCTCATCGTCAGCCGCAGCTGGTGATGCGCGCCATGCTCTCCGCCGCCGCGCTCGCGGTGACGGTGCTCGCCGCCCCGGCTTCGGCCGGGGCGGTGGACGACGGGGTGATGGCGGCGCTGTCCGCCCGGCTCTTCCCGTTGCTCGATGCAGCCGGGCACGATCCGGCGGCGCTCGAGCGGATCGCCAGGGCGCCCGGCATGGAGAGCGTGCTGCGGGTGCGGCAGGAGCGCCGCGCCGCATGTGGCACCGATCTCGTCTGTCGCGCGCAGGCGCTGCTCTGGAGCGATCGCGAAGCGGATGCGGTGCGTCGCGCCGTTGCGCAGGCGCAAGGCCTTCCCGCCGCGGACGATGGCCCCGCCGCACAGGTGGATCGCGAGATCGGGGGCATCAACATGATCGTGCGGACCTATGCGCTGGGGGCGATCCCCGCCACCGCGATCGATGGCCCCGGCACCGTCTCGCCCCAGGATCATCGGGCACGCCTCCAGGCCGCCGACTGGATCGCCGAGACGCCCCGCGCCGGATCGGCACAACGGCTCGATCCCAGCATCGACTATGCGCTCGCGCTGCTCGACATGAGCGACCGCACCGATGCGATCGGCCATGAACCGCTGACCGGCGGCGCCAACGCCGCGGCGATGGCGCGGGCGAAGACGCTCGACTGGCACCGTTATCGCTATAGTGCGATGATCGTCACGGGCGTCGGGCCCGAGATCGAGGGCGAGCCGCTCAGCCCGTTCGGCAAATATCACCTGCGCCTCGCCGCACGCCGTTTCGCGCAGGGCGATATCGCCTTCATCCTGGTCACCGGCGGCCGGGCGCATCCGCGCGCGACGCCCTTCACCGAGGCCGACGAGATGCGCAAGGCGCTGATCGACCGCTACGGCGTCCCCCCGGAAGCGATCCTCATCGAGCCCTATGCCCGCCACACCACCACCAACCTGCGCAACGCCAGCCGGCTGCTCGCGCGCCTGGGCGCGCCGGTGGAGGCGGAGGCGGTGATCGTCTGCAACCCGCTGCAGAGCGCCTATATCGAAAGCGCGAAGTTCACCGAGCGCAACGCCGCCGAGCTCGGCTATCAGCCGGGCAAGGTCGTGCGCCGGATATCGCCTACCGAACTGGTGTTCCGCCCGTCCCCGGCGTCCGAGCGCGTCGACCCGCGCGATCCCCTCGATCCCTGAAAGGAACCGTCATGCGCCGCATCGCCCTGGCCGCCGTCCTCCTGCTGTGCCCCGCCGCCGCCCATGCCTGGGGCGGCACGGCGCATGCGGTGATCGATCGTGCGGCGATCCAGGCGATACCCGATGGCGGCCCGGTCTTCCTGCGCCGCCATGTCGACTATATCTCGGCCTCCGCCGCGCTGCCGGACGGCTGGCGCGGGGATTCGGAAGGCTTCTCGAAGATCGAGGAAGACCCGAACCATGGCTGGTTCCGCGAGCAGTTCGGCTTCCTGAAACCGATCCCGCGATCGCGCTACGAATTCATCCTCGCGCTCTACAAACACTACGAGACGGTCAAGCAGAGCGATCCGGCCGCCGCCGCACGCACGAACGTCCGCTGGACCGGCACGCTGCCCTATTCGGCGATGGAAGCCTATGAGCGGCTGATCGTCTGCATGCGCGCGATCCGCGCGGCGCAGGCGAGCGGCGGCGACGCATCGGTTCCCGAGCAGCATTGCGCGTTCCAGGCGATCCGGCTCGGCCATTATATCGGCGACGGCTCGCAGCCGCTGCATGACTCGGTGCACTCGGACGGCTGGCTGGGCCCCAATCCGAACGGCTATACTCGCGATCGCAGCATCCATGGGCGGTTCGAGAGCCGCTTCGTCGACGGCATCGGGCTCACCGCCGCGGACATCATGCCCCGAATCGGCGCGCCGGCGCATCTCCATGGCGACATGTTCGACGCGGTGCTCGCCTTTCTCGATCAGTCCGGCGATCGGATGGAGACGGTCTACAAGCTCGAGAAGCGCGACGGCTTCGGCAATACGGCCGACAGGGACGTCCGCGCCCTGGTCTACGAGCGCACCGCCGCGGGCGCGGCGATGCTGCGCGACATGCTCTGCCGTGCCTGGGCGGAAAGTGCAGTGCCGCCTGCCAAGGTGGTGCCCTCGCCGATCGATTCCTCCAACCCCCGGTTCAATCCGGAGACGGGCTCCGCCCCGGCCTGACGCCGCCCCAGCGCGCGCAGCAGCCGCGCATGGCGGCCATGGTCGAGCGTGAAGCGCCCGAGCAGCAGCATCGCCAGCAGCGCGCCGGCAAGCGGCACGCCCAGGCCGAGGCCGAGCATGCCGAGGCGCACCTCGGTTGGCTGGACGGCGCCGGAGACGTAGCCGAGCGCGTTCAGCACCCAGCCGATCATGGCTGTCGACGCGGCGCCGCTGGCCTTCACCAGGACGAGGTAAAAGGCGAACAGCCCCGTCTCGAACCGCCGGCCATGCCGCCATTCGACGACGTCGATCGCGTCGGCAAGCAGGCCCCAGGGCAGCATGAACACGCTCGCAAAGCCGAAGCCGATCAGCGCCGCGCCCGCCACCTGCCCCGCCGGCCACGCGATGCACAGGGCGAAGCAGAGCAGGCCCAACGCGCTCACCGCATGCCCCGCAGCGAGCAGGCGGCTCTTGCTGAAGCGGTGCGTGAGCGCGGTCCAGGCGAGCACGCCGCCGAACTGCCCCGCCGTCAACGCGGCAAGCAGCAACGGGACCGCACGCGGTCGATCGACGACATAGGTTCCCAGATACATCAGCATCCGGCCGAAACACGGCATGGCGAAGCCGGTGAGCAGGGCCAGCGCGCCCATCGCCAACACCATCGGGTCGCGCAGCGGAACGGCGACGCGATCGCCGCGCAACGCGGATGCCGTGCCGCTTTCGCCACGCCCGCCCGAGGCCCAGGCGCACAGCAGCATGGTCAGCGCAAAGGCCAGGCCCGCACCGATCCCGGTGAACGCCAGCGCGCCGAAATGCCCAGTCCGTCCCGCTTGCTGCACCAGCGGTGTGAGCATTGTGGCGATGACCAATGCGCTCGCGGTGCTGAAGAACAGCCGGTAGCCCGAGACGCGCCCGCGCGCCCGGCTGTCGCGGCTGACCTGCGCCATCAGCGCATTGTGCGGCACGTCGACCACCGCATAGGCGCCGCGGAAAACCAGGATCGCCGCCGCCAGCATCCAGGCGCGGTGCAGGCCCAGCGCCGGCATTGCGTAGATCAGCCCGAAGGCCGCCCCGCAAGGCAGCGCGGCCAGGGCAAGGGTCCAGCGATAGCCCCGCCCCGCCGCCCGCCAATGGAGGACGAGCCGGGCGGCGAGCAGATCGAACACCAGATCGCCCAGCACCGCGAACAGCATCAGCCCCGCCGCCCGGGCACCGTTCAGGCCCAGCACGTCGGTCAGCAGGAACAGGATCGTCAGATCCGCACCCCCGAACACCAGGGCCTTGCCGAAATTGCCGGACGAATAGGCGAGCATCCGTCTCTCTGTGGCAATGTTCGCGATCGGCGACGTCTTTCCTATGCGAGGTGGCGGCGAGCCCGATGCTGCACCTGTCGTCGCCCGTACGGCCCGATCATTTCAGATTGGCGACAGCACCGAAATGCCGGCGGGCTTCGTCCGCGGATGGACGAACGCATGCAGCTTTCGATGAAAGCGCCTAGATATTTCCGCACGGCCTGGTTCCGCCACGGTATCCGCAAAGTTCCCGATGGAGGAACCGCCACGCGCGGAGCCATCGAATTTGTCCATCAGCCCATTGGCAAGTATCGTTCCTAACGTCAGTATTGCACCTCGAATCAAGGGGGTGGATCTTTGCTGGTCAAGTCATTCGCGTTCCGGTCGCTGCGCATCGGATTGGCTGGGGTCACGGCCCTTCCGATGGCGGCCCTTGCCCAGGACCTGGGTTCCGACCCCGCGGGTTCGGGCGTGATCGTCGGCGCGGTGCATTGGATCGAGGGCACCCTGCTCGGCACGGTGGCGACCGTCGTGGCGGTGATCGCGGTTGCCGCGGTCGGGCTGATGATGCTTACCGGCCGGATCAACTGGCGCTATGGCGCCACCGTCATTCTCGGCTGCTTCATCCTGTTCGGCGCCGCGAGCATCGTCGCGGGCATCCAGGCGAGCGCCCAGCTGGGACAATAGCATGAACGGACTGGAGCGTGACCCGCTGTTCGTGGCCCTCACTCGCCCGCAGATGTTTGCGGGCGTCACCTATAGCTATTTCGTCGCAAATGCGATCGTGGCGACCGAGCTGTTCCTGATCTTCAAATCGGCCTGGGCGCTGGTCGCGGCGCTCGCCGTGCACCTGATCGGCGTCCTTGCCTGCCTGCGTGAGCCGCGCTTCTTCGATCTGTGGCTGGCGCGGATGAGCCGCTGCCCGCGCGTCCGCAACCACAAGATCTGGCAATGCAACTCCTACCGGCCCTGACGCGCGATCCCAAGGTCGTCGCGCGCGAAGCACCCGCCGGACGGCATCTGCCCTATGCGCGCCACGTCGACGATCACACTGTCGAGACGCGCGACGGCATGCTGCTCCAGGTCGTCCATCTGCGCGGCCTGCTCTTCGAGACGGCCGACACCGAGGAGCTGAACTATCGCAAGCGGTTGCGCGACGCGATGCTGCAGTCGATCGGTTCCTCGCGCTTCGCCGTCTATTATCATGTGGTGCGCCGCGCGATCGAGCCCGAGCTCGAAGCGGCGTTCCCCGATGCCTTCTCGGCCCGGCTCGACGCGGCCTGGCGCGCGCGGCTGGCGGAGCGCCGGCTCTATACCAACGACCTGTTCCTCACCCTGATCCGCCGCCCGCTCCAGGGCCGGATGGGCCTGCTCGATCGCCTGCGCGGCAGCCCGGCGGCGGCCAACAGCGCGCATGATCTGCGCGCGCTCGACACCGCCCGCGAGGCATTGACCGCTGCGCTCGGCAGCTACGAGCCGCGGCTGCTCTCGGTCTACGCAACGCCGCAGGGCAATTGCTCGGAACCGCTCGAATTCCTCTCCTCGCTCTACAATGGCGAGGTTCGGCCCGTGCTGCTGCCGATGCAGGATGCCGGCGCCTATCTGCCGTATCGCCGGATCAGCTTCGGCCAGGAGGCGATCGAGCTCGGCGCCGCCGGCCCCAGTCCGCGCACCTTCGCGGCGATCGTCTCGATCAAGGACTATCCGGGCCAATCGGCGCCGGGCATGCTCGACGAGCTGCTTCGCCTGCCCTTCGAGATCACGATCGCGCAGAGCTTCGGCTTCGTCGAGCGGCAGGCGGCGCTGTCGCGGATGAACCTGGCGCTCCGGCGGATGCGCTCGGCCGAGGACGAGGCGGTCAGCCTGCGCGCCGACCTGTCCAGCGCCAAGGACGACGTCGCCGCGGGGCGCGCCGGCTTTGGCGAGCACCACATGACGATCGCGATCCGCGGGCAGACGCTGGCGGAAGTCGATCGGGGCGTGGCCGAGGTGCAGGCGACGCTGGCCGATCTCGGCATCATCGCGGTGCGCGAGGAGATCGCGCTCGAACCCGCCTTCTGGGCCCAGTTTCCCGGGAACTTCAAGTATATCGCCCGGCGGGGCCTGATCTCCACCGCCAATTTCGCCGGCTTCGCCAACGGCCATAACCTGCCCCAGGGCAAGGCGGCGGGAAACCATTGGGGCGACGCGGTGACTCTGCTCGAGACCACCGCCGCAGGCCCCTATCACTTCAATTTCCACCATGGCGATCTCGGCAACTTCACCGTGATCGGCCCCTCGGGCTCGGGCAAGACGGTGGTGCTCAACTTCCTGCTCGCGCAGAGCCGCAAGTTCGAACCGCGCATCATCTTCTTCGACAAGGATCGCGGCGCGGAGCCCTTCCTGCGCGCGATCGGCGGGCGCTACGACCTGCTGCGCCCCGGTGCACCCTCGGGCCTCAATCCGCTGCAGATGGCGGACGATCCGGCCAACCGGCAGTTCCTGATCGACTGGGTGGCGCTGCTGGCCGGCGGCGCGGACATCGACGAGCTTGCCCAGATCAAGGACGCGATCGACGCCAATTTCGGCCAGCCGCGCGAGCAGCGCCGGCTGCGCCACCTGGTCGAGCTGTTCCGGGGCAGCCACCGCCCGCACGGCGCCGACCTGTGGGCGCGGCTGCGCGCCTGGTGGGGCGACGGCGAACGGGCCTGGCTGTTCGACAATGCCGAGGACCGGACCGACCTGACCGCCCAGACGGTCGGCTTCGACATGACCCAGATCCTCGACGATCCGGCAGTCCGCACGCCCGCCATGATGTATCTTTTCCACCGCGTGGAGGAACGGCTGGACGGCACGCCGGCGATCATCGTGGTCGACGAAGGCTGGAAGGCGCTCGACGACGACGTGTTCGTCCGCCGGATCAAGGACTGGGAAAAGACGATCCGCAAGCGCAACGGCATCGTCGGCTTCGCGACCCAGAGCGCGCAGGATGCGTTGGAGAGCCGCATCGCGAGCGCGATCATCGAGCAGGCGGCGACGCAGATATTCATGGCCAACCCCAAGGCGCGCGCCAGCGACTATATGGAGGGCTTCGGGCTCACCGCGCACGAATATGAGCTGGTCCGCACCCTGCCCGACAATGCGCATTGCTTCCTGATCAAGCATGGCAACGAGAGCGTTGTCGCGCGGCTCAACCTTGGCGGCGAGCGCGAGCTGCTCACCATCCTCTCCGGCCGCGAGCGCACGGTGCGCCTGCTCGACCAGATCCGCGCCGAGCATGGCGAGGATCCGGCACAATGGCTGCCCCGCCTGCTGGAGGTGGCATGAACACCTGCTCCGGCATCGCGGACGGCGCCTATCTGCGGAGCGTCCTGACCTTTGTCGACTGCCAGGCGCAGACGATCGGCGCCGCGGGCTATGAGGCGGCGGCGGCGCCGGGCTCGCCGCTCTCGCTGCTGCTCACCGGGCTCGTCACGCTGTTCGTGGCGTTCTACGGCTATCGCCTGCTGTTCGGCGACACGCCCAATGTCCGGGAAGGCGTCCTCGCGCTGGTGAAGATCGGCATCGTGCTGGCGCTCGCCACGAGCTGGGGCGCCTATCGCACCCTCGCCTATGACGTGACGATGCACGGCCCGGCCGAACTCGCCGCGAGTGCCGGCGCGCCTGCGGGAATACCGGGGGCGACGGGCGGGCTGGTCGAGCGGCTGCAACAGGTGGACGATGCCCTGATCGCGCTCAACGCGCTGGGAACCGGCCCGAACAGCGCCGCTACCCGGACGCGAACCGACGCCAATGGCCAGCCGGTCACCACCACCGAGGCGAATCCGGAACCGGCCAGCATCGTCGGCCCATTCGCGCTCGGCACCGCGCGGGTCACTTTCCTCACCGCGACGATCGCCGCCTATGCCTCGGTGCGGCTGGTTGCCGGCCTGCTGCTCGCGCTGGGGCCGCTCTTCATCGCGCTGCTGCTGTTCGAGGGCACCCGCAGCCTGTTCGAGGGCTGGGTGCGCGGGCTGGTGGCCGCGATCCTCGGCGCGGTGGCGGTGACGGTCCTGCTCGGCGTCGAGCTGGCGCTGCTCGAACCCTGGCTCGCGACCCTGCTCTCCCGCCGGCAGGCCGGCTTGCCGATCGGCGGCGCGACCAGCGAGCTGCTCGTCACGGCGCTCGCCTTCGGGCTGGCGATGGTGGCGGGCCTGGGCATGGCGGCGCGCATCGCCATCGCTTTCCGGCTCGGCACGCTCTGGCGCCGCCTTGCCGAGCGGGTCGCCACGGTCTCCACCAATACCGAACGGACGCAATCTTCCGTGCCGCTCCCGGCACGGCAGCCGCCGGCCGAGCACCAGTCGCGCGCCGCCGCGGTGGCGGAAGCCGTCGCGCGCATCCAGCGCCAGGAAGCGGTGCTCGCGGGCGCCGCCGCCGGAGCCTCGCGCGTCCCGGGCGCCGCCGCCGGCCTGCGCGACACGCCCGCGTCCGCGCCGACCCCGCTCGGCCAGACTCATCGCCGGACCCGCAACCGGGTCTCGGCCAGCGCAACACGACGGGACCGTCAGCCATGAAGAACGAGGCGCGCGAGGCGCTGGACGCCTATTATCGCGAGGCGGGGAGCTGGGCCGAGGATGGCCGCGAGGCGCTGCGCGGCTCGCGGCGCACGGCGTGGATCGTCGCCGGCGTGGCCTGCACGATCGCCCTGATGGAAGCCGCGGCGCTGCTGGCGCTCACGCCGCTCAAGACCGTCGAGCCCTATACGCTGCTGGTCGACAAGCAGACCGGCTATGTCCAGGCGCTGAAGCCGCTCGACGCGCAGCAGGTGAGCGCCAATGCCGCGCTCACCCAGTCGTTCCTGGTCCAATATGTCATCGCGCGCGAGAGCTTCGACGCGACTTCGCTCCAGGCCAGCTATCGCAAGGTCTCGCTCTGGTCCGAAGGCGCGGCGCGCACTGCCTATGTCGCCGGCATGCAGGTCTCGAACCCCGACAGTCCGCTTGCGCGCCTGCCGCGCACGAGCCTGGTGGAGACGCGAGTGAAGAGCGTGTCGCCGATCGGCAGGAACGCCGCGCTCGTCCGGTTCGAGACGGTGCAGCGCGACGCCAACGGCGCGGTGCAGGCGCCGCGCGCCTGGGTGTCGGTGATCCGCTATCGCTATTCGGGCGAGCCGATGAGCCTCGAGGACCGGTTCGTGAATCCGCTGGGCTTCGAAGTGACGCAATATCAGCGCAATGCCGAGGCGCTGCCGGCAGCGGAGCCGAGCGCCGCGCCGTCCCCCGCCCCCACGCCCGTGCCCGGCGCGGCCGCGCCGGTGCCGCAGGCGCCGCCGCGGCCCGCGCCGACGCCAGAGGTGGAATTGTGACGCGGGCAGCCATCCTCGCCTTCCTGCTGCTTTCCCCCTGCCTGGCCGCCGCGCAGGTCCGCCCGGTACCGGGCACGGGCAATCCGCATATCCAGTCGGTCGATTACCGCCCCGATCAGGTGGTGTGGCTGGAGGCGGCGCCCGGCTATCAGGTGACGATCGAGCTGGCGCCGGACGAGCGGGTGGAGAATGTCGCGCTGGGAGACAGCGGCGCGTGGCAGGTTACCGCCAATCGCCGCGGCGACCGGCTGTTCGTCAAGCCGATCCGGACCGGCGTCTCGACCAACATGCTGGTGGTGACTGACGCGCGCCGCTATAATTTCGAGCTGTCGGCGCTTGCCGAGGCCGGCCCGGGCACGGCCTGGTCGATCAAGTTCCGCTATCCGGCGCTGCTGTCCGATCAGGCGCCCGGCGCGGCGGGGCCGGAAAAGGTGGTCGGCCGCTACAAGGTGCGCGGCAGCCCCGAGCTTCGCCCCAGCGGGATTCACGACGACGGCATCCACACCTATGTCGAATGGCCGGAAGATCGGCCGCTTCCCGCCATCTATGCAGTGAACGGCCGCGGCAGGGAGACGCTGATCAACGGCATGATGCGTGACGGACGGATAGTGATCGACAGCATTCAGGACAGGCTGGTGTTCCGCATCGACAATGGCAGCGCGGAAGCCGTGCGCGTAGTGGACCGGCGATGAGCGACCCCGCCGCCCCGCCTCCGCCCCCGAGCGGCGATCCGCGCCCCGCCGCCGAGGCCGGCATGCTGCCCGTGGTCGCCCGGCCGCGATCCGGCCCGCCGGCCTGGACGTTGCTGCTCGTCGCGCTCGGCATCGGGCTCGTGCTGTTTGCCGTTCTGGACGCGCGCCGCCGCTCGCTGAGCGCCCCTGCGGTCCGGCCTCGCCCCGCCGATGCGCTGTCGACGCCGTCGCAGATCGCGCCGCTCTACGTGCCGCCGGTTCCGGCGCCGCAGCCGCCGCCCCTGCCGGCACCGCTTCCCAGCCCCACGCCGACGCCCATGCCGCGGATCCTGCCGCCGCCCGCACCGGCCTATACCCCGCAACCGACCTATGTGCCGCAACCGTCGCCGCCGCCGGCCCAGCCGGCCCGGGTCGCCGCCGAGCCGACGCTGGTGATCGACACGACCGGTGCCGAGCGGCCGCAGGCACAGGGCGACGGCAATGCCGCGCCCGCCGCCGCCGGCCCGTCCGCGAAGAATTCGGTCGCCGGCGCGCGCACCGCCGCCGGCGTGCTCTCCAACAAGGCGACGACGGTGCCCCAGGGCACGCTGATCCCCGCGGTGCTCGAAACCGCGCTGGATTCGACCAGCCCGGGCCTGGCGCGTGCGCTCGTCTCGCGCGATATCCGCGGCTTCGACGGCACGCGCGTGCTCATCCCGCGCGGCAGCCGGCTGATCGGCGAATATGGCACGGACACCGAATCCGGCCAGAAGCGGATGCTCGTCAACTGGATCCGTCTGATCCGCCCGGACGGCGCCACCATCGCGATCGGCTCGCCGGCCAGCGATCCGCTCGGCCAGGGCGGCATTCGCGCCAGGGTCAACTCGCATTTCTTCGAGCGCTTCGCCGGCGCGATCCTGCAGTCCGCCCTCGATATCGGCGTCAACCTCGCCGCCCGCGCGGCGGACAGCCCGGTGATCGTGGCCCTGCCCGGCACCCTGGGCGGCGCCGCGCGCCCGGTCACCCCGACCCAGATCAAGCCGACGCTCAAGGTCAAGGCCGCGACCAGCATCTCGGTCTTCGTCGCGCGCGATCTGGACTTCACGAGCGTCGAGGGCCGATGAACGCGCCCGCCGCCGCGAACGACACCCGGGTCTATCTGAAGGCCTATCTCGCGCCGCTCGCCGAAGTCCTGGCCCGACCCGACGTGACCGACATCTATGTCAACCGCCCCGGCGAGATCTGGGCGGAGACGCTCGGCGGCGCGGTGGAGCGGTATCCGGCGCCGGATCTCGATACGGCCACGCTCGACCGGCTCGCCCGCCAGATCGCCGCGCTCTCGCATCAGGGGATCAGCCGCGAGCACCCGCTGCTCTCCGCCAGCCTGCCCGACGGCTCGCGCGTGCAGGTCGCGGCGCCGCCGGCCACGCGCGGCCCCATGGCGCTCGCCATCCGCAAGCACATCTCGCCGGACCTCCGCCTCGACGACTATGTCGCGGCCGGCGCCTTCGCCGCGACCAGCCGATCCACCGCGCCCGGCAAGTCGCAGGTCGACCGGCAGCTCGCGGAACTGCTCGAGGCGGGCGACATCGCGGGCATGCTCGCCACCGCCGTGAAGGCCCGCAAGAACATCCTCGTCTCCGGCGGCACCTCGACCGGCAAGACCACGTTCCTCAACGCGCTGATCCGCGAGATCCCGGACGAAGAGCGGCTGATCCTGATCGAGGACACGCCCGAGCTCCACCAGCATCACGCGAACCTGGTCGGCCTGCTGGCAGTGCGCGGCGCGCTGGGCGAAGCGCGGGTCACGGCGACCGACCTGCTCGCCGCGTCGCTCCGCATGCGCCCCGACCGCATCATCCTGGGCGAGCTGCGCGGCGAGGAAGCCTATACCTTCCTGCGCGCGATCAACACCGGGCATCCCGGCTCGATGACTTCGGTCCATGCCGATTCCGCCGAGCGCGCGATCGAGCAGATCGTGCTGCTGGTGCTGCAGGCCGGCACCCAGCTCAGCCGCGACGATGTGCGCCATTATGTGCGCAGCACGGTCGACGTCTATGTCCAGCTCGCCCGCACCGGCGGGCAGCGGCGCGTGGCGGAGGTGCTGCTCGCATGACGGTGCCCGCCCTTGCCTATGCGATCGCGCCCTCGCTGGCCGATCCCGCGGGATCGAACCCGTTCGTGGCGGCGATCGGCTGGATCGAGGGCGTGGCCCTCGGCACGGTCGCGACCAGCATCGCGCTGATCGCCGTGGCCAGCATCGGCTTCCTGATGCTCGGCGGCCGCCTGCCCGTCCGGCGCGGCGCCACCGTCATCGCGGGCTGCTTCGTGCTGTTCGGCGCACCGGTGATCGCCGCCGGACTGCTGGGATCGCTGCAATCCGGAAGCAATGTTCCCGAGCGTGCGGCGCCCCCGCCGTCGCCGCTCGCCGCCGCCATGCCCAAGCCGACGCCGCTGCCGACGCCGGCGCGGAGCTACGACCCCTATGCCGGAGCGGCGGTCCCGCAGCGATAAGCCGCGAAGCTCGCCAAGCCAGCCGGGGAACCGCGCGGAGCCGCTCGCGCGGCCCCGCGCGCGCCTCATGCCGCGTCGCGCCGCGGCTGCCCGAACCGGGCATAGAGCGCCGGCAGCACGAACAGGGTGAGCAAGGTCGCCGAGATCAGCCCGCCGATCACCACCGTCGCCAGCGGCTTCTGCACTTCCGCGCCCGCGCCGTGCCCGAGCGCCATCGGCACGAAGCCGAGGCTGGCGACCAGCGCGGTCATCACCACCGGGCGCAGGCGCTGCATCGCGCCTGCCCTGGCCGCCTCCGCCCGTGCCACGCCGGCGCGGACCAGGTCCTGGATCGAGGAGACCATCACCAGCCCGTTGAGGACCGCGATGCCCGACAGGGCGATGAAGCCCACCGCCGCCGAGATCGAGAAGTCCATGCCCCGCAGGAACAGCGCGAGCACGCCGCCCACCAGCGCGAGCGGCACGCCGGTGAAGACGATGGCCGCATCGCGCGCCGAGCCGAGCGCGCCGTAGAGCAGCAACAGGATCAGCGCGAAGCAGGCCGGGATCACCAGCGCCAGCCGATCGCGCGCCGAGGCGAGATTCTCGAACTGGCCGCCCCAGAGGAGATAGCTGCCGGCGGGCAGCCGCACCTCGCGCTCGATCGCCGCGCGCGCATCGGCGACCACGCTGCCGACGTCGCGCCCGCGCACATTCGCCTGGACGACGACCCGCCGCTTGCCGTTCTCGCGGCTGATCTGGTTGGGACCGTCGACCACGCGGATCTCCGCGACGCTGGCGAGCGGGACGAAGGCGCCACCCGCGACAGGCAGCTGCAGCCGGGCCAGCGCATCGAAATCGGCGCGCTGCGCCTCGGAGAGCCGCAGCACCACCGGGAAGCGGCGGTCGCCCTCGAAGATCATGCCGGCCTCGCGCCCGCCCAGCGTGGCGGCGACCAGATCCTGCACGTCCTGCGCGGTGACGCCCAGCCGGGCCATCGCGTCGCGGTTCACCCGGATGTCGAGCATCGGCAGGCCGCTGGTCTGCTCCACCTTCACATCCGCCGCCCCCGGAGTGGCCCGCAGGATTCCCGCGATACGGTTCGCGGTGGCGTTCATCGCGGAAAAGTCGTCGCCGAACACCTTCACCGCGATGTCGCCGCGCACGCCCGCGATCAGCTCGTTGAAGCGCATCTGGATCGGCTGGGTGATCTCATAGGCATTGCCCGGCAGCTTCGCGAGCTGCCCCTCGATCCGCGCGACCAGCGCTTCCTTGCCGAGCCCCGGATCGGGCCATTCGGCCCGCGGCTTCAGGATCACGAACATGTCGGTGGCGTTGGGGGGCATCGGATCCGAGGCGAGCTCGGCCGTGCCGGTCTTGGAGAAGACGAACTTCACTTCGGGCTGCTTCGCCATCAGCCGTTCGAGCGGCACCTGCATCGCCTGGCTCTGCTGAACCGAAGTGGCGGGGATGCGCAGCGCCTGGATCAGCAGGTCCCCCTCGTCGAGCTGCGGCAGGAACACCTGGCCCAGCGCCAGAAAGGCGAGCGCCGCCGCGCCCAGGCTCGCCACCGCCGCGCCGATCGTGACGCTCGGCCGGCGCATCGCCCGGTCCAGCCCCGGCTCGTAGCGCCGGCGCAGCCAGCCGAGGATGCGCCCCTCCTTCTCCTCCACCCGCTTCGACAGCCAGATCGCGATCGCGGCGGGCACGAAGGTGAGCGACAGGACGAAGGCACAGGCGAGCGCGAGGATCACCGTCACCGCCATCGGCACGAAGGTCTTGCCCTCGACGCCGCTCAGCGTGAGCAACGGCACATAGACGAGCATGATGATCGCCTGGCCGTAGACGGAGGGCCGGATCATCTCGCGCGCCGCGGCGGAAACCGTCTCCAGCCGCTCGGCCCGGTCGAGCGGCCGGCCCGCTTCGTGCTGGCGTTCGGCGAGGCGGCGCAGCGCGTTCTCGACGATGATCACCGCGCCATCGACGATCAGCCCGAAATCGAGCGCGCCCAGGCTCATCAGATTGGCCGACACGCCCATGCGCAGCATGCCGAAGCCGGTGAGCAGCATCGTGACCGGGATCACCGCCGCCGCGATCAGCGCCGCGCGGAAATTGCCGAGCAGCAGGAACAGCACGACGATGACGAGCAGCGCGCCCTCGCTCAGATTGCGCGCCACCGTCCGGATCGTCGAATTGACCAGCGCGGTGCGATCGAGCACCGGCTGGACCACCACGTCGGGCGGCAGCGAGGCGTTGATCGACTTGAGGCGGTCCGCCACCGCGGTCGCCACGGTGCGGCTGTTCTCGCCGATCCGCATGATCGCGGTGCCGACCACCACTTCGGTGCCGTTCTCCGATGCCGACCCCATCCGCACCGCCTGGCCGGTCCGCACCGTCGCGACCTGATCGAGCGTGATCGGCACGCCCGCGCGCGTGGCGATCACGATGCGCGACAGCTCGGCCGGCCCCCGGACCAGCGCGTCGGCGCGCACCGCCAGCCCCTCGCCATTGCGGTCGACGAAGCCGCCGCCGCTGCTGGTGTTGTTGCGCTCGATCGCCGTAGCGAGATCGGTGAGCGTCAGGCCGAGCGTCGCCAGCTTCGCCACATCGGGAATGACCAGGATCTGCCGGGCATAGCCGCCGATCGAATCGATGCCGGCGAGCCCCGGCACGTTCTTGAGCAGCGGCGTGACGATCCAGTCCTGCGCGGTGCGCAGATAGGTCGCCTTGTCGGTCTCGCTCGTCAGCCGCTCGCCTTCGGGGGTGATGTAGCTGCCGTCGGGCTGCATCCCGGGCTCGCCGGGCTGATGCTTGTCGTCCGGCCGGTGATCGAGCCGGACCGTCCACATATAGACTTCGCCCAGGCCGGTGGCGATCGGCCCCAGCTCGGGATCGGCGCCGTCGGGCAGGCCCTCGCGCACGCCGGCCAGCCGCTCGTTCACCTGGGCGCGGGCGAAATAGATATCGGTCGCGTCGGCGAACACCGCCGTCACCTGGGCGAAGCCGTTGCGGCTGAGCGAGCGGGTATATTCAAGGCCGGGAATGCCGGCGAGCGCGGTCTCGATCGGAAAGGCGACCTGCTTCTCGACCAGCTCGGTCGAGAGCGCGGGCGCGCGCACGTTGATCTGGACCTGGTTGTTGGTGATGTCCGGCACCGCGTCGATGGGGAGGCGGTACAGGGCGGCGGCGCCGATCACGGCGGCGATGGCGGTGAGCAGGAGGACAAGCCAGCGCTTGTCGACCGCCCAGTTGACGATGCGGGCGATCATGGCTCAGTCCTCATGGCTCGCTTCGCCCTTGCCGAGCTCGGCCTTGAGCGTGAAGGTGTTGGTGGCGGCGACCTGCTCGCCGTCCGCCAGGCCGGAGAGGATCGCGACCATCGCGCCGTCGCGCGCGCCGAGCGTCACCGGCTGGGTCCGGAAGCCCTGCGGCGTCCGCACGAACAGCACCGGCCGGTTCTCCACTGTCTGTACCGCCGTGGCCGGCACCATCAGCGGCGCGGCGCCCGCCCCGGCGACTTCGATCCGCGCCTGCACCGGCTCGCCCGCGCGCCACTGGCCGCCGCGATTGTCGAGATCGGCGAGCACGCGGACAAGGCGCGTCTGCGGGTCGAGCGCCGGCGCGACGAAGCGCACCCGCGCCATGGCGGTGCGCCCCGCCGCGGCCACCTCGACCGGATTGCCGGGCCGCACCCGCGCGGCATCGCCGGCCGCGATCGACAGGACAACGCTCAGCCGCTCGAGCGCCGCGATCCGGAACAGCTCCGTCTCCGCTGCATCCGCGGTGAACATCTGGCCCGGCACGGCGCTGCGCGCGACGACGCGGCCGGCGATCGGCGCGGTGATCACGATCCGGTTGAGGCTGCCGCCGCGCACGCCCGAGGCCGCCACCTGCTGGCGCGCCAGCCGCACATCGGTCTCCGCCTGCTCGGCGGCGGCGCGCGAGATCTCTACTTCGCGCAGCGGGCGGAAGCCGCGCGCATAGAGCGCCTCGTCGCGCGCCAGCGTCTTGCGGGCGAGCTCCAGCCGGGTCCGCGCCTTTTCCACTTCGGCCTGGAGACCGGCGGCCTGGCGGCTCTCGATCACCGCCAGCGTCTCGCCCCGGCGGACGGCATCGCCCAGATTGCGGACGAGCGCGATCACCCGCCCCTCGAGCGGCGCGGCGACCACCCGGGTGGCGTCCGGGTCGCTCTCGAGCAGCGCCGGCGCCTCGATCGCCGCGCCGGTGCCGCCCCGGCCGGGCCGGATCAGCGTGATGTTGGCCGCCGCGATCTGCTCGGCGGTGAGAGGCGCGGTGCCTTCGGCATGCGCCTCGGCGGTCTTGTTTTCCGGCTGGGGCGCGGGCGCGCCGCAACCGGCAATGAGCATCGCGGCGCAAAGCGCCGCTGCGATTCGATACATGAACTTGAACTCCTGACAGGGACAGACGCGCCGCGAGGGGCGCGGAAGCCGGTGTCAGGCGATCGGTGGTCTGAGCGGCGTGTCGGCGACGCGCGCGGCCAGCTCGGCGCTGGGCATGCGCCAGGCCAGGGGGGTGCCGCCATGGGCAAGCGGCGCCGCCGGCGCCTTCACCGGCGCGGCAAGGTCATGCCCGTGGCAGGTCGCATGGTGATGCGGATAGTTCTTGTCGGGATCGGCCGGCACTTCATCGGCGTCGCCGGGCGCGTGCCAGCCCTCGATCTCGATCGTGGTGAGGTGCCGCTCCGGCGCCTCGGTCGCGTGCGCGACCGTCGTCAGGCTGGTGATCACCAGCATCAGACAGGCAATGAAGGGCAGCAACAGGCGCATCACGGCGTCCCTATCACATCCGCGGGCATGTGTAAGCGCCCGATGACGGGCCTGGTTGGGGACTCATGCGGCAAGCACCGTCATTCCCGCGCTCTCCTCCGTCATCCCTTGTTCTCTTCCGTCATCCCCGCGCAGGCGGGGATGACGGGTTTGCCGATTGGATGATGCCGGGGCTTGCTGACTGGATCTTGCGCCTAATGCGCCGCGCCCGCCCCCACTGCCCGTTGCGGGCGCGGCGTCAGCCAGATGATCATCGCCGCGCCGACGAAGACGAAGGCGGAGATCAGGAAGATGTGGCTCGTCGCCAGCGCGAACGCTTCCTTGTCGACCAGCTGCGCGATCGCGAGCCGCGCCTGGTCGAGCGAGAAGCCCTGCGCCGCCATCGCGTCGACAGTGCCGTCGCTGTTCAGCCGCGAGGCGATCTCGCTGCGGGCGACGCGCGCGCTGTCGTCCCAGGCGGTGGTCGAGACCGACGTGCCGATCGCGCCCGCCATCGTTCGCAGGAACGCCATCACGCCCGCCGCCGACGCCGTTTCCTCCGGCCGCACCGAACCCAGCGCCAGCGTGGTCAGCGGAATGAAGAAGAACGGCATGCCGATGCCCTGGAGCATCTGCGGGAAGGCCAGGCTCCAGAAATCGGCCTGGCTGTTCCAATGGACCCGCAGCAGCGAGGTGAAGCCGAGCCAGAGGATGCCGAAGCACACCAGCGCCCGCGGATCCACCTTGCTCGTCAGCTTGGCGACGATCGGCGACATGATCACCGCCGCCACGCCGGTGAAGGCCGTGGCATAGCCGGCATAAGTGGCGGTGTAGCCCATGCTGGTCTGCAGCCATTGCGGGATGATCACCGCCGAGGAGAAGAAGGTCCCGAAGGCCAGGGCCAGCGACAGCACCGCCACGGTGAAGCCCCGGTGCCGGAACACGCGCAGGTCGACGATCGGCTGGTCCTCGGTGCCTTCCCAGGCAAGGAAGACCATGAAGCCGATCAGCGCAGTCACGCCGAGCATCACGATCGTGCGGTCGTTGAACCAGTCATGCTCGCGGCCGAGATCGAGCATGATCTGCAATGCGCCGATCCACAGCAGCATCAGCATCAGCCCGACCCGGTCGACGCGCAGCTTGCTCGTCGGCGTCTCGACCTTGGAGAGCAGCCGCATGCCGCCGAACGCGCACAGGGCGGCGACGGGGATGTTGATGAAGAAGATCCAGTGCCACGACCAGCTGTCCGAGATCGTGCCGCCCAGGATCGGCCCCAGGATCGGCGCGACGACGGTGGTCATCGACCAGACGCCCATCGCCTGGGCGCGCTGCTCGGGCTTGAAGATGCGCATCAGCAGCGTCTGCGACAGCGGCATCAGCGGGCCGCCGCACAGCCCCTGGCCGATGCGGCAGGCGACGAGCATGCCGAGCGAGGTCGACAGGCCGCACAGCACCGAGAAGACGCCGAAGCCGATCATCCCGAAAGTGAAGGTGCGCACCGTGCCGAAACGCCCGGCGAGCCAGCCGGTCAGCGGCACGCACACGGCCTCCGCCACGGCATAGGAGGTGATGATCCACGTCCCCTGGCTGCCCGAGATGCCGAGGCTGCCCGAGATGTGCGGGACCGAGACGTTGGCGATGGTGGTGTCCAGCACCACCATGAAGTTGGTCAGCGCGAGCACCACGCCCGCGAGGATCAGCGGCAGCCCGGTCAGGGGCGCCGCCGTCTCGGTCTTGCCGTTCATCGCAGCCGTCCTCAGTTCTTCGAGACGTCGATCTCGGCGTCCATGGAAAGGCCGACCCGGAGCGGGTGCTCGGCAAGCTCCCTGGGGTCGAGCGCGACGCGCACCGGCAGGCGCTGGACCACCTTGATCCAGTTGCCCGTGGCGTTCTGCGCCGGGATCAGCGCGAAGGACGAACCGGTGCCGCCCGACAGGCCGACGACCCTGCCGTGATACTCGACGCCGCCGCCATAAAGGTCGGACTTGAGCTTCACCGGCTGGCCGACCTTCACGCGAGTCAGCTGGCCTTCCTTGAAATTGGCGTCGACATAGAGCTGGCCGACGGGAACGACCAGCATCAGCTGCGCGCCCGGGGCGACGCGCTGGCCGACCTGGACGTTGCGGCGCGTCACCACGCCGTCGATCGGCGCGCGGATCACGGTGCGATCGAGGTCGAGCCGCGCCTGCGCCACCCTGGCCTGGGCGGAGAGCACTTCCGGCGCCGAATTGGCGGTAGTGCCGCTGATCAGCGCATTGTTCGCCGCAAGCTCGCCGCTGGCGGCGCCGCGGGTCGAGCTGGCCTGGGCCACGCCGGCCCGCGCCAGCTCCAGATTGGCCCTGGCCGAGGAGAAGGCGTTGGTCGCCGAAGTGAGCTCCTCGCCCGACACCGCACCATTGGGGGCGAGGCGCTGGCGCCGGGCGAGGTCCACCCGCGCCTTCTCGTAATCCGCCTCGGCGGCGACGAGCTGGGCACGGGCTCGGGAAATATCGGCACCCCGGGCCTGGACCTGCGCGGCGAGCGCCGCGCTGGTGGCCGAGGTCTGGCCGTACTGGCGGCGGGCCTTGGCGAGATCCGCCTCGGCCTGGGCGAGCGTGATCCGCGCGTCGCTGTCGTCGAGCCGGACGAGCACGTCGCCCTTCTTCACCGCCTGGGTATCGGACACCGCGACGCCGGCCACCTGCGCGGCGATCATCGGCGTGACGCTGGCGGTATCGGCGCCGACATAGGCATTGTCGGTGCTGATGTAATGGCTGCCGACCAGCACGTACCAGCCGCCATAGCCGATGCCGGCGATCAGCACCGCGCCGGCGATGCCGGTGAGCAGCCGCCGGCGCAGGCTGGGCTTGGCGGGCGCCGCGTCGGCGTTCGCGACATGGATCTGGGGTTCGGCATCAGCCATGGGTCGAGTCCTTGGTTGCGGCGGCGGCCGCGGTGTCGGTGGAAAAGCCTCCGCCCAGCGCGCGGACCAGCTGGACGTCGAGCGTGAACGCCCGCGCCTCGAGATCGGCGACGATCTGGCGGTTCTGCAGCACGCCCTGCTCGGCGGTCAGCACGTCGAGAAAGGTCGACAGGCCGCCCTCGTAGCGCTGGCGGGCGATCCCATAGGCGGCCTCGGAATCGGCGAGCGCCTGGCGGCTCTCCGAAAGGCGCGTGACCAGGGCGTTCTTGCTCGTCACCGCATCGGCGACTTCGCGATAGGCGGTGGTCACGGTCGAATCATAGGTCGCGACCGCTTCGTCATAGCCGGCGCGGGCCCCCTTGTACTGGCCGGCCAGCTGCCCGCCCCGGAAGATCGGCAGGCTGATCGCCGGGCCGACCGAGCCATAGGTCGATCCGCTCTTGAACAGATTGTCGAGCCCGAAGGCCTGGAAGCCGATCAACGCGCTGAGGTTGATCGAGGGGTAGAAATCGGCGCGCGCCACCTTGATGCGGCTCGCGGCGGCCTCCACCCGGGCGCGGGCGGCGGCGATGTCCGGACGGCGGCCGATCAGGTCGGTGGTGACGCCCGCCGGGAGCCCGTGCGCGCCGGCCGGGCCGGTGGGCAATGCGATGGTCAGCCCGCGGTCCGGCCCCTTGCCCAGCAGCGCGGCGAGGCGGTTGCGGGTGAGCCCGATCGCCTCGTCGGTGGCCGCCAGGTCGGCGCGGGCGGCGGGCACCGCGGCATCGGCCTGTTTCAGCTCGGCGCGGGTATCGAGCCCGTTGGTCACCCGGTCGCTCACCAGCTGCCGCGTCTGGGTGCGCAGCGCCAGCGCCTGGGCCTGGACGCCGCGCTGCGAGGCCAGGCGCGCGAGATCGGCATAGGCGCTGGCGATGTTGGTCGAGAGCACGAGCCGCGACTGCTCCAGCTCGATCCGCGCCGCCGCGGCATCCGAGGTGGCGGCGGCGAGCGAGGCCCGGTTCTTGCCCCACAGGTCGAGATCGAAGCTCAGGTTCGCCGCGACCTGGCCGCTGTCGTTCCAGCCCTTGGGCACGAAGGCGGCGGGAATGCCGTTATTGTAGCTCTGCTTGCCCAAGCTCGCGCCCGCCTGGACGCCCACCGACGGCAGCAGCGCCGCGCCGGCCTGCTGGGCATAGGCCTGGGCGGAGCGCAGGCGCGCGGCGGCGGCGGCGAGATCGGGCGAGCCGGCCAGCCCTTCCGCGATCAGCCCGCTCAGCTGCGCGTCGCCATAGGCGCTCCACCAATCATTGGCGGGCCAGTTCGCGGCATCGGCCCGGGCGGCCAGCGACTGGTCGGCGGCATAGCCGGCCGCCGCACGCACTTCGGGACGGGCACCGAGCTGCGGCACCGGCGCGCACGCGGAAAGCAGCGCGGTCCCGGCAGTCGCGACGAGCAGCAACGGACGAAGGGAGAATCGGATCATGATTTAAATACCGTACTGTCGGGTACGGCGCGGCAGATGGGCGCGGGCCGCCACCTTGTCAACCCGTAATCGTACCCTATAGTACGGTTATGGAGAAAATCATGGACAGGCCGTCCGGCAAGCGCGAGGCGCGCAAGGAGGAACGCCGCGAGGCGATCCTGGCGATCGCCAAGCGCGTGTTCCTCGACCAGGGCTATTCCGGCGCGTCGATGTCGGCGATCTCGGCGGAGCTTGGCGGCTCCAAGGGGACGCTGTGGAGCTATTTCCCGTCGAAGGAAGAGCTGTTCGCCGCGGTGCTCGACGATGCGACCAAGGAATATCGCGGCCAGCTGGCCGATGTGCTCAAGCCCGGCGAGGACGTGCGCGCCGCGGTGCTGCAATTCTGCCGCGGCTTCATCGCCAAGATCTCGTCGCCCGACGGGCTGCGGCTGCACCGGCTGATCGCCTCGGAAGTCAGCCGCTTTCCCGAGATCGGCGACATCTTCTATCGCCGCGCGCCCGTGCCGACCCAGCAGCTGCTCGCCGGCTTTTTCGAGCGCGCGATGGACGCGGGGACGCTTCGCCGCGCCGACCCGCTGTTCGCGGCGCGCGTGCTCGCGACGCTCTGCCTCGGCGTGCAGCAGCGCATGCTCTGGGGGCAGGACCTGTCGGCGGCGGAGCGCGACCATGAAGCCGCGCAGATGGCCGAGGTCTTCCTGCGCGCCTTCGCGCCCGACTAGAGCGGCACCCCGTCGAGCGCCACGGCCTCCACGCCGATGCAGCGGCGCATCTTCTCCGCCACGATCCGGCCCAGCGGCCCGGCCAGGCCATCGAGCTCCAGCCGCACGGTCATGCGCTCGGGCGTCACGCGCACCTCCATGGCCGGCGCCGCGAGATCATGCTGCGCGGCAAGGCCGACCAGGCGGCACAGCAGGGCGGCGCTCGCCTCGCCCATGATGTCGAACCGCATGGCCGGGCTCAGGCTGCCTCGCGCACCGACGCCGCCGATGCCGCGACGACCCGCGCCCGGGCAAGCGCGTCGGCGGCGCGGTGGGGCGCCACCCCCTCGCGGGCGGCATGGGCGAGCACCGCGCCGAGCCGCAGGCCGGTCGCATGAACGCGCGCCGCCACTGCATCGGCGCTCCAGCCGAGATACTCGCCGGCCACGCTGATGATCCCGCCCGCGTTCACGACATAATCGGGCGCGTAGAGAATGCCGCGATCGGCGAGCCGGTCGCCGTCCTCGGGCGTGGCGAGCACATTGTTCGCCGCGCCGCAGACGATGCGCGCGCGCAGCCGCGCCACGGCGTCGCCATCGAGCACCCCGCCCAGCGCGCAGGGCGCGAAGATCGCGCAGCGGGCGTCGAGGATGCTGTCGCGGCCCATGATCTCCGCGTCATAGCGGCAGGCGATATCGGCGGCGACGCCGGGGCGCGGCTCGGCGACGACCAGCCGCGCCCCCGCCGCATGGAGCATCCCGCACAGCGCCGATCCGACATTGCCGAGCCCCTGCACCGCCACGCGCAGCCCGCGCAGGTCGCTGCCCAGCTGGCGCCGGGCGGCCTCCTCCATCGCGAGGAACACGCCGCGCGCCGTCCAGGGCGAGGGATCGCCGCCCGGCCTGCCACTCCGGGGCGGCAGGCCGGCGACATGGCGGGTCTGACCGCGCACTGCCTCCATGTCGGCCACGCAGGTGCCGACATCCTCAGCCGTGACATAGGCGCCCTCGAGCCGCGCCACCGCCCGGCCGAACGCAGAGAACAGCCGGTGCCGGTCGAAATCGCCGGCCGGTAGGTTCAGCACCGCCTTCCCGCCGCCCAGGGGCAGATCGGCCATTGCGTTCTTGAAGGTCATGCCCTCGGCCAGCCGCATCGCGTCACCGACCAGCGCGGCATGGCCGCCATAGCGCCACAGCCGGCATCCGCCCGCGGCGGGGCCGCGCCGCGTGGAGTGGAGCACGATCACGCCGTCCAGCCCGCTCTCCATGTCGCGCAGCACGTGCACGCTCTCCGGCGGGGTGGCGGTAACTTGCGGGGCATCGACCATGAAAGCGCTCCTGAAATCCAGGGATGACTCTTCCACGGTTTCGCGGGATAAACTGGCCTTGTTCGCGCATCATCGCCGAAAATCGGCACGATCCGACCTGAAAATGCCGAATAGGAGAACAGATTTGCCCGTCGATCTCGACCCCTTCGAACGCAGGATCCTGCAGGTGCTCCAGGAAGACGCCTCGCTGCCCACCGCCCGGCTCGGCGAGATGGTGGGCCTGTCGAGCTCGCCCTGCTGGCGCCGCGTCGACCGGCTGGAGAAGGAAGGGATCATCACTCGCCGCGTCGCGCTGGTCGACCGGCAGAAGATCGGGCTCAACGCGCACATCTTCGCGCAGATCAAGCTGAACGCGCACGGCCGCGCCAATCTCGACGAGTTCGCCGCGGCGATCCGCTCCTTCCCGGAAGTGCTGGAAGCCTATGTGCTGATGGGGGTGTTCGACTTCATGCTGCGCATCGTCGCCGCCGATATCGAGGCCTATGAACGCTTCTTCTTTTCCAAGCTCTCCAAGCTGCCCGGCGTGCAGGAGATCAACTCCACCGTCGCGCTCTCGCAAGTGAAGGCAACGACGGCATTGCCGATTCCCTAGGTTGGGGACTCCTATTCTTGCTTCGTCACCCCGGCCTGGCGCCGGGGTCCCGCTATCTCGACAGCGCAAGCAGAAGCGGGATCCCGGCGCAAGACCGGGATGACGGGCGTAGTTTCAAGGGCTTGCCTGGGTTCTCAACCCAGGGTCCGTACTCGATGCCGGCAATGGTCGTGACGGCGCGGATTCTGGCGCACAGGTTAGGAAAAGAGGAGGGAGCGATGCGGTGCATCGTGACCGACGATTGACGCCGCTATGCGCCAGAATCAGCCCGCCCCGAAGGGGTCGCCCGGCCGGCGCGCATTTTCGGTTGCCGCTCCGCCAACGCCTGTGCCACCCATCCGTTTCTAGAGATGTCATCGCTTTCCAAATCGTCGCCGATACCGGGCGCCAGCGGCACGGAGACCGGCCGGAACGGGCGGCCGCCGACGATCGACGACGTGGCGGCGCTCGCCGGCGTCGGCCGGGCCACCGTGTCGCGCGCGCTCAACGACCAGGCGCATGTGAGCGACAAGATGCGCGACCGGGTGATGCGCGCGGTCGAGGCGCTCGACTATCGAGTCAATCCGCAGGCGCGCAACCTCGCCAGCCGGGCGAGCAACACGGTCACGCTGATCAACTGCAACGCGCGCGACGCGCCGCCCAATTCCTATTATTTCGCCGCGATCGAACTGGGCGCCTTGCGTGCGGCCGCGGCGGCAGGGTTCGAGCTCTCGACCTTCAACATCCATATCGAGGACGACAATCGCGACGACCGGCTGATCGAGCTGTTCGCCTCGGGCCGCAGCACCGGGCTGATCCTGTCGCCGCCGCTCTCCGCCGATGTCGAGCTCGCCCGCCGGCTGATCGCCCAGGGCTGCCCGGTGGTCTGCATCTCGCCCAGCGACGAAGTGCGCGCGCTGCTGCCCGGGGTGGGGTTCGACGAGGCGGCGGCCGGCTATGAGATCGCCCATCACGTCGTCGCCGCCGGCCATCGCCGCTTCGGCTATATGCTGGGGATCGAAGGCCATCTCGCCGCCGAGACGCGCTTCGCCGGCTTTCTGCGCGCACTCGCCGAAGCGGGGCTCGACGAAGGCGCAGTGACGGCACTGCGCGGCGACTTCAGCTTCCGCTCCGGCGTGGAGCTCGCCGAGGCGCTGCTGGCCGGCCCCGACCGCCCCACCGCGATCGTCTGCGCCAATGACGACATGGCGGTCGGCGCGATGTTCGCCGCGCACCGCATGCACCTGGTCATGCCGGGTGACCTTTCGGTGGTCGGCTTCGACGATGCGCCGGTCGCTGCCTATATCTGGCCGCCGCTCACCACCATCCACCAGCCGATTCGCCGCATCGCCGCGCGGGCGGTGGAGCGCCTGGTCGAGACGCTGCTGCGCGGCCAGGGCACCGGCACGCCGGGCTTCGACGCGATCGACCATCACCTCGTGCTGCGCGAATCGGTCGCGCCGCCGCGCGGCTGAAACCCGCCGGACCCAGCCCCTTCGTAAGCGTTTTCTGTAACGCGTTGACAATTTCGCGCGACGCGATGATACCAATTGGAAGCGCTTCCAGTTTTCTCGAGGCGCGCAACGGGGACAGAGACGGCCGATAACGGCCGCCTGATATGAGAGGGGAAGAGGCAATGGCGGAGCGTCCGCATGCGCGCGCTATGAAGCGCGCCAAGGGCAATCTCGGACTCACGATTTCGACGTTGGCTCTGGCGACAACGTTGCCAGCCCATGCCTGGGCGCAGGACGGCGCCACGCGGGCCAGGGAAGACCGGGCGCAGGACCAGGTGCCGGCCGAGGAAAGCACCATCGTCGTGACCGGCCTGCGCGCCGGCCTGCAGAATTCGATCAACATCAAGCGCGACCAGGCCTCGATCGTCGAGGCGGTGTCGGCCGAGGACATCGGCAAGCTGCCCGACGTCTCGATCGCCGAGTCGATCGCCCGCCTGCCCGGCCTCGCCGCCCAGCGCGTCAACGGCCGCGCCCAGGTGATCTCGATCCGCGGCCTCGCGCCCGACTTCACCACCACGCTGCTCAACGGGCGGCAACAGGCCAGCTCGGGCGACAATCGCGCCGTCGAGTTCGACCAGTATCCAGCGGAGCTGCTGTCGAGCGTCGTGGTGTACAAGACGCCGGATGCCGCCATCGCCGGCATGGGCCTGTCGGGCAGCGCGGACCTGCGCACCGTGCGTCCGCTCGCTTATGGCAAGCGCGCGATCGCGATGAACCTGCGCGGCGAGCTCGATGCCGATGGCGGCCGCAATGCCGACATCTCCAAATGGGGCTGGCGCGGCACGCTCAGCTATATCGACCAGAATGCCGCCGGCACGCTCGGCTGGTCGCTCGGCTATGCGCATCTCGATTCGCCGAGCCATGTCGATCACTACAAGGCCTATGGCTATGAGGCGTTCGGCGGCATCTGCCAGCCGACGGTCGCCAATCCGTGCAGCCCCAACACCGTCACGCCCGATTCCGCCGACAACGCGCTGCAGCTCAACGGCCAGGAAGCCTGGGCGACCAGCCGCCGCAACCAGCGCGACGGCGTGATGGGCACGCTCGAATGGAAGCCGAGCGACAGCATCCACAGCGTGCTCGACGTCTATTATTCGCGCTTCAAGCAGAAGGAAGTGATCCGCGGCGCGCAGTGGTTCTCCAACGGCTGGGCGGACAATGCGACCTTCTCCAACATCGGCACCAGCCAGCTGGGCGGCTCGGCGATCGGGACCTCGGGCCACATCACCAACGCCGTTCCGATCCTGCGCAACGACTATAACGAGCGCAAGGACGAGCTGTTCTCGGCCGGGCTCAACAACGAATTCCAGCTCGACGAGCGCACCCGCTTCGTCGCCGATCTGAGCTATTCGACCAACAAGCGCGACGAGACCTATATCGAGACCTATGGCGGCTATGGCGTGGGCCCGTTCCAGACCCGCACCATGGACAATTACGACTTCTCGTTCCCGATCGACGGCGCCTTCCCGCATTATGGCTTCGGCCTGGACTATGCGAATGCCAGCCAGGTCTCGCTCGGCGATCGCGCGCCCTGGGGCGGCTGGGGCCATGACGGCCTGATGAAGTCGCCGCACGTCAAGGAAGAGCTGGGCGCCGTCGATTTCATGCTGAGCCGGGAGATCGGCGGGTTCCTCCGGAACATCGAGCTCGGCGTGAACTACACGCAGCGCAACAAGCGCAAGACCGTCGACGAGCTCGACCTCAACCTGAAGAACGGGCGGGCGCAGGTGCCGGTCGGTTCGCAATTCATGCTCGATCCGACTTCGCTCGACTTTGTCGGCTTCGGCAACGTGATCGCCTGGAACGTGCCCGCGGCGCTCGACACCTATTACAACAAGACCCCGCTGGAGGACGCCAACCACTTCGACAAGGCGTGGAAGATCAAGGAAGACGTCATCACCTGGAAGGCGAAGGCGAACATCGAATGGGGCCGGCTGCGCGGCAATGTCGGCGTGCAGGTGGTGGAGCAGTTCCAGTCGTCGTCCGGCCTGCGGATCAACCAGACGCTGACTCCGATCGCGCTGTCGCAAGTGTTCGTGACCGCGCATTACACCGACGTGCTCCCCAGCGCGAACCTGATCTACGACCTGGGCGGCGGCCACCGCATCCGCCTGGCGGCGTCCAAGGTGCTGGCGCGCCCGCGCATGGACGACATGCGCGCGAACTTCACGCCGAGCTTCACCACCAATCCGTGCGGCGGCAGCCCGCCCTGCGCGCCGGGCAGCACGGTCTTCCCCTGGTCGGCGACCGGCGGCAACCCGAACCTCCAGCCCTGGCGCGCCAAGGCGCTGGACGTCGCCTATGAATGGTACATCGGCAAGGCGACCTATGTCAGCGTCGCCGGCTTCTACAAATGGCTCGACAATTATATCTACAATCGCAACTTCGCGATCGACTTTTCGGGCCTGCCGATCCCGACGAACCAGATTCCGAGCAACGTCAACATCAGCTCGTTCGGGCAGGTGACGATGCCGGCCAACGGGCCGGGCGGCAATCTGAAGGGCATCGAGGTCAGCGGCGCGATCGAGATCGGCCGCATCATCCCGGCGCTGGACGGCTTCGGGTTCACCGGCAGCTATTCCTACACGGAATCCGATCTCAACCCCACCGACGGCAACGACGTGGTGCGCATCCCGGGCCTGTCCGGCACGGTGTACAACGTCACCGGCTATTTCGAGAAATGGGGCTTCCAGGCGCGGGCGAGCTATCGCTTCCGTTCGGCCTACAAGGGCGAGACGGTGCAGCTGTTCACCAATCGCGGGTACACCGAGATCCTGGCGGACCGGCAGCTCGACGCCCAGATCGGCTATACCTTCCCGGACAATTCGGCGCTGAAGGGCCTCGGCGTGCTGCTCCAGGTCAGCAACCTGACCGACTCGCCCTATCGCACCCGGCTGGGGCTGGACACCGGCGGCACCCACACCAGCGACGGCACGCCGCTGCCCGAGACCTATGAGAAATATGGCCGCCAGTTCCTGCTGGGGTTCAACTACCGCTTCTGATTTCCTCCCCCCGGGTCGACCTTCCGGGCGTTCGAGGGGAGGTGCACGGCAATGCCGGCGCCTCCCCTTTTTTATCCTCGCGGCCCGCGTGCCGCCCCTTGCGGATGAGTAACAAGATGAAAGCGCTGCGATCCGGGCTCTGGCTGATCCTTCCCCTGCTGGCGAGCTGCGCCGGCACCGGCGCGGGCGGCGACCTGCTCTGGCACGGCCAGGACTGGCCGGCGCTCCGCTCCCCCACCGCGCCCGACGCGGCGATGGAGGCGCGGATTGCCGGCATCGTGCGCGGCATGACGCTCGAGCAGAAGATCGGCCAGATGACCCAGGCGGACATCCGCTCGATCACGCCGGACGAGGTGCGGCGCCATTATATCGGCTCGGTCCTCAACGGCGGCGGCGCCTGGCCGGGAATGCGGAAGGACGCGGCCGTCACCGACTGGACCGCGCTGTCCGACGCCTATTACCGCGCCTCGATGGCGACCGACATGGCGGTGCGGGTGCCGGTGATCTGGGGCACCGACGCAGTGCACGGGCACGGCAATGTCGCGGGGGCGACGCTGTTCCCGCACAATATCGGCCTGGGCGCCGCGCGCGATCCCGCGCTGGTCGAGCGGATCGGCCGCGCCACCGCCCGCCAGGTGCGCGCGACCGGCATCTCCTGGGTGTTCGCGCCGACCCTGGCAGTGAGCGAGAACCGCCGCTGGGGCCGCACCTATGAAAGCTATTCGAGCGATCCGGCGATCGTCGCCGCCTATGCGCGCGCCATGGTCCATGGGTTGCAGGGCGGCCTGACGGGCGATGGCGACGTGGTGGCCACCGCCAAGCATTTCCTGGGCGATGGCGGCACGTTCGACGGCATCGACCAGGGCGAGAACCGCGCCGCCCGGACCCACATGATCCAGGTGCACGGCGCCGGCTATTATCCCGCGCTCGCAGCCGGCGTGCAGACGGTGATGGTCTCGTACAGCAGCTGGAACGACACCGCCGCCGGCCAGGACCATGGCAAGATGCACGGCAGCCGCGACTTGCTGACCGGCGTGCTCAAGGACCGGCTGGGCTTTGACGGGCTGATCGTGTCCGACTGGAACGGCATCCAGCAGGTGCCGGGCTGCACCAAGGATCATTGCCCCCAGGCCGTCAATGCCGGGATCGACATGATCATGGTGCCCGACGACTGGAAGGCGTTCATCGCCAACACCGTGGCGGACGTGCGCGAGGGCCGCATCGCCATGGCGCGGATCGACGACGCGGTGACTCGCATCCTGCGCGTCAAGCTGCGCGCCGGGCTGTTCGAGCGCAACCCGAACGGCGGCGCCTTTGCCGGCAAGGCCGATGCGCTGGCCGCGCGCGAACTGGGCCGCGAAGCGGTGCGCAAATCGGTGGTGCTGCTCAAGAACCAGCGCGGCGTCCTGCCGCTGGCGGCGGGCAAGCGTGTGCTGGTGGTGGGCGCCAGCGCGGACAGCCTGTCCAACCAGACCGGCGGCTGGTCGCTCACCTGGCAGGGGACCGAGAACCGCAATGCCGATTTCAAGGGCGGCACCACCCTGCTCGCCGCGCTGCGCGACGCGCTGGGCACCGCCAACGTGACCTTCTCGCAAGACGGCAAGGACGTCGATCCGGGCAGGTTCGACGCAGTGGTCGCAGTGATCGGCGAGACGCCCTATGCCGAATATAATGGCGATGTCCGCGCGCCCAGGCCGGCGGCGCACAGCGCCCTCCACCCGGACGATCTCGCGGTGCTGCGGCGCGTCTCGGGCAAGGGCGCGCCGGTGGTGTCGGTGCTCTATTCCGGGCGCCCGGCCTATGCGAACGACCTGATCAACTTGTCCGATGCCTTTGTCGCCGCGTTCCTGCCCGGCACCGAGGGCGAGGGCCTGGCCGATCTGCTCGTCGGCCGACGCCACGACTTTTCGGCGCGCCTCTCCTTCGCCTGGCCGGGCTCGGCCTGCTCCACCGGCGAGGGACCCGGCAATGTGGTGCAGTTCGCCCGCGGCTATGGCCTCAGCTATGCGAAGCCGGGCCGGACCGGCGCGTTGCCGGAGCCGGCGGTGCCGACCGCCTGCTAGCCTCCCCTTCGTCACCCTGACCCTGTTTCAAGGCCCGACCTGCCGCGAAGGATATCGCCCGTGGTGCGCCGGATGCCGAAACAAGTTCAGCATGACGAAGGGAATTGAGGCTGGCAGGGTGAAGAAAGAAACGGGGAGGCAAGGGGCGCGACATGCAGCAGATCAAGCGCATCCTGATCGTGGGCGGCGGCACGGCGGGCTGGATGACCGCCGCGCTGCTCGGCAAGCTCTTCCAGGGGCTGTACGAGATCACGCTGATCGAGAGCGAGGAGATCGGCACGGTCGGCGTGGGCGAAGCGACGATCCCGGCGATCAAGAAATATAACGAGCTGCTCGAGCTCGACGAGAACGACTTCATCCGCCGCACCCAGGGCAGCTTCAAGCTCGGCATCGAGTTCGTCGACTGGGCGCACAGGGGCGATGCCTATTTCCACTCCTTCGGCGTGATCGGCCAGGACCTGGGCTGGCTGCGCTGCCACCAATATTGGCTGAAGATGCGCGCCCAGGGCCGCGCCGCGGACTTCTCCGCCTATTCGATCAACAGCGCGGCGGCCCGCGCCAACAAGTTCATGCGCGCCGATCCCAAGATGGCCGAGAGCCCGATCGGCCATATCGCCCATGCCTTCCAGTTCGATGCCGGCCTCTATGCCAAGTTCCTGCGCGCCTATGCCGAGGCGCGCGGGGTGCGGCGGCGCGAGGGCAAGGTGGTGGACGTCGCGCTGGGCAGTGCGGACGGGTTCGTCCAGTCGGTCACCCTGGAGGATGGCGAAACCATCGCCGCCGACCTGTTCATCGACTGCTCGGGTTTCCGAGGGCTGATCATCGAGCAGGCGATGAAGACCGGCTATGAGGACTGGACGCACTGGCTGCCCTGCGACCGCGCGATCGCCGTGCCCTGCGCCCGCACCGAGCCGTTCACTCCCTATACCCGCGCCACCGCGCGCACCGCCGGCTGGCAGTGGCGGATCCCGCTCCAGCACCGCACCGGCAACGGGCATGTCTATTCGAGCGCGCACATCTCCGACGAGGAGGCCGAAGCCCAGCTGCTCGCCAATCTCGACGGCGCGCAGCTCGCGGACACCAACAAGCTGCGCTTCACCACCGGCAAGCGAAAGCGGATCTGGAACCGGAACTGCGTCGCGCTCGGCCTTGCCTCGGGTTTTCTCGAGCCGCTCGAATCGACCAGCATCCACCTGATCCAGGCCATGGTGATCCGCCTGGTCCGACTGCTCCCCGATCGCGGCTTCGATCCCGCGACGATCGCCGAATTCAACCGCCAGGCCGACTTCGAATATGCGCGCATCCGCGACTTCATCATCCTCCACTACAAGGCGACCAGCCGCGACGACACCGCCTTCTGGCGCCAGTGCCGCGACATGGAAGTGCCCGACACGCTCCAGCGCAAGATCGACCTGTTCGCCGCGAACGGCCGCGTCTTCCGCGAGGACGACGAGCTGTTCACCGAAGAGAGCTGGATCCAGGTGTTCCTGGGCCAGGGCGTGATCCCGCGCGGCTATGATCCGCTGGTCGACATCAAGCCCGAGGCGCAGGTCGAGGAGTATCTCGGCAACATCCAGCGAGTGATCGCCCGGTGCGTGGGCCTGATGCCGGACCATGCCGAATTCGTGGCCAAGACATGCGCGGCCTAGCCTTCAGGCGTGACGGCACCCGGGCCTTGCATTCCTCCCTCGCTCCGCAGGAGCGGGGGAGGGGGACCGCGCGACGCAGTCGCGTGGTGGAGGGGGCCACGCGCCAACGAAGGGGGACTGCCCCCTCCACCACCGCCTCCGGCGGCGGTCCCCCTCCCCCGGAGGTGCCTTCCGGGGGAGGAATGATCCTCCTAGCGCCCCAGCCTTTTCCGCAGCCCGTCGAACAGCATCGCGCGCATCTGGGCGATCGCCTGGGGCGACGTGGCGCCGAACACGCCGCGCGCCTCGGGCGGCAGGTGGGCGCCGGGGTCGCCGTCCGTCAGGAAGACATAGCGGTCGAACATCGCCCGCCAGGCGCGGCGCTGGTCGGGCGGCAGGCTCCTGAGGCTCACGAACCCGTGCATCATCGCCTCCCAGGGCGAGGCGTCCGGCACCGGGTCCCACCAATAGTTCACCAGCACGTTGAACCGGTCGAGCGCCTCGACATGGTGATACCATTGATAGGGGATGTAGATCGCGTCGCCCGGATCGAGCTCGGCGACCAGCGCCGCCGCCATCGCGGTGGCGAAGCGCGGATAGCGCGCATGATCGGGCGCGGTCAGATGGACCATGCTCACCTGCACGCCGGCCGGCGTCGGATCGAACGGGCCCATATAGAGATTGCCCACCTGCTCGGGCGCGAACAGCGTGAAGCGCCGGCGGCCGGCGCCGACCACCGCGATATTCTCGGTCGGATCGTGATGGATCGCCACCTTGGCGGCGTTGCCGATCCACAGGCGCGGCGCAATGCCGGGGACGAGCGCCATCGGATTGGCCTCGGCAAAGCCCGGCATCAGCTGCGGCGCGGGCAATCCCTGCAGCGCCAGCGCCTCGGGACGCTCCGCCCCGGCCTGTTCGGCGAGCCGGTCGAGAAAACGCGCGAACGGCGCTTCCTCGCGAGTGAAATTGCGCGCGCCGATCGTCGCGCCATAATGCATGCGCCCCTCGACCTCGGGCGGCGCGCGCATGTAGTGCACCGTGCCGGGCAGCGCCATGCCGCGCAGATAGGCCGCGGCGTCCGCCGCGCGCACGAACGGCCAGTCGGCGGCGAGCCCCTTCATCACCACGGGCTCCCCGGCCGCGCGGATTTCCTGGAAGATCGCGGGCGTGACGCCGTGCCGGCTGCGCATGGGGTTCATGGCCGCGACGCTAACAGCCTGACTGCCCGATGAGGAGAGACATGATGCGCATCCTGCCCGCCCTCGCCCTGCTGGCCGCTACCGCCGCCGCGCCCGCGCCCCCGCCGCAAGTGGAGGTCTGGCTCACCCTGCCCGACAAGTCGGCGCTGCTGGCGAAGCAGCCCGCGCTTCCGCTCCGGCGCGGCGCCGGCGGGACGATCACGGTCGATCCGGGCAAGCGCTACCAGAGGATGGTCGGCTTCGGCGCGGCGATCACCGATGCCTCGGCCTGGCTGATCCAGCATCGGCTCGATGCCCGCCAGCGCGGCGCGCTGCTCCGCGAGCTGTTCGGCGACGAGGGCCTGGGCTTCGCCTTCACGCGCCTCACCATCGGCGCGTCGGACTTCTCGCGCACCCATTACAGCTATGACGACCGGGCCAAGGGCGAGACCGACCCGGCGCTCGCGCATTTCTCGATCGCGCCCGCCAGGGAAGACGTGCTCCCCACTGCCCGCGCCGCGCGCGCGATCAATCCCCGGCTCGCGGTGATGATCTCGCCCTGGAGCGCGCCGGGCTGGATGAAGTCGACCGACTCGCTGGTGAAGGGCACGCTGCGCGCGGAAGCCTATGCGCCCTTCGCCCGCTATCTCGGCAGGACCGTCCAGGCCTTTGCCGCCGAGATCGGCCCGATCGACTATCTGAGCATCCAGAACGAGCCCGACTTCGAGCCGGAAAACTATCCCGGCATGCGCCTTTCCGCCGCGCAGCGCGCGCGGATCATCGGCGACCATGTCGGCCCCGAATTCGCGCGGATGGGGCTGAAGACCAGGATCCTCGACTGGGACCATAATTGGGACAAGCCCGAGCATCCGCTCGGCGTGCTCGCCGATCCCGCCGCCAGCCGTTACGTCACGGGCGTGGCCTGGCATTGCTATGGCGGCGACGTTTCGGCGCAGGCCAAGGTCCGCGATGCGTTTCCGGACAAGGACGTGTTCTTCACCGAATGCTCGGGCGGCGACTGGTCGGGCCCCTGGGCGGACAGCTGGAGCTGGACGCTGCGCACGCTGGTGATGGGCGCCCCGCGCAACTGGGCGCGCGGCGTGCTGATGTGGAACCTCGCGCTCGACGAGAATCACGGCCCCCATCTGGGCGGCTGCAACGATTGCCGCGGCGTGGTGACGATCGACGGCAAGTCGGGCGCGATCACGCGCAATCCCGAATATTATGCCCTGGGCCAGGCCTCGCGCTTCGTCCGCCCCGGCGCCTGGCGGATCGACGCGACCAGCACGCCGGGCGGGATCGAGACGGTCGCCTATGCCAATCCCGACGGCAGCCGCGTGCTGATCGCGTTCAACGCCGCCGCGACGGCGCAGGAGCTGGACGTGGCGGCGGAGGGCAGCCGCTTCGCCTATCGCCTCGCCCCGCACGGCGCCGCGACCTTCCGCTGGCGAAAGCCGCGTTGAGCGAACCCGCCGCCCCGACGCGCTTCGCCTTTGCCAGCGTGACGGCCCTGTTCTTCGGCTGGGGCTTTGTCTGCGCGAACAACGATCCGCTGATCGCGGCGGCGCGGCGGGTGTTCGGGCTGGGCTATACCGAGGCGCTGCTCACCCAGATCGCTTCGTTCGTCGCCTTCTTCCTGCTGTCGCTCCCCGCCGCGGCGATGCTCGCCCGGCTCGGCGCGATGCGGACGATATTGGCCGGGCTCGCCGTGATGGCGGGCGGCTGCCTGGTGATGCAGGCCATGGGCCGGCTGCCCGATTTCGCGGTGGTGCTCGCCGCGATCTTCGTGCTGGCAAGCGGAGTGACCATCCTCCAGGTCGCCGCCAATCCGCTCGCCGCCGCGCTGGGCCCGCCCGAGCGCAGCCATTACCGGCTCACCCTCGCCCATTCGTTCAACGCGCTCGGCGTGGTCTGCGGCGTGCATTTCGGCGCGCGCTTCGTGCTGGCGGGCGCGGTGTTCCATTCGCCCGAGCCGATCCGCTCGGCGGCCGGGCGCGCCGCGGGCATCGCCGCGATGATGCAGGCCTATCTGGTGATGGCGCTGCTGGTCGCCGGCCTCGCCGTGCTGGCCTTCGCCGCGCGCCGCGCGATCGCCGCCGCCGCGATGCCGGAGCCGCCCGCCGCCGGCGGTGCGCTCGCCGCGCTGCGCTCGCGCTGGGCATGGCGCGGCGCGCTTGGCATCGCTCTTTATGTCGGCGCCGAAGTGACGATCGGCAGCACGCTGATCCTCTATCTCTCCCAGGCCCAGACTCTCGGCCTGCCGCTCGACGTGGCGGGCGCCTGGGTCGCCAATCTCTATTGGGGCGGCGCGCTGCTCGGGCGCTTCGCCGGCAGCTGGCTGCTGCGCTTCGTGCCCGCACCGCGCCTGCTGCTGCTGGCGGGGCTTGCCGCCGCCGCGCTCTGCCTCGCCTCGCTGGTGCTGCCGGGAGGGCCCGGCGCCTGGTGCCTGCTCGCGGTGGGACTGTGCAATTCGATCATGTTCCCGACGATCTTCGCGCTCACGCTCGAGCGCTCGCGCACGCCCGCGGCGGCGACTTCGGGGCTGCTTGTCCTCGCGGTCGGCCCGGGCGCGGCGCTGCCCCTGATCGCCGGCGGCATCGCCGACACGGCCGGGCTTGGCTGGGCCTTTGCCGTGCCCGCCCTCGCCTATCTCTATGTCGCGGGCTTCGCCTGGGCGGCGCGGCGCTCGCCTATTTCTTCGGGGTGACCCAGACGGAGACCGGCACCACCACCTTGCCCGGCGCCGGCTTGCCGATATCGACGCGGTCGATCGCGACCAGTTCGCCGCTTTCGAGAGTGAACGAGGCCCAGGGCTTGGGCATGCGGCCGAAGCGCATCTTCTGGATCGGCTGGCCGGTGGTCGAATTCATGACGGTGGCAATGACTGGCATTTGCCGGCGGATAGCCAGCCGCCGCGATTCCTGTCCAGCGCGGAATCGCTCAGCGGCCGAGCAAGACGATCCAGTCGGCCGGCTGGCGCCCGGTGCGCTCGGCAAGCTTCGCGGCGAAGTCGCGATAGCCGGGGGCCAGCAGCCGGGCGAGCGCATAGCTGTTCACCGCATTGCCCGGATCCCAGGGATGCGGCGCATATTCCTTCTGCCCGGCCGCGGCCCGGTCGCGGTCGAACTGGATCCGCGAATGGACGAACTCGACATGAATCTTCTCGCCCATGGCATAGGGCTCCAGCCAGGCGAGCGCGCCGGCCAGGCTCGAACCCGAGGGGCTCTTCCAGCCATACCAGTCCTCGCCATGCGCGCGGGCGGCAAGCGCCGCCATCAGCAGCGGGTCGAGGTCATAGGTGACATAGTGCAGCGCATCGCGCTCGTGGAAGTCGAACACCGATCCGTCGGCCTGGATGTTCGTGCCCACCTGCTTGCGGAACGCCGCGCGCGCCCGGGCGATCAGCGTCGCGTCGCCGGTCTGGAACGCGGCCATCGTCGCCAGCTTGACGCGGTGGCTCTGCCAGTTGGTGCCGGCGTTCCTCGGGCCGGCATCCATCGCATCGAGATAGCCCGCCGCCATCTTCCGCCAGAAACCATCCAGCTTGCCGCGCAGCGCGGGCGGCAGGTCGGCCTCGGTCAGGTCGGTGGCAAGCAGCAGCGTATCGAACCCGGTCTCGTCGATCGGGTTGAACGACATCTGATAGACGTCCGCCCAATTCGCCAGATAGCGCGCCGCCTGGTCGAGATAGCGCCGCTCGCCGGTCAGCCGCCAGGCGAGCGCCAGGGCGAGGACGATCCCCTGGTCCTGCTTGGCCTTGAGGCTGATCTCGCGGATGCCCTTGCCCGGCAGCGTCCCCTCGGTGTGGAGCTGCGGGATCGCCCCCGGCGGACGCTCCAGCGCCGCGTCCGCCCGGCCGCGTATCTGCCGGGCGACGGGATCGTCCGGCGCCACTGCCCTGGCGAAGCCAGCGCCGAGGATCGCATGGTCCTGAGCAAAGGCAGGAAGGCCGCCGAACGCCAGCAGGGCGGCCGCGCTGGAGAGAAGCAGTTTCATCGGGCGGCCTTTTCGAAAAGGTGCGGAGCGCCGGGAGATCAGCCGCTCCGCACAAGGGCTAGAAGTTGCTGCGGATCGTCAGCGTATAGGTCCGGCCGTCATAGTCGATGCGACGGGGCAGCATCGGATCATTCTCATATTCCGAGCGGGTCGCGTTCGTCAGGTTGAACGCGTCGACCGAGATCGAGAAGTTCTTCATGATGTTGAGCGAGGCGGAGGCATCGAGCTGGCTGCGTGCCTTCACGGTGCGGGCATCGCCGACGAAGCTGTTGCCCGCCGCCAGGTCGTATTTGCCGCGATGGTTGAACACCACGCGCACGCCGAACAGCTTGGTCTCGTAATAGCCGATCAGGTTGATGTTGTGCTTGGCGACGCTCGGCAGGGTGATCGGATTGCCCTGCGCATCCTTCCCGTCGATATCGGTATAGGTGTAGTTCGCCGCGCCGCCGAGATACTTCAGGAAGCCCGGCAGGAAATCGAGGTTCTGCTGCACCGAGACCTCGACGCCGCGCACCCGCATCGGCTTCTGGTTGGTGACGCCGCTCGCCTGCACGCGCGCGCCCGGATTGCTGCCCAGGATGTTGCAGTTGGTGCCGTCGTCCTGCAGCGCGCCCAGGCCGAAATCGATGCCGTTGTAGATGCCGTTGGCGGGGCACAGCACGCGGCGATCGGTGATCGGGCCGACATAGCCCTGGATGTCCTTCTGATAGACCGCGATCGCGAAGGCGCCGCCGGGGCGGTTGTACCATTCGAGCGACAGGTCATAGCTGTCGGAAGTATAGGGGCTCAGATTCGTCGCGCCGATGATCACATTGTAGGTCGGCGTGCCGAGCACCGCCGGATCGGGGATCTGCATCGTCGTCGTCGGCACATTGTCGCGCGGCTGCGGACGGACATAGGTCTGGTAATAGGCGCCGCGGAACACGAGGTTCTTGGCCAGGTCCGCCGCGAACATCGCCGAGGGCAGCCAATAGTCGTAGCTCTGCTTGTAGGTGCGCGTGCTCATGCTGTGGTTGACCGGCAGCGGCAGCAGCGAAAGCCCGGCCAGGCAATTGCGGCAGTCGAGCGCATCGATCTTCTGCGTCGTCGCCTCGTAGCGCACGCCGGCATTGCCGCGGACATGGATGCCGAACAGATCGCCGTCGAACTTGGCCATGGCATAGGCCGACATCACCTTCTTGGTGTTGGTGAAGTTGTTGTTCCAGTAATTGGGATCCCAATAATTGTTCACCAGCCCATAGGGGGTGAGGAACACGCCATATTGCTGGCCCATGGCGAACTGGGGCGGCAGGCCGTTGGCATATTGCGAGGGGCGCGTCGTCAGCACCACCGGCGTGATCGCGCCGAGCACCTGGTTCACGTCCATGCTGCGCCAGTTGCTGGTATAGCCGCCCGCGGTGCCGCCGAAAAAGTCGTTCACATAGGGGTTCGCCAGCGACATCGCCGGCGTGACATTGGCGGTGACCGCGCCGATCGAGGTGTTGCGCGAGCCGATCGAGGTATATTCGTTGTTCTCGTAGCGCATGCCGACCTGGAAGCCGGAAAGGAAGCTGCCGGCGAAGCTGCGCTCGATATCGAGCTGCACCGCATCGAGCGCGTTCCACGACTGGCCGTTGGTGCCGGTGACGCCGAAGCGATCGCCCAGCGTCGCCGCGGCCACGCCGGGCATCTGCGCGCCCGCCTGGGTCGCCTGGTTCGCCGGCGAGGCAAGCGGATAGCCGCCCGTCGGGATGTGCGAGGCGTTGGGGGTGTTGAGGACGAACACTGCGTTCTGCAGGCTGGTGCCGCCGGTATAGACCGAGGCGGTGATGCCGTTCAGGCCCGCCGAACCCAGGTTGCGATAGGGATTCTGGATGATGTCCAGCTCGATCTGGTTGGCAAGCACCTGCGCGCGCGAGATCGTGCCCTGCGCCGTCACTCGCCACTGATCGTCCTTGAACTCGATCGTGGGGTTGATCGCCCAGGTCTTCTGCTTGGCCGGCTCGGAGCGGATCGAATCGTAGGTCTGCAGATTTTCGGCGGTGAACTGGTTGATGTACGCGCGCGGCCCGGTCGGCGTCTGGACGACATAGGGCGTGCCCAGGCTGGTGAAATGCGCCACCGCCGAAGTGGCCGACAGCGCGCCGGTGCCGTTATTCCCCGCCGACGTGTCGATATAGAGCAGGTGGTTGGTGCCCTGGTCGAGGTTGCGCTCGGTATAGAAGCCGGTCGCGCCGAACTTGAGCGTGTCGGTCGCCTGCCATTCATAGCCGCCGGCGCCGGTGAGCAGATGACCCTTGTTGAGGCGGACGAACTGGCGGACCTGGGTGGGATAATAGACCCCGCCCGGATATTGCGCCATCAGCGCCTGATAGGTGGGGTTGGACGCCGGCACCGCCTGGTTGCCGACCTGGATCGAGCCGAGCTTGTTCGCCCAGCTGTTCACCGACATCGAATCGCGGCGGAACTTCTCGTCCTTCCACGCGACCACGCCGAACACCGCGAAATTGTCGGTAATGTGCGCGTTGTAGCCGGCCGAGAAGGCCGGGCTGCCCAGGTCGCCCAGATCGTTATACTCGTACGAGGCCTTGACCCAGCCACCCTGCTTGCGGCCGAGCGCCGGCGCGATCTTCAGGTCGACATTGCCCGAAAGGCCGCCGGCCAGATTCGCCGCCGAGGGCGACTTGATCACCGTGATCGACGAGAAGATGTCCGAATTGAACGCGCCGAGCGGCGTGGACGACGTGTTGGTCGCGCTTCCCAGGATCGGATCGGCGAATCCCCCGCCGTTCAGCGTGGTGCGCGCGAACGAGCCCGGCAGGCCGCGCAGCGAGATGGTGGCGTTGCGCGAATCCGCCTCGCGGTTGATCTGCACCCCGGGTATCCGCTGGATCGCCTCGCCGACATTCAGGTCCGGAAAGCGGCCAAGGCCGTCGGACGAGATCGAATCGGTGATCTGATCGGATTCGCGCTTGATGTTGAGCGCATCGGCATAGGCCCGGCGGAACCCGGTGACCACGATCTGGTCCGCGGGCCTCGGCTCCTCCGCCTGCGGCGCGCTCGCCTGGCTATCGGTATCGGTGTTCTGGGCGAACGCAGGCGTCGCCATCAGGACGGCGCAGATCGCCGTGCCAGCAAATAGAGCAGTCCGTCGCATGACTCTCCCTCCCCCTCTGTCTCCCGGCTTGGCTTGCCGCCAGTCGTGCTGGCCACCGGTGTCAGGCCAATAAGGCCGATGCGCGCGCGACTGTCAATAGAATGGTCAGGCCACATTGTATTATTGGTCGGGCAATGGAACGGATGCAGGGCGCGCGCCAAGTTGAGAGTCCAAACAAGCCTTTGAGATTGTTTCCGTCATCTCCGCGCAGGCGGGGATCCGGGGTGGCAAGGGCTGATCGCCGCAATCACGCGAGTGCTCGCCGGAAACGGCAAGGCGAGCCTCGCCGTCCTTGCCCTTGGCCCTGGATCCCCGCCTGCGCGGGGATGACGAGGATGGGATAGCGGGGATGACGGGGGAGAATATGCGTCCCCAACCTAGCGGGCTGTGTCAGCCACGCTTTCGGGGTAGAGAGCAATGTTCCCCCGCGTTCCGGCGCGGCGGGAAACAGCCGCGCCCCCGCGCACCGGAAGGTACGCGGGGTCGCGGGGGCGGGGGTCGGCAGTTCAGCCCTGGGGAGACTGCTGCCAACCTCCGCCAAGCGCGAGGAACAGGGTGACCGTCGCGTCGGAGAAGCTCGACTCGGCCTGGGCCAGGCTCAGCTCGTTCGTGGCGAGCGAACGCTCGGCATCGAGCACGGTCTGGAAGGGTTCGGCACCGGCGCGGTAGCGCAGCCGCGCGATGCGGGCCGCTTCCGCGCTCTGGTCGCGGCCGCGCCGCAGCGCCTCGACGCGCTGGCCCTGCGCCACATAATTGGCCAGCGCAGTCTCGGTATCCTGCAGCGCGGTCAGCCAGGTGCCGTCGAACGTGGCGAGCGCGGCGTCCGCCCCGGCCTCGGCCTGGGCGATGCGCGCGCGGGCGACGCTCATGTTCGGGAAGCTGAACGACAGCATCGGACCGATGCTGAAGCGGAAGCTCGAGCTGCTGAACATGTCCTTGGGCGCCAGCGCGGTCGAACCGATCGAGCCGCCGATCGAGATGTTCGGATAGAGGTCCGCCGTGGCCACGCCGATCCGCGCCGAGGCGGCGGCAAGCCGGCGCTCGGCGGCACGGACATCGGCCCGGCGGGCAAGCAGCGTCGCGCCATTGCCGACCGGGATGGCCTGCTTCACCACCGGCACCGTCTCGCAGCTCGCCACGTCGGCGGGCGCGTCCGCCGGCGGCTTGCCGGTGAGCACCGCGAGGCGGAACAGCGCGGCCTTGCGCTGCGCGTCATAGACCGGAACCTGGGCACGGGTCTGCTCCAGCAGGGCGGCGCCCTGGCTGGTCTCGAGCCCGGTACCGCGCCCGCCCGCCTCGAGCCGGCGAGTCAGGTCGAACGTGTCCTCCTGAAGCTTGAGCGTCTGCGACGCGACCTTGAGCTGCTCGCCCGCGGCACAGGCATCCGAATAGGCGCGGATCGTCTCGGCCACCACCGTGACGCGGGACAGGTCATAGGCGGCCTGGCTCGCCCCCAGATCGGCACGGCCGGCCTGGATCGCGCGCGTGATCTTGCCGAACAGATCGACCTGATAGCTCAGGTCGAGCCCGACGTCATAGGTATCGCCTTCGAACGACGAGCCGGGAATGCCCAGCGACGCGCCCGGCACGCGGGCATGCGTCGCCTTCGACGTGACGTTGGTGGTCGGCAGCCGCTGGGCCCGCGTCTCGCGCAGGCTCGCCCGCGCCTGGCGCAGGTTCGCCGCGGCGACGCGCAGGTCGGTATTGGCCGCCAGCGCCTCGCCGACCAGCCGGTCGATCACCGGCGCGTCGTACAGCTTCCACCAGTCCGCCGGCGGCTCGTCGGCGACGAAGCCCGGCGCCCTTGCCTGGCTCAGGTCGCCCTGGGCGGGCGCCTTGGGCGCGGGCGAGACATAATTGGGGCCGACCACGCAGCCCGACAGCGTCAGGCCGGCGGCGATCAGGGCAAGGGTCCGCTTCATTGCGCTTCTCCCGTCGCGGCGGCAGGCGTTTCCGGCGCCGCCGGCGTGGACCCGTGATGCGCCACCTTCCCGCCGCCCAGCTTGCGCAGCAGCACGTAGAAGATCGGCGTGAAGATCAGGCCGAAGATGGTGACGCCGACCATGCCGAACGCCACCGCGGTGCCCAGTGACTGGCGCATCTCCTGGCCCGGGCCGCTGGCGATCGCCAGCGGGATCACGCCGAAGATGAACGCGAACGACGTCATCAGGATCGGGCGGAGGCGCGAGCGGGCGGCGTGGACCGCGGCATCGAACCGGTTCATGCCTTCTTCCTCGCCCTGCTTGGCGAACTCGACGATGAGGATCGCGTTCTTGGCGGCAAGCGCGATCAGCACCACAAGGCCGACCTGGGTGAGGATGTTGTTGTCCATCCCCCGCAGGTTCACGCCGAGCAGCGCGGCCAGGATGCACATCGGCACGATCAGGATCACCGCGAGCGGCAGCGTCAGCGCTTCATACTGGGCAGCCAGCACGAGGAAGACGAACACCACGGCGAGCACGAAGATCAGTGCCGACGAGCTGCCGGCCGCCTTTTGCTGATAGGCGAGGCCGGTCCATTCATAGCCATAGCCCTGGGGCAGCACCTTGCTCGCCATCGCCTCCATTGCCGCGAGCGCATCGCCCGAGGAGACGCCCGGCGCGGCGGCGCCCTGCAGCTCCACCGCGGGCAGCAGGTTGTAGCGCACCACGCGCGACGAGCCGGAGTCGCGATGGAAGCTTGCCACCGCCGAGATCGGCACCATCTGCCCGCTCGACGAGCGCACCTGCAGGCGGCCGATGTCGCTGATGTCGTCGCGCGAGGTCGGCTCGGCCTGCGCGGTCACGCGGAAGGTGCGGCCGAGCAGGTTGAAGTCGTTGACATAGGTCGAGCCGATATAGGTACCGATCGCGTCGAACACCTGCTGCGGCTGCACGCCGAGGATCTGCGCCTTGTCGCGGTCGACATCGGCGCGGATGCGCGGATTGGCGGTGTTGAACAGCGAGAAGACCTGGGTGACCTTCTGCTCCTGCATCGCCGCGCCCATCATCGCCCCGGTCGCGCCCTCGAGCCCGCGCCAGCCGCCATTGGCCGCGCGATCCTCGATCATCATCACGAAGCCCGAGCCGTTGCCGAGGCCCTGCACCGCGGGCGGCGAGATCATGAAGATGTTCGCGCCGCTGATCTGCCCGGCGATCGCGCCGGTGAGCTGGCCGGCCAGCGCCTCGGCGCTCTGCTGCTTGCCGCGCTCCGACCAGTCCTTCAGCTTGATGAAGAACACGCCCGCGTTCGACGCCTGGCTGAAGCTCGCGCCGTCCAGGCCGGCAAAGGCCGCGCCGTCGATCACGCCGTCGGTCTTGGCGGCGATGGCATAGGCCTTGTCGACGACTTCGCTGGTGCGCTCGAGCGACGAGCCCGGCGGCAGCTGGACGACGCCGATCAGGAAGCCCTGATCCTGTTCGGGGATGAAGCCCGTCGGCGTGGCAGTGAGGCGCCAGCCGGTGAGCGCGAGCAGCCCCGCATAGATGATCATCATGATCAGGCCCATGCGGATCAGCCGGCCGGTGACGCGGCCATAACGGTCCGACAGCCAGTTGAAGCCCTCGTTGAACTTCTCCGCACCCACCTTGACGGGCCGCATCCAGCGCGGGCCGCTATCGGCGTCGATATGCTGGTGCGGCTTGAGCAGCAGCGCGGCGAGCGCCGGCGACAGCGTGAGCGAGACGAGCAGCGAGATCGCCGAGGCCGCGGCGATCGTCACCGCGAACTGGCGGTAGAAGATGCCGGGGATGCCGCCGACCATCGCCGTCGGGATGAACACCGAGACCAGCACCAGGCCGATCGCGACCAGCGCGCCGGACACTTCCTTCATCGTCAGGTGCGCGGCATCGCGCGGCGACTTGCCCTCGCGGATGTGTTTCTCCACCGCCTCGACCACGACGATCGCGTCGTCGACCACGATGCCCACGGCGAGCACCAGCGCGAACAGCGACAGCGAGTTGATCGAATAGCCGAGCGCGAGCTGCACCGCGAAGGTGCCGACCAGCGCGATCGGGATGGCGACGATCGGAATCACCGCCGCGCGCCAGGTCTGGAGGAAGATCACGACGACCACGACGACGAGGACCACCGCTTCGAGCAGCGTGTGCTGCACGGCTTCCACCGACGCCGAGACATATTCGGTCGGGTTGTAGGGGATGGTGTATTGAAGGCCCTGCGGGAAGTCCTTCTTGAGCGTCTCCATCTCCTTCAGCACCAGGTCCGCCGCGTTGAGCGAATTGGCGCCCGGCTGCTGGACGATGGCGAGCGCGATGCCGCGCCGGCCGCCGAACGAGCCGCGGATCGAATAGTCCTGGCTGCCCAGCTCGATCCGCGCGACGTCGCCCAGCTTGGTGAGCGCGGCGCCCGTCGGATCGGATTTCACCGTGATATTGGAGAATTGCTCGACCGTGGCGAGGCGGCCGCGCACGTCCACCGGCACTTCGAACGACGGATTGTCCTTGCCCGTCGGCGCCGAGCCGAGCGCGCCGCCCGCGGTCTGGACGTTCTGCGCCTGCAGCGCCGCGACGATCTCGCCCGAGGTCAGGTTGCGTGCCGCCGCCTTGTCCGGATCGATCCAGACGCGCATCGAGTAATTGCCGCCGCCGAAGACCTGCACCGTGCCCACGCCCTCGAGGCGCAGCAGCCGGTCGCGGATCACGGTATTGGCGTAATTGCCCATGTAATCGACGTCGAGGCTGTTGTCGGGCGAGGTGAGCGCCACGATCATCAGGAAGCCCGATTCCTGCTTGTTCACCGTCACGCCGATCTGGCGCACCTGATCGGGCAGGCGCGGCACGGCCAGGTTGACGCGGTTCTGCACCAGCACCTGCGCGGCATTGAGATCGGTGCCCGGCTTGAAGGTGACCGTGACGGTCGCCTGGCCCTGGGTGGAGGACGAGCTCATGTAGAGCATGCCCTCGACGCCGTTGATCTCCTGCTCGAGCGGCGTCGAGACCGTCTCGGCGATCGTCTCCGGCGAGGCGCCGGCATAGAAGGCGCTCACCGCGATCGTGGGCGGCGCGATCTCCGGATATTGCGACAGCGCCAGCAGCGGATAGCAGAAGGCGCCGATCAGGGTGATGAACACCGAGATCACCGCCGCGAAGATCGGCCGCTCGATGAAGAAGCTGGAGAAGCCGCTGCGCACGGGCGCGTCGGGCTGGGGAGCCTGGGGTTCGCTCATGGCCCTATCCTCAGCGGTTGCCGGCGGGCAGCGCGGTGCCGGCCGGCTGATCGGACGGCGGCGCGGCGGCGGGCGCCGGCGCTTCCGTGATCTTGCCCGGCTGCGGCGTGACCTTCACGCCCGGGCGGGCGCGCTGGGTGCCGTCGATGATCACTCGGTCGTCCTTGGTCAGGCCCGAGCGGATCACGCGCAGATTGCCGCGCAGCGGGCCGGTCTGCACCGGGCGCGCCGTCACGGTGTTGCTCTTGTCGACGACGAACACGATCTGGCGCGCAGCATCGGCCATCACCGCCGTGTCCGGCACCAGCAGCGCCGGATAGGGCTTCGACGCCTCGAGCCGGGCCGAGCCGAACATGCCGGGCTTCAGGAAGCCGCCGGGATTGGCGATGATCGCGCGGGCGCGGATCGTGCCGGCGCCGGCATCGAGCGCGTTGTCGACGAAGTCGAGCGTGCCCGTATGGGTATAGTCGTTCTCGTCCGAGAGCTTGACCTTGATCGCCGTGCCGTTCTGGGCGCCGGTGCCCTGGCGCTGATATTTCAGCAGCAGCGCTTCCGATCCCTGGAAGACGAAGTGCAGCGGATCGACCGAGACGATCGTGGTCAGCACCGTCTGGTCGGCGGTGACCGAGTTGCCGACATCGACCTTGCGTTCCGAGATGCGGCCGCTCAGCGGCGCGACGACGCGCGTGAAGCCGAGGTCGAGCTGGCGCGCCCGCAGATTGGCCTCCGCGGCGGCGACCTGCGCGGCGCCCGAGCGCAGTGCGGCGCGGCGCTGCTCCAGCTCCTCCTGGCTGGCGGCGCGCTGGGCGACCAGCGCCTCCGAGCGGGCATATTCGGTCTGCGCATTGGCGAGCGTGGCCTTGGCCTGGGCGACCTGCGCCGCCGCCTGGGCGACGGCGGCCTGGGCCGGACGCGCATCGATGGTGAAGAGCAGCTGGCCCTTGCGGACGAACTGGCCGTCCTTGAACCAGATGCCCTGGAGATAGCCCGAGGCGCGCGGGCGCACCTCGACCGTCTGGATCGCTTCGAAGCGGCCGACGAACTCGTCCCAGTCGACCACGTCCTGCACCAGCGGCGCCGAGACGGTGACGGGGGGCGGGCCCTGCTGCGGCATCTGCGGTCCGCCACCGCCGCAACCGGCGAGAGCGAGCGCGGCCACAAGAGCCGGGATAAGCAGCTGACGGTTCTTCGAATGCATGTTCGATCCCTAAATCCGTGCCCCTGGCCGGACATCCTCCACGGTGCCGTTACTGGAAACGAACGACTTCCGATTTGGCACCCGCTAAGCGCGTTCAGGGAACTTGTCAACGATCGTAGACATATGTCCACAATGGTTGACTACCCGGCTGTTAGCGATAAAAAGGCGGCCATGATCCCGCCCGTCCAGGCCCTGCCGCGGTCGCGCAACGCGGCCGCGACGCGCGAAGCGATCCTCGCCTCGGCCCGCAAGCACTTCGCGCGCGAGAATTACGAGAATGTCGGCCTGCGCGAGATCGCGGGCGATGCCGGCGTCGATCCCGCGCTGGTCAGCCGCTATTTCGGCAGCAAGGAAGCCCTGTTCCGCGAAACGCTGCGCGACGACGACAAGGACATCATGGACGGCGCGACGCGCGAGACGCTCGCCGCGCATTTCGCTCAGCTCTTCTTCGACAAGGACGACCTGCCGCAGGACGAGCGCGACATCCATATCGACCAGATCCTGATCCTGCTGCATTCGATCGGATCGCCCAAGGCCGGCGAGATCATCCGCGAAACGATCGACACCGACATTCTGGAGCCGATCGCGCGCGTGCTGGGCGGCCAGGATACCGAGATGCGCGCCGCGATGGCCTTTGCCGTGCTGATGGGCATGGGCATCATGCACAACACGCTCGCCATCGACCCGGACATGTGCACCGCCGAGGAGACCGAGCGCTTCGAGAAGCGCCTGACGCGCATCTTCGCCGCGGCGCTGGAGCCGATGGACGACTAAGGGGCCGAACATGGGGACCCAGCCGGTCCGCAAGATCATCCATGTCGACATGGACGCCTTTTACGCATCGGTCGAGCAGCGCGACGATCCGGCGCTGCGGGACAAGCCGGTCGCCGTCGGCTATGCGGCGGCGCGGGGCGTGGTGGCGGCGGCAAGCTACGAGGCGCGCCGGTTCGGCGTGCGCTCCGCCCTGCCCTCGGTCACCGCGATGCGGCGTTGCCCGGAGCTGATCTTCGTCAAGCCGCGCTTCGACGTCTATCGCGCCGTCTCGAAGCAGATCCACGCGATCTTTGCCGACTATACCCCGGTCATCCAGCCGCTCTCGCTCGACGAGGCCTATCTCGACGTCACCGCGAACCTGCGCGGGATCGAGACCGCCTGGGCCACCGCCAAGGAGATCCGCGCCCGCATCCTCGCGGAGACCGGCCTCACCGCCTCGGCCGGAATCTCGTACAACAAGTTCCTCGCCAAGCTCGCCTCGGACCAGCGCAAGCCCAACGGCCAGTTCGCAGTGACGCCCGAGATGGGGCCCGCCTGGGTGGAAACGCTGCCGGTCGCGCGCTTTCACGGAGTGGGGCCGGTGACCGCGAGGAAGATGCATGCGCTCGGCATCGAGACCGGTGCGGATCTGCGCGGCAAGCCGCTGGAGTTCCTTCGCGCGCATTTCGGCAGCGCGGCCGAATGGTATCACGCGATCTCGCGCGGCGAGGACGACCGGCCGGTGCATGTCGACCTGCCGCGCAAATCCTCGGGCTCGGAGACCACTTTCGACCGCGATCTGGTGGAGAATGCGGCGATCGAGGCCGGCGTGCTCGAGATGGCCGAGGAGGTCTGGGCCTGGTGCGAGAAGGCGCAGGAATTCGGCCGCACCGTCACCGTGAAGGTGAAATATGGCGACTTCCAGATCATCACGCGCAGCCGCAGCCTCAGCGCCGGGCTGGTCGACCGCCGCGAGACGCTGCGCGACCTGAGCCTCGCCCTGATCCGCTCGGTGCTGCCCACGCCCAAGGGGATAAGGCTGGTCGGCGTGACGGTCTCGAACTTCGAGGAACGGCTGGGCGAGGAACTGCCGTTCTGAGGCTAACGCCCGGACGAAGCCGCCTCGAGCGCGCGGCGGACGGTGGTCCTCATCCAAATTCCGTCCCGCACTACATGCAGGACATTCCCGCGCCCTTTCAACAGCGTGGCGCCTCCACGCTCGGCAGGCGGAAGCCGGAAACTGCCGATTTGGCGACTGGTCTCTCTTTCGAGCTTCAGAATCGCAGCTCGGCAATTCTCCTCCTCATAGCCACCGGCCAGCATCACGACATCCCCCTCGACCGCGATGGCTCGCGCACCAACGATCGCATTTGACCAGAAAACCGGCTTTCCCCGCTCGACGCGCGCGATGGGGAAGTCCGAATAGAAACAGGCCCAGAGCGCGTTGCCCGCAAGGGTCATGGCATAGGCATCGTCCACGAGATGCCGGGCCGCGGTGGAATTGAACGACCAAAGCACTTTGCCCGCCGCATCGAACTGCACGATGCCACCGGAAGAAATCGCTCCACCGAAAACGCCTTCGTCGAAATAGCCGACCCAGAAAGTCCCGTCGGAGGCAGCGAGCAGATTCTCGATACCATCCCCCAGCGCGATCGCGGCGAGTTTGCGGCCATCGGCCGCGTAGATGCAGCCATTGCGCTCATGCGCCGCGGCACGTGACGATGCGACCAGCCATCGCCCATCCCTCCATCGATCGACTTCGGGATAATGGCCCGGGGGCACGATCACGACGTCCGTCTCGTCCGCACCGTCAAAGACGGACAGGCGGATCTTGTCCTTCCATAGATCCGGCATGCGAGATGCAAATTCGCCATTGCGGAGCGCTTCCAGAGCCTGCCGATATTCGCGATCAACGTCCCTTCGCGTCCGAATCAGGGCGAGACGCCCATCGGCAAGGGCCGCAAACCCGTAATCGAACCAACCGGCAGGAGGCGCGGGCAATGCGAACATGTCCGCGAAGGCGGACAGGTCCGTCACTTGTCCATTCCCGGCCGGTACGCCCGCACCACATGCCCCTTCAGCGCCTCGGGGTAGAAATAGACCGGCCGCAGGTCCCCCGCCGCATAGCGCCCGGCCTGGTCGGTGAAGTGCGGCGAGTCCGGATGCCCGCTCTCGCCGCCGGCGGTCACTGCCCAGGCCCGCACCTTCGGCCCGAACTCCACCGTCGCGACGAAGCTGTTGCCGCTCGTGCCGTAATAGCGCTTGGTCCCCGGCCAGCGCTTCGCGCCGAACGAAGCGAGCGAGCCCCATTGCGCCGAGGGGAAGGGCACCGGGATGCTCGGCTTCGCATCGTCGAACTTCTGGACGATCGCGCCGTCATTGCGCTGGAACCGGTTGATCTCGCCCCAGGGCACGCGCCAATCGCCGAAATCCTGGGTGAGGCGGTCCGCCGCCACGGCCAGCGCGTCGATCCGCTGCGCATCGGTGGCGCGCGTCGCCATCCAGTCCCACACCGAAATGCCTGCGTCCCTCGCCGGCTGGGCCCCGGGCGCCCAGAGCGCTTCGCCCCAGAACACCGCGAGCGAGGTCGCGGTCGATGCCGCTCCCCAGCGCCGGTCCCAGCCCCTGAGCAGCGCCACCGGCTCCGCGAGCCTGGCCTTGCGCACATCGCCGTCCGGCAGCTTCTCCCAGGCAGCGACCAGCCCGGGCAGCAGCCGGTCGAGCGCGGGCAGGAAGCTGTCATAGGCCGCCTCGCGCAGCGTCTCCGGCGTGAAGTCCGCCCGCGCGTTCAGCACCCGCAGCGCATGGGCGCCGCGCGGATTCTCGCCGGCCTGATCGAAATAGCGCGGGAAATCCGCCGCCCTGGGACTGTCCGCACCCGCCGCCGTCCAGGGCCAGTTGTTCACGTTGAAGGCCCAGCCATTTTTCGGGTTCACGGCCTGGGGCAGGCTGGCGAGGCTGTGCAGCCCCTTCCAGTCGGTCGCCGGATCGCTGCCGTCCACCGGCTTGCGATAGTCGAAGCGATCGTCGCGCGCCGGCATGAACTGCGGCATCAGGAACGCGATCTCGCCCCTGGAATCCGCGAACAGCGTGTTGTTGGAGCTGTTGGCCCTGAGCTCGGCCACCTTCATGAAGCCGGCATAGTCGGTGGCCTTGGTGCGCAGGAAGCTCTGCTGCAGCGCCGCCACTGGCTTGTTCATCAGCGCCACCGCGATCCACTTGCCGCTCTCCGTCATGCGGACGATCGGGCCGTGATGGGTGGCATAGGTCCGGAAGCTGCGCTGCGCCTGCGACCCGTTCGCCGTGCGATAGGACAGCGCGATCCTCTTCACCGTCACCGGCCGCGTCTCGGCACCATAGCGATAGCCCAGGACCGTGCCCGGTACGTTGCTGACGATGTCTTCCGCGAACTCGTCGACATTATCGACGCCGCTCGACGTATGCATCCAGCCCGCCTTTGCATTGAACCCCTGATAGATGAAGAACTGCCCCCAGGTGGCGGCGCCATAGACGTTCAGCCCCTCGCCGCTCGTCACCTGCTGCTCGGAGCGGAAGAAGAAGCTGGTGTGCGGGTTGATCAGCAGCAGCGCATGGCCGTTCTTCGTATGGCTGGGCGCGATCGCCATGCCGTTCGAGCCCTTGGGCTCCTTGAACACCAGCCCCTTCTCGGCCTCGGTCATCGCCAGGCGCTGCCTGCCGTAGAACGCCTCGAGCTGGCTCAAGGCCACCCGCTCGATATCGCCGCCGATGCTGCCTTCCGAAAAGCTCAGCGCCATCCACGGCTCGAAGCGGGCGAGCACGCGCGGCTTCACCTGCGGATGGGTGGCGAGATAATAGTTGAGCCCGTCCGCCCAGGCCTGCATCAGCTTGCGCAGCCAGGCCGGGCTCGCGGCATAGTCCGCCTTCAACGCTTCCGGATCGACGAACAGCCGCTGGCGCAGGTCCTGCCAGATCGCGCCCTCGCCCTCCGCCTCGGCAAGCCGGCCCAGGCTCACCAGATAGTTGGTCTCGATCCGGTTGAAGTCGTCCTCGGCCTGGGCATAGATCATGCCGAACACCGCATCGGCATCGGTCTTGCCCCGGATGTGCGCCACGCCCCAATCGTCGCGCGTGATCGTCACCCGCGCCGCTTCCGCCTTCCAGCGGGCGGCGTCGGTCTGGGCATGAGCGGAAGTGGAGGCGAGCAGCGCGGCAGCGAGCAGGAGGCGAGTCATGCCCGCCACCTTAAGCGCAGTTCGGCTCAGTCCGGAATCGTTTCGATGCCGACGATCTCGATTGCCTGCGCCCGCCCGCCGAAATCAACCCTCTCGCCTTCCTCGGCGCCGATCAGCGCCTGGGCGAGCGGCGCCTGGAACGAGAGGCGGTCCGCCGCCGGATCGGCCTCGTCATGGCCGACCAGATCGATCGCCCGCTCCTTGCCGTTCAGGCGGATCCGCACACGCGATCCGATGCCGGCCACGCCCTGCTCCGGCGCGGGCGCGACCTGCGCGGTGGTGCGGCGGGTGTTCCAATAGCGCAGCTCGCGCTTCAGCGCCGCGCGCGCTTCGTCGTCGCGCTCCGCCGCTACCGCGGCTTCCAGCGCGCCCGCCTTCGCCTCGATCAGCGCGAGCCCGCGCGCCGTGACCAGATTGGGCCCTGGCGGCAGCGGCAGCTCGAACTTCGGTTCCTTATGTTCCTCGTCGCTCTCGCGACGGAAGGCGACGCTCATGCCTGGGGAAGCTCCGCGATGCTCGACGAGACCTTCCAGAGATCGAGGCTGCCATCGGTTGCGTGGGCGTCGATCTCCGCCAGCTCTTCCGTACTGAAATCGAGATTGTTGACGGCGTCCAGCGAGTTGTCGAGCTGCTCCACCGTGCGCGCGCCGACCAGCGCCGAAGTGACGCGGGCGTCGCGCAGCACCCAGGCGATCGCCATCTGCGCCAGCGTCTGGCCGCGCCGCTGCGCGATCGCATGGAGCGCGCGGATGCGCGCGATATTGTCGTCCGAAAGCAGCCGCTGGTTCAGCGAGCCGCCTTTGGCCGCCCGGGCATCGTCGGGCACGCCGTTCAGATATTTGCTGCTCAGCATGCCCTGGGCGAGCGGCGAGAAGGCGATGCAGCCGGTGCCGAGCGCCCCCAGCGTGTCGAGCAGTTCGCCCTCGATCCAGCGGTTCAGCATCGAATAGCTTGGCTGATGGATCAGCAGCGGCACCTTGTGCTCGGCCAGGATCGCGGCGGCCTGGCGCGTCAGCTCGGGCGAATAGCTGGAGATGCCGACATAGAGCGCCTTGCCCTGGCGGTGGAGCTGGGCGAGCGCGCCCATCGTCTCCTCGAGCGGCGTCTTCGGATCGACGCGGTGCGAATAGAAGATGTCGACATAGTCGAGCCCCATCCGCTTCAGGCTCTGGTCGCACGAGGCGATGAGGTATTTCCGGGATCCGCCGACATCGCCATAGGGCCCGGGCCACATGTCCCAGCCCGCCTTGGTCGAGACGATCAGCTCGTCGCGGTGGCCGGCGAAGTCGCTCGCCAGCACGCGGCCGAAATTCTCCTCGGCCGAGCCATAGGGCGGGCCGTAATTGTTCGCGAGATCGAAATGGGTGACGCCCCGGTCGAATGCGCGGCGCAGCATCGCGCGTCCGGTCTCGAACACGTCGGTCCCACCGAAATTCTGCCAGAGGCCCAGGCTGATCGCCGGCAGGTCGAGCCCCGAGCGCCCGCAGCGACGATAGGGCATGCGCCCGTCATAGCGCGCGGGATCGGCGACATAGGGCTGGGGATGGGGCATGGCGATCCTCTTCCGACTGCGTTGTCAGCCGTCCCTATGCCCGCCGGGTCAGACCGTAAAGCTCTCGCCGCAGCCGCAGCTGCCCTTGGCATTGGGGTTCTGGAAGACGAAGCCGGCGGTGAAATCATCTTCCTGCCAGTCCATGGTCGAGCCGATCAGATACAGGACCGAGCCGCCATCGACATAGAAGGTGCCGCCGGGCGTCTCGATCTTCTCGTCGAACGGCTTGGCCTCGGTGACATAGTCGACCGAATAGGCCAGCCCCGAGCAGCCGCGGCGCGGCGTCGAGAGCCTGACGCCGACCGCGCCCTCGGGCGCCTTGGCCATCAGGTCGGCGATGCGCCGCTCGGCGGCCGGGGTCAGGATCAGCGCCGCGGGGCGCTGGCGGGTCGTGGTCTCGGTCATCGTCTTCTTCTCTCTCCCCTCCCGCTTGCGGGAGGGGTCGGGGGAGGGCGTGTACGATATGGGAAGAGCTGCGGCCTCCGTCAGCCCCTCCCCTGACCCCTCCCGCAAGCGGGAGGGGAACTTAGAGCATCCCCAGTTCGAGCTTGGCCTCGTCACTCATCTTCTGCGGATCCCAGGGCGGATCCCAGACGAGATTGACTTCGGCATGGCCGATCCCCGGCACCGAGCCGACGCGCAGCTCGACTTCGCCGGGCATGGATTCCGCCACCGGGCAGTGCGGCGTGGTCAGCGTCATCTGCACTGCGGCATGGCCGTCGGCGGTGATATCGACACCATAGATCAGGCCGAGATCATAGATGTTCACCGGGATCTCGGGATCGTAGATTTCCTTGAGCGCCGCGATCACCGCCTCATAGAGTTCGCCGCCCGGCTCGGTGCCCGCCAGCGCCTGGGGCTTTTGCGAGAGGAAGCCCGAGAGATAGTCGCGCTTGCGCTCGAACGTCTCCGCGATGCCCTCGGCCACGTCCGCCGATGTTTCGGTGGACGCATCGAACATGTCCGCCGATGTTTCGGTGGACGCATCGAACACGTCCTCGACGCGCGCCTTGGGCGGCGGCGCCACGGCATCCACTTCCTCGACTGCGATCTTGCGCTCCTGGTTCACCCGAAGATCCTCGTCACGCGTTCAATACCCTTCACCAGCGCGGCGATGTCGTCCGCGCCATTATAGACTCCGAAGCTCGCCCGCGCGGTGGCCGGCACGCCCAGCGCTTCCATCAGCGGCTGCGCGCAATGGTGCCCGGCGCGGATCGCGACATTGCCTTCGTCCAATATGGTGGCGACGTCGTGCGGATGCACCCCTTCCACTGCGAAGCTGACGATGCCGGCGCTGTCCTCGGGGCCGAACAGCCGGACCGAATTGAGCTGCGACAGCGCCTCGCGCGCCTGGCGCACCAGGGCCGCCTCATGCGCATGGATGCGCTCCAGCCCGATGCCCGCCACATAGTCGATCGCCGCATGCAGGCCGACCACGCCGACGATGTGCGGCGTCCCCGCCTCGAACCGGCCGGGCGGCGGGGCATAGGTCGTCTTCGCGAAGGTCACCCGGTCGATCATCGAGCCGCCGCCCTGATAGGGCGGCATCGCGTCGAGCAGCGCATAGCGGCCCCAGAGCACGCCGATGCCGGTGGGGCCATAGAGCTTGTGGCCCGACATCACATAGAAGTCGCAGCCGATCTCGCCGACATCGACGGGCATGCGCGGCACTGCCTGGCAGCCGTCGAGCAGGATCTTCGCGCCCACCCCATGCGCCAGCTCGGTCGCGCGCTTGGCGTCGAGCACCGATCCGAGCACGTTCGAGACATGCGCCAGCGCGACCAGCTTGTGCCGCTCGGTGAGCATCGCCGCCATCGCGTCGAGATCGATGCGCTGGTCGGGCATCAGCGGCACCACGTCGATCTCGGCGCCGACGCGCTCGGCCACCATCTGCCAGGGCACGATGTTCGAATGATGCTCGAGCGTGGAGAGCAGGATGCGGTCGCCGGGCTTGAGCTGGGTGCCGGCCCAGCATTGCGCGACCAGGTTGATCCCCTCGGTCGCGCCGCGGACGAACACGATCTCGTTCTCCGCCCCGCCCAGGAATTCCGCCACCCGCCGGCGCGCCGCCTCATAGGCGAGCGTCATGTCGGCCGAGCGCTGGTACACGCCGCGATGCACGGTGGCATAGGTCTCGCCATAGGCCCTGGCGATCGCATCGAGCACCGGCCGCGGCTTCTGCGACGTCGCCGCCGTGTCGAGATAATGCCAGCCCGCCGGGATCGCCGGGAAATCGGCGAGCAGGTCGAGGGGGCGGGCGTCGGCGGTTACGGTCATAGCGCGGTATCCAGCCAGCGATCCGCATCCGCCGCGAACGCTTCGCGCACCGCATCCTCGCCGATCCGGGCGAGCGCGTCCGCCACGAAAGCCCGGGTGAGCAGCGCCTTGGCCCGGCCCTCGTCGATGCCGCGGCTCTGCAGGTAGAAGAGCGCCTGCCGGTCCAGCTCGCCCACCGTGGCGCCATGCGCGCACTTCACGTCGTCGGCGAAGATCTCGAGCTCGGGCTTCAGGTTCACCGTCGCCGAGCGCTGGAGCAGCAGGCCGCGCAGCGACTGCTCGCCATCGGTCTGCTGCGCGCCGCGCGCCACTTCCACCCGCGCCGCCAGGCTGGCCGCCGACTTGTCCGCCGCCACCGCGCGCCACAACTGGCGCGAGGTGCCTTCGACGGCCTCGTGCCGCACCGCGACCGCGGCTTCCTGCCGCTGGCTGCCGGAAGTGAGCAGTGCCCCGCCCATCTCGGCGAACCCGCCCTTGCCGTTCACCAGCAGCGCCCCGTCGATCCGGCTGCCCATGGCACCGGCGCCGAGGAACACCGAGACCAGGCTCGCCGCCTCGCCCACTTCGGCCTCTTCGCGCAGCGAGACGAAGCCCGCCTCCTGGAGCAGCCGCACCGAGCGCATCAGCCGCGCGCCCCGCTCGAGGCAGAGCGTGGTCAGCCGGTTCGCCCAGCCGCTGCCGGCATAGGTCTCGATCACGCTGGCCACCGCATCCTCGGCCAGCATCAGCCGCGCCGGCACATGGCTTTCGCCGCCGGTGCCGACATGGACGATCTGGATCGCCGTCGCCGCATGCTCCCTGCCGAGATGCAGCGACCAGCCCTCGCCATCGGTGAGGCTGCCGAGCGGATGGTCGGTGGTGGCCAGTTGCTGCGTCACCTGCACCGGGCCCGGCCGGGAATGCGCGGGCTCGAAACGCCCGTCGACGAACAGCAGCCTGGCCCCTTCGATATCGAGGAACAGCCCGGCCGGATCGATCCCGGCATCGCCGCGCGGCATTTCGGCCGCCGCCTTGAGCGCCGCCATATCGGCCCAGCGCCATTCCTCCTGGCGCGGCGTGGGCAGTTCGAGCAGCGTGTTCACTGGCCCGCCCTCCAACCGCGCTTGAAATCGGCGAGCAGCGCGGGCTTGCGCTTGTCGATACAGACCTTCACCGCCGCGGAATCGCGCGCGCCCTTGCGGACGCACTGAGTCGCGGCACGGCAGAGCTGTTCGTCGAGCTTCGCATGGCCGCTCGACGCGCTGAGCGCGCAGCCGAGCTTGCCGCCGGCACCCTGGCTGACGGTCGCGGAGATCGCCGCGAGCCGGCGCCCGACGACTTCGATGTTCAGCTCGTCCTGCGGCGCAGGCGAGGTCTGCAGCACGAGGAGCAGGGACAGGATCATGCGGCCACCGCGCCATAGCCTTCGCGCTCCAGCGCGAGCGCCAGCTCGGGCCCGCCGGAGCGGACGATGCGGCCATCGGCGAGCACATGGACGAAGTCCGGCTGCACATAGTCGAGCAGCCGCTGATAATGGGTGATCAGCAGCACGGCCTTGTCGGGCGCGCGCATGATGCGGTTGATCCCCTCGCCCACTGCCTTCAGCGCGTCGATGTCGAGGCCGCTGTCGGTCTCGTCGAGGATCGCGAGCTTCGGTCCGATGATGCCCATCTGCACCATCTCGTTGCGCTTCTTCTCGCCGCCCGAGAAGCCGACATTGACCGGCCGCTTGAGCATTTCCGGGTCCATGCCCAGCGCATCGGCCTGCGCCCGTGCGAGCTTCATGAACTCGCCGCCCGAAAGCGGCGCCTCGCCCCGCGCCCGGCGCTGGCTGTTCAGCGCCTCGCGCACGAACTGCAGGTTGGAGATGCCCGGGATCTCGACCGGATATTGGAAGCCGAGGAACAGGCCCGCCGCGGCGCGCTCGTGCGGCGCCAGTTCGAGCAGGTCCTGCCCGTCGAACGCCACGCTGCCGCCGGTCGCGTCATAGCCGGGCCGGCCGCCCAGCACATAGCCGAGCGTCGACTTGCCGGCGCCGTTCGGGCCCATGATCGCATGGACCTCGCCCGCATTCACTTCGAGGCTCAGGCCCTTGAGGATTTCCTTGCCGTCGATTTCGGCACGGAGGTCGGTGATCTTCAACATCGCTTCGTTCATTCCTCGGGCGGCTCAGGGCCGCTTTTCTGACTTGTCGGCATCGTCGCGCTGCTGCGCGTTGCCCGTGGTGAAGCGCACCACCGGGCCGTCCGACGCCGGGTTCGTCGGCGGCGCGATCGGCTTGACGCGCTGGCGCTCGGTCTCGCGGCTGTCCTCGCCATTGCCGATGGGCCCGGCCAGGTCGGCGGAAAGCACCGGCTTGGGCTGCACCAGCTTGGGCAGTTCGAAGACTCCCGGCTTGCTCAACCCCGGCGCCGCCGGCGCCCTGGGTGCGCCGATCGCCGCGGCCTGTTCGAGTATGCTCAGCTCGCGGCAATCGGTCACTTCGTCGGCAGTCTTGGCGTAGCAGACCGGCGTCGCCTCGCAGGCAGTGGTGTCGCGCCGCTGGCTGCCGCTGGAGATCATCACCCGGCAGTTGCGCAACCGCCCGTCCGCGCCCTTGTCGAACAACATGGTGGTGCGCCCGAAGGTGGCGCGCACGACGATGTTCGCCTCGTCCTCGGCCGGCGCGGCGACGGCCTGCGTGGCGGGGACGTCCTGGGCGAATAGGAGGAGGGCGGCGGCGAGGATCACCCGACGCTGCCCTCCAGCGAAATCCCCAGCAGCTTCTGCGCTTCCACCGCGAATTCCATCGGCAGCTGTTGCAGCACTTCCTTGGCGAAGCCGTTGACGATCAGCGCCACCGCGGCCTCCTGGTCGAGCCCGCGCTGCATCGCGTAGAACATCTGGTCCTCGCTGATCTTCGAGGTGGTCGCCTCATGCTCGATCTGCGCGCTGGGGTTCTTCACTTCGATGTACGGCACGGTGTGCGCCCCGCACTGGTCGCCGAGCAGCAGGCTGTCGCACTGGGTGAAGTTGCGGACATTCTCCGCCGCCGCATTCACCAGCACGCGCCCCCGATAGGTGTTGTTCGACTTGCCCGCGCTGATTCCCTTGGAGACGATGGTCGAGCGGGTGTTCTTGCCGATGTGCAGCATCTTGGTGCCGGTATCGGCCTGCTGGCGGCCATTGGTGACCGCCACCGAATAGAATTCGCCCACCGAGCCATCGCCCTGCAGGATGCAGCTGGGATATTTCCAGGTGATCGCGCTGCCGGTCTCGACCTGGGTCCAGCTCACCTTCGAATTGGTGCCGGCGCACAGCGCGCGCTTGGTCACGAAGTTGAAGATGCCGCCGACGCCGTTCTCGTCGCCCGGATACCAGTTCTGGACAGTCGAATATTTGATCTCGGCATCGTCGAGCGCGACCAGCTCGACCACGGCGGCGTGGAGCTGGTTCTCGTCGCGCATCGGCGCGGTGCAGCCCTCGAGGTACGAGACATACGCGCCCTTGTCGGCAACGATCAGCGTGCGCTCGAACTGGCCGGTATTCTCGGCATTGATGCGGAAATAGGTGCTGAGCTCCATCGGGCAGCGCACGCCCTCCGGAATGTAGACGAAGGTACCGTCGGAAAAGACCGCGCTGTTGAGCGCCGAATAGAAATTGTCGCGCACCGGCACGACCTTGCCGAGCCACTTCCGCACCAGCTCGGGATATTCGCGGATCGCCTCCGAGATCGACAGGAAGATCACGCCCGCCGCCTTCAGCTCCTCGCGGAAAGTGGTCGCAACCGAGACGCTGTCGAACACCGCGTCCACCGCCACCTTGCGCGCGCCCTCGACTCCGGCGAGCACCTTCTGCTCCTCGATCGGGATGCCGAGCTTCTCATAGGTCCGCCGGATCTCGGGATCGAGATCGTCGAGGCTGTTGATCGTCTTCTTCTGCTTGGGCTCGGCGTAATAATAGGCGTCCTGATAGTCGATGTGCGGGATCGCCAGCTTCGCCCATTCCGGCAGCGTCATTTCCTGCCACATGCGGAACGCCTTCAGCCGCCAGTCGAGCATCCATTCGGGCTCGCCCTTCTTGGCCGAGATGTAGCGGACGGTGTCCTCGTTCAGCCCCTTGGGCGCGAACTCCTGCTCGACGTCCGAGGCGAAGCCCCATTCATATTTCTTGTTGGCGGCCGCCAGTGCTTCCGCGTTCTTCGTAGCCATGCTTACACCTGCTCCCCGGCCAGCGCCGGGGCCCGGGCCTGGTCGGCCGGATGCTGCGCCACGGCCTCGGCCGGAGCGCTGGAAAGTTGGGCGAGGGAAATGCCCGCGAGCGCGCCCTTTACAGCACCGTTCACGACATTCCAGTGCGGCTTCACCTTGCAGCTCTCCTGCACGCAGCAATCCTGCTTGCCGGCGTCCACGCAACTGGTGAGCGCGATCGGCCCCTCCACCGCCTCGACGATATCGGCCAGCGTGATCGCCGCGGGCGGCCGCGCCAGGCGGAAGCCGCCGCCGGTGCCGCGCGCGCTTTCGATCAGGCCGGCGGCGGAAAGCTTGCTCACCAGCTTCTGCACGGTGGGCAGCGGCAGCGCCGTCTCCTCGGCGAGCAGCGTCGCGTTGAGCCGGCACGACCCGCCGCAATGGCGCGCCGCGGCAGACATCATCACGACCGCATAGTCGGCAAGGCTAGAAAGACGCACGCACTTCCCTTGCTGGCCCGCATGCGCAACGGCGCGGCGGCCTCAATCGGACAAAAACGTTCCGATTGTGCAAATGGGCTCAGCGGCGCCGAAGGTCAACCGATTCGGGGATCACGTCCGGCAGGAAGTGGAAGGTTTCGTTGTCGAGCGTCACCGCCAGCACCGGATCGATGCCCGCGCGCAGCGACGTGGGCGTGTGGCCGGTAAAGTGCCGGATCTCGTTGATCAGGTGCGACTGGTCCGAGAACGGCTCCACCACATCGTCCACCGATGCGCCCTGATAGATGCGCATCGCGGCGCCGATCGCGCGGAACTTGCGCTTCAGATGGGCGGGCGAGCCGGCGAAATAGTCCTTGCACAGCCGCTGCACCTGGCGCTCGCCGATGTTCGAGCTGCGGCGGATGCGCGCATAGAGGTCGTCGATCGTCGGATCGGTGGTCGCCGCCCATTCGCGCACCGCGCGCAGGAAGATCAGGTGCGCCGGCGGCACCGGCTTCACTTCGTGCTGGCGCATCGTGAGCAGCGGCTCGATCTCGCCGATCATCTCCTCCAGCGTCTCCATCCGGTGGAGCCGGTGCCAGAGCAGCCCGGCCTGCTCGCAGAACAGCTTCTCGCCGTCGACGATATGATCGGCGACCTTATGGGCCGGCACGCCGATCAGCGCCTTCCACCCGATCGCGCGCAGCGACACGCCGAAACAGTGGAAAGGCCCGCGGATCTTGTAGGTGGCCGCGGCGGTGCCCGGGCCGTTGACCATCACCCGCCGGGTCTTCTCGACATGGCCGTCGGGGAACAGGACCTCGCCCTCGCCCTTGATGACGAAGCGGAGCTGGCCGAGATCGACGCGCTCGATCCCCTCGATGTCCTTCGCGTCATGCCGGTAGAGATAATAGGACTCGACGTGCGGGAGCAGCGCGCCTTCCGCCTTGCGGAATTCGATCTGCGGCCGCGGATCGCGGTCATTCTCGGCGGCCGGTTGGGCCGGTTTCATCCTGGTTGCGCCCCGCATTTATGCCCTGTCGATCCGAGACTCCTGCCTGCCCGGATTCCTTATTTTCTGAAGCAAATATACCGCGCGGTCGCAGAATAGAAAAGTGGCCCGGTCGGCCGAAGCCAGACCGGGCCAAAAGGAAAGGGTTCCCCCATTGAGCGGAAACCCCTCGGGTCGCAGCTTCCACCTAGCCGAGCCGGGCGCGACGGTATTGGAAGGAATCGACATACGCAGCTTTACGGAGGGAAAAAGCGATGCGAAGGCCATTCGCCATGGCTTATCCGCTCCGCTCCGCGCTGTTCGCGCTCGATGCCGAAAGGGCGCATCGCGCCGCCATCCGCGCGCTCGCGCTCTGGGGATCGCTCGGCACGGTTTTTAGATCCGAAATGGTGGAAACACCCGTCCAATTGGGAGGATTGACCTTTCCCAATCGACTCGGCCTGGCCGCCGGGCTCGACAAGGATGCCGAGGCGATTCCCGGCCTGTTCGGCCTGGGCTTCGGCGCGGTCGAGGTGGGCACGCTCACGCCCCGCCCCCAGGGCGGCAATCCCCGGCCCCGCCTGTTCCGCCTGCCCGAGGACGAAGCGGTGATCAACCGCATGGGCTTCAACAATGGCGGGATCGACGCGGCGCTGGCGCGCATCGCCCGGCTGGGGCCGCGCCGGGGCATGCTCGGCATCAATGTCGGCGCGAACAAGGACAGCGCGGACCGAGTCGCCGACTATGCGCTCGGCGTCGGCAAGGCGGCCGCGCATGCCGATTACGTCACGATCAACGTCAGCTCGCCCAACACGCCTGGCCTGCGCGACCTCCAGTCGCGCCCGGCGCTCGACGAGTTGCTCGCCGCCAGCGATGCGGCGCGCGGGCGGACGCCTCTGTTCCTCAAGGTCGCGCCCGATCTCGACCGTGCCGGCCTGGAAGGGGCGATCCGGGCGGCGCTCGACAACAGGATCGACGCGCTGATCGTCTCGAACACCACCATTTCGCGCCCGCCGCTCCGCTCGGCCCATGCCGGCGAGACGGGCGGCCTGTCCGGCAAGCCGCTCGCCCCGCTCGCCCGGCAGAAACTGGCCGAGGCGGCGGAGATCGCCGCGGGCGCGCTGCCGCTGATCTCGGTGGGCGGGATCGACGGCCCGGACGAAGCGCGGCGCCGCATCGATGCGGGCGCCACGCTCGTCCAGCTCTATTCGGCGCTGGTGTTCAAGGGACCGGGCCTGCCCCGCGCCATCGCCCGGGCGCTGCGCTAGGTCGGGGGCTCATATTCCTCCTTCGTCGCCCCGGCCCTGAGCCCGGGTCCCGCTGTCTCGCCAGCGCAGGAAGCAGCGGGATCCCGGCGCAAGGCCGGGATGACGGCGGGGAATCAGATACTTGTTTGGGTTCTCAACCTAGGGTTCCGCCCCTAGCCCGCAAGCTTCCGCAGCCGCAGCGCAAGCGCGACATAGGCCGCGCCGCCCAGGATCGCGAGCCAGGCGATCAGCCAGACCAGGCCGATGGCGCCGGCGACCGGCCAGGCGAGGATCGCCACGCCGAAGCCGATCGAGACCAGCCCGGCGAGGATCAGGAAGAGCTCGCCCTCGATCTCCTTGCGCAGCGCGATCGCGCCCGCCGCCTCCATCGCGCCGGTGACGATCGCCCAGGCGGCGATCAGCAGCAGCAGCACCTGCACGGTGATGCCCGGCCAGATGATGGTGAGCAGGCCGGCGGCGATTCCCGCCAGCCCGGTGAGCGCCAGCCACCAGCGCGGCGTGTCGCCACTGCGCATGCCCGACAGCGACGCGGCCAGCGCGAACGCGCCGTCGACCAGCGCATAGGCGCCCCAGACCAGCGCCAGGGTGAGCAGCGCCAGGCCCGGCCACAGCAGCGCGAGGATACCGAAGGCGATGCCGACGATGCCGCGCAGCAGGAACAGCCACCAGCGCTTGCCGAGCGCGCGCAGCAGCGAGGGGGAAGTTGCAAATGTCGAGCCGTCCGTCATGCTAGCCCTCCTTCGGAAGCGCGCACCCGTCCGCCACGGCCGGGCACCGGCGCCTCGCCGTCCACCAGATTGCGCCCGGTTATACCCTTGCGCAATCATCCGATCGCCTGCCGCCTGACGTAGCGTCTTTGCGCTCCGGCCAAAGCCCGCTACGGCTTGCCGGATGAAGAAGCTGTTCCTGCTGCTCGCCCTTCTCGCCGCTCCCGCCGCGGCTTCCGCCCAGGGCGTGGTGAGCGCCGCCGACCCCCGCGCCGCGGCGGCGGGCACCGAGATCCTCAATGCCGGCGGCAGCGCCACCGACGCGGCGATCGCGACGATGCTCGCGCTGAACGTCGTCGAGCCGCAGAGCGCCGGCATCGGCGGCGGCGCCTTCTTCCTCCAATATGACGTGAAGACCGGCAAGATCGCCACGGTCGACGGGCGCGAGGCCGCGCCGATGGCCGCGAACGACCATTGGTTCTACGGCGCCGACGGCCAGCCGCTCAGCCATATGGCGGCGGTGCCGGGCGGGCGCAGCGTCGGCGTACCGGGCACGCTGCGCGCCATGGCCAAGGCGCATGCCCGCGCCGGCAAGCTGCCCTGGGCCCGGCTGTTCGCACCGGCGATCCGGCTGGCGCGCGACGGCTTCGACGTCTCGCCCCGGCTCGCCAACGCGCTGCGCAACTATGCGCCGCATGTCGATGCCGGCGTCCGCGCGATCTATTACCAGGCCGATGGCAAGCCGCTCGCCGCCGGCGCGCGCGCGACCAATCCGCAGCAGGCCGCGCTGCTGGAACGCGTCGCGAAGTTCGGCCCCGACAGCTTCTATGTCGGCCCGCAGGCGGAGAAGCTGGTCGCGACGGTGAACGGCGCGGCGCGCAACCCGTCCAAGATGACCGTCGGCGACCTTGCCGCCTATGACGCCAAGGAGCGGCCGGTGCTGTGCGGCAGCTACCGTGCCTACAAGATCTGCTCGATGGGCCCGCCTTCCTCGGGCGGCGTCACCGTGATGATGATCCTCGCCCAGCTCGAGCGCTTCGACATGGCGAAGCTCGGCAAGGACAATCCCGTCGCCTGGCACCTGTTCGCCGAAAGCTCGCGCCTCGCCTATGCCGATCGCGACCTCTATGTCGGCGATCCCGATTATGTGCAGGTGCCGATCGCCGGCCTGCTCGACCGCGACTATCTCGCCGGCCGCTCGGCGCTGATCAGCCCGGACGGCACCATGGCCGAAGTGAAGGCCGGCACCCCCCCGGGCGCGCCGAAGCGCATCGCGGTGAAGCCGCAGGAAGTGCCGGGCACCACATCGCTCTCGGTGGTCGACAAGGCCGGCAACGTCGCCCAGGTGACCACCACGATCGAAGGCGCATTCGGCTCGGGCCTGTCGGTGGACGGCGTGATGCTCAACAACGAGCTCACCGATTTCGACATCGTGCCCGAGAAGGACGGCTATCTCGTCGCCAACCGGGTGGAGGGCGGCAAGCGCCCGCGCAGCTCGATGGCGCCGACGATCGTCTATGGCCCGGACGGCAAGGTCCGCATCGCGATCGGCGCGGCCGGCGGCTCGACGATCATCGCCCAGGTCGCCAAGGCGCTGGTCGGCGTGATCGACTGGAAGCTCTCGGCCCAGGACGCGATCGGCCTCGGCCTGCTCTATGCGCCCGGCAAGATGGCGATCGCCGAGAAGGGCACCCAGCTCGATGCGATGGTCCCGGCCCTCCAGGCGCTGGGCGAGAAGGTGCAATCGGGCCCGCTCGGGCTCAAGATGAACGCGGTCGAGCGGGTCGGGGGCCGCTGGACCGGCGGTGCCGATCCGCGCAGCGAAGGCGTCGTGATGGACCAACAGGGCCATATGACCGTTATTCAGCGCGTGGGCGCGCAGCCGAACCGGCCGTCGGAATGAAGTCGGGGGAAGCGGGACGCTCCGGACAAGGGGCGCCCGTAATGGGGAGAGGGAATGCGTAGGCTCGAACGGTTCGACAATCTGGTCCAGATGTTCTTCGCGCGGGCGAAGGAAAAGGGCGACGCGCCCTTCCTGTGGCACAAGGACGAAGGGACATGGCGGCCGACCAGCTGGGCCGATGCGGCCCGCCAGGTGGCGAGCCTGGCCGCGGCGCTGACCGCGCTCGGCCTGAAGCGCGGCGACCGGGTGATGCTCGTCTCGGAGAATCGCCCGGAATTCTGCATCAGCGACCTGGCGATCATGGCCGCGGGCTGCGTGACCGTGCCGACCTACACCACCAACACCGAGCGCGACCACCAGCACATCATCGAGAATTCGGGCGCCTGCGCGATCATCGTCTCGAACACCAAGCTGGCCAAGGCACTGCTTCCCGCCGCGATCCGTGCTTCCTCGGCCCGGATGGTGATCGGCATCGAGGAACTGCGCGTCGCCCAGCAGGGCAGCCTGGAATTCCATGACTGGCGCGCGCTGGTCGCGAAGCACGACACCGATCCGCGCGGCCTTTCCTGCACCTTCCGCCGCGAGGACCTGGCCTGCATCATCTATACCAGCGGCACGGGCGGCAGCCCGCGCGGCGTGATGCAGCATCACGGCGCGATCCTGCACAATGTCGAGGCGTGCTGCGCGCTGATCAGCGAGGATTTCGGCTGGGAGGACGAGGTGTTCCTCTCCTTCCTGCCGCTTTCCCATGCCTATGAGCATACCGGCGGCCAGCATTTCCCGATCGGGCTCGGCGCGCAGATCTATTATGCCGAGGGGCTGGAAAAGCTCGCCTCGAACATCGAGGAAGTGCGCCCGACGATCATGGTCGTCGTGCCGCGCCTGTTCGAAGTGCTGCGCACCCGCATCGTCAAGCAGGTGGAGAAGCAGGGCAGCTTCGCCAATTTCCTGCTCGACAAGGCCGTGGCGATCGGCGGGCGCAAGGCGGCGGGCGCCGGGCGCCTGTCCGACCTGCCGATGAACCTGTTCCTCGGCGCCACGCTCAAGCCCAAGCTTTCGAAGAAGTTCGGCGGGCGGATCAAGGCGATGGTCTCGGGCGGCGCGCCGCTCAACCCCGAGGTCGGCATCTTCTTCCAGAGCCTCGGCCTCACCTTCCTCCAGGGCTATGGCCAGACCGAGGCGGCGCCGGTGATCTCGTGCAACCGCCCCAAGGCGGGGCTCAAGATGGACACGGTCGGCCCGCCGCTCGAGGGGGTGGAGGTGCGCATCGCCGACGATGGCGAGATATTGGTGCGCGGCGAGCTCGTGATGCACGGCTATTGGCGCAACGAGGAAGAGACGAAGCGGGTCCTGCGGAACGGCTGGCTCTATACCGGCGACATCGGCCATATCGACGAGAAGGGCCGGATCAAGATCACCGATCGCAAGAAGGACATCATCGTCAACGACAAGGGCGACAATGTCGCGCCGCAGAAGGTGGAGGGCATGCTGACTCTCCAGCCCGAGATCGTCCAGGCGATGATCGCCGGCGACCGCAAGCCCTATATGAGCGCGGTGATCGTTCCCGATCCGGAATGGACCGCCGAATGGTGCGCCCGGACCGCGACCAAATGCGACTTCAGGGAACTGGCCCATGATCCCGACTACAAGGCGGCGCTGGGCGCGGCGGTGGAGCGGGTGAACAAGGACCTGTCGGTGATCGAGCGGGTCCGCAAGTTCCTGGTCGCCGACGAGCCCTTCACGATCGAGAACGAGCAGCTGACGCCCAGCCTCAAGATCCGCCGGCACATATTGAAGGCCGTCTATGGCGAACGGCTGGACGCGCTGTACCGGAATTAGGACGTATCGATATTCCTCTCCCCTCCGTCATGCTGAACTCGTTTCAGCATCCAACTCTCCCCAAGCGATATCCTGCGAGGCGTGCTGGACCCTGAAACAAGTTCAGGGTGACAGTGGAAGTTGGAGAGCGAACCCAACGAGAAAGGCCGGGGCTTCCACCCCGGCCTTTCGCGTTTCGGGCATGAAGCCGGAGCCTCACTTCTTCTCCGGCACCACCTTGAGCGTCCAGTCCCTGTCCGGGCGGAGATACTTCATCGCCAGCCCCTGCACGTCCTGCGGCGTCACCCGCGAATAGTCCGCGGCCAGCGTGTCGACGGCGGCGATCCGCGCGGGATCATAGGTGCCGCCCTCGACCAGGCGCATCCAGAACATGTTGCCCGAGGACATGCGCAGGATCTGCTGCTTCAGCGGCGTGAGCGCGCGGTTGAGCTCGTCCGCGTCGATCGGCTTGGCCACCAGATCCGCCGCGATCTTGCGCGACAGCTCGAAGAAGAAGTCGACCTTGTCCGGCGGCACCATGCCGAGCGCCATGATCTTGCCGCCCGTCGGCAGGCCCTGCGGCCACTGGCTCGCCACCTGGGGCGAATAGCTCACGCCCGCCTGGCTGCGCAGCTGGTCGAGCAGCCGGTCGCGGAACACCGCGGCGAGCACCTCGAGCTTGCGGCTTTCGGTGATGCCGCCATTCTCGGTGCCGCCGCCGGTCGGCCAGGCGATCACCGCCGCGGCCTGGTTGGGCTGGCCCTTGTGGAGCAGCGTCACCGGCGTGGCGACATGCGCGGGGAACTCCACCGGCGCGAGCGGCGCCGTGCTCGCCACGCGCGGCTTCAGCGCGCCGAAGGTGGCGCCCACGGCCTTCACCGTGGCCTCGGCATCCATGTCGCCGAACACCTCGACTTCGATCGGCCCGGTCGCCAGCAGCGGCTCCCAGAACTTGCGGAAGCTCTCCGGCGTGGTCTCGCGGATCGTCGCCTCGGCCGGCACGCCCCAGCGCGGATCGCCATTGTGGAGCAGCCGCTCCAGGTCGCGGTTCAGCACCGCGTCGGGCGAGGCCGAGAGGCCGGCATAGCCCGACAGGATGCCCGCCTTGGCGCGCAGCACCGGATTGGGATCCCAGCCCGGGGCGGCGAGCTTGGTCGCCAGCAGCTTGAGCTGGTCGGGCAGGTCGTCCTTGGTCGTCTGCCCCTTCAGGACAAAGGCGTCGTCGTCGACGTCGAAATCGGCGCCGATCTGGCGGCGGCCGGTCAGGGCGTCGAGCTCTTCCTGGCCATATTTGCCGATGCCGCTGGCCACGAGCGCCGGCTCGCCGGCCCAGGCCGGAGTCTGGCCCTTGCTGGGCAGGCCCGAGAGCCCGCGGCCGAAGCGGACGTTGACATAGACCTTGCCGGTCTCCGACGGGTCCTGGCGGATCAGCAGCGTCACCCCGTTCGCAAAGGCGAGCTTCTCGATGCCGGTGCCCGGCAGGATCTGCTCGCGGCTCGCCACCTTGCCGGGCACGCCGAGCTTGGGCAGCGCGGCGAAGCTGACATTGCCGACCAGCTTGCGCTTGCCGCTCGCCGCGACATTGGCCTCGAGCGCGGAAGCCACCTTGGTGGTGATCGCCGGATCGGGCGCGTGCAGGTTGACGATCGCGCGCGTCGCCGTGCCCTCGAACACTTTCTTCGACGACGCCAGCACGGTGGCGGGGGTGAACATCTTGGCCGTAACCGCGCCCTTGAAGATCGCGTAGGAGAATTCGGGCGTCGTCACCGTCTCGTTGATGTCGACCGCCTCGGCAAGGTCGTCGGCCAGCTTGGCCCCGGCCTCGACCGGCGCGGTGTTGATCCGCTGCTTCATCGACGATTCGATCTCGGCGACCTCGCGGTCGATCTCGGCCTGGCTCGGCGGCGCGGCCTGGGCGTCGGCGATCACGGCGCGCACGTCGCGCAGCGCCGCTTCCCAATCGTCGCCGATGGGGAGCACCTGCACGGTGGTGAGATTCGCCGATCGGCCGATGTCGCTCAGATCGGCTCCGGCGGCGATGAAGGTGCCGCCCGAGCGCGCCCGCGTCTCCAGCCGGCGATTGATGATGCGGATCGCGACCAGATCGATCATCCGCTTCTGGTTGAAGATCACCGTATCGCCGTCGACCGTCCAGGGACGCATGATCGCCATGGTGGTGAGCACCGGCAGCGCCGGCTCGACGATGCTGGCGGCGACCGGCCTGCCCTCGACGGGCTTGCCGAAATCGGGCGTCGGCACCGCCGGGCCCGTGCCCTTCCAGTCCGAGAAATGCTTGACGATCATCTGCTCGAGCAGCGCCGGATCGACGTCGCCGATCGCAATGACGGTGGCGCGCTCGGGGCGATACCAGCGGTCGTGGAATTCCTGCACGCTCGCCGGAGTGGCGGCGACGAGCGTCTCGACCGTGCCGATCGGCTCGCGCTGCGACAGCGGCTGGCCGGCGAACATCAGGTCGAGCATCGCGTCCTGCAGCCGCACCTGCGGCCCGGGCTGCTCGCGCTGCTCGGCGAGCACCACCGGCCGCTCCGAATCGAGGATCGGCTGGGTGATCTGCGGGCCGGACATCATGCCGGCCAGGATCTTGAAGCTCTCGTCCAGCCCCGTGGGGGAAGCCATGGGCAGGTCGAGCTTGTAGGTGGTGGCGGTGAAAGTGGTGCTGGCGTTCGAATCGGAGCCGAAGGTCACGCCCAGGCGCTGCCAGACCCGCTTCGATTCGCCGTCCGGCACGTGCACCGAGCCGCGGAACGAAAGATGTTCCAGAAGGTGCGCGAAGCCCCGCTCGCTGTCGCGTTCCATCAGCGAGCCGACATCCATGCGCACCCGGACCGAGACCTGGCCCGGCGGCACGCCGTTCTTGCGCACGGCATAGCGCACCCCATTGGGAAGCCTCCCGAATTTCCACGCATCGTCATGGACGAGATCGCTCTTCTCATAGAGCCAGGGGTCCTTGGCGGTCTGGACCGGCCGCCCCACCGTCTGCGTGTCGGGCACGTTCGGGGGATTGGTCGAGACCTGGGCCTGGGCCGGCAGGGCCGGCGCGAGCGTGGCGAAAGCGAGGAGCGCGAGAGGCGCACGCAGGAAGAAGTGCATAGACCGTCCATCTAGGGGCGAAGCGCCGGGCATGCCAGCGCGAACCTTTCCGCCGGATGTACGTGCGGGACATGAAGCGGCCTCGGTGCGCCGCAGCAGGGCCATGTTTTCGACCCATCCGCAGGCTATCGATTCGCTACGGGCGAGTCCCGTGGTCGAAAAGGCAGCGTAACCAGCAAGGTCAGGTGCAGTGAAGGTCGAGCCGAGCGCGCGGGGCAGCGCAATGTGGCGGGACGCGGGCGAAGTCGAAGCCGCCGAAGCACGGGAAATGATTCCCGATCTTACCGTCATGTCGGGAGCCAGCATGCCCGATGCGCCGCTGCGCGCCGATGGCGACCGGCCTTTCCTGATCAAATATGGCAAGCATCTGCGCGGATTCTTCGACCGGTTCGTCGCCCGCTTCTCGCTCGTCCCGAACGACCCCGTGCTCGACGTGCGCGACTTCGCCTGGACCGCGGCGCTGCGCGCCAACTGGCAGGCGATCCGCGCCGAGGCGATCGCCGCCGCGCTCGCCCCGCATCTGGCGCCCTCGCTCTCCGTCATCTCGCCCGATCACCGCGCGATCGCGCCGGTGAACAAGTGGCGCAGCTATTTCCTCTACGGCTATGGCTATTTCGTGCGGGAGAATCTCGATCGCTGCCCGGAAACGGCCCGGCTGGTCGAAGCGATCCCGGGCCTCAACAGCGCCTTCTTCTCGATCCTCGCGCCCGGCACGCACATCCCGGCGCATCGCGGCGTCACCAAGGGGCTGATCACCTGCCATCTCGGGCTGATCGTGCCGCGCGACGGCGATGCGCGCATGCGCGTCGGCGATCGCATCCTGCGCTGGGCAGAGGGCGAGACGCTGGTGTTCGACGACACCTATGACCATGAGGTCTGGAACGACACGAGCGGCACCCGCGTCGTGCTGCTCATCCAGTTCCGCCGGCCGCTGCGCCAGCCGGGCAGGTGGTTCGTCGACCGGTTCCTCGCCTGGATCCGCGGCTCGGCCTTCGTGCAGGACGCGCGGGCGAACGTGACGCGCTGGAATGCGGCGGCGCGGGCGCTCGACGATTGATTTGCGCGCCGTGCGGGGCCACATGGCGCGGAAGAAGGAGCTGCCGCAAATGGCCACCGACCGCGCCAAGGCCTGGACCGAATTCCGCCGGATGATCGCCTGGATCGCGCTCGTGGCGGTGCTGATGGTGGCCGGCGCGCTCTGGTATCTCTCGCTCTACGACGCGCTCTATCCCTCGGCGATCCTCGCCACCATCGGCGGCGTGTTCCTTTCCACGCTGCTCGGCTGCGGCCTGTTCGCCGCCGCCTTCTTCAGCGACAAGAGCGGCCACGACCAGAGCGTGACCGACGCGACCAGGCTGGACGCGGAGGACTGAGTGACGCCGGTCGGGTAACGGAAACCTTTCGTTTCCCCCTTCCAGCTTGATCCCCGCCGTCCGAGCGCCCAAATGGCGCACATGCTGATCGAGACCGAAGCCACGCCCAATCCGGCGACGCTCAAATTCCTTCCGGGCCGCACCGTGATGGAAGCGGGCACTCGCGACTTCGCCAGCCCGGAGGAGGCCGAGGCCTCGCCGCTCGCCCAGGCCCTGTTCGGCCTGGGCGACGTGACCGGCGTGTTCTTCGGCCGCGACTTCATCTCGGTGACGATCGCCCCCGGCGCCGAATGGCGCGACGCCAAGCCCGACATACTCGGCATCCTGCTCGATCATTTCGTGGCGAACATGCCGCTGTTCCACGCCGCCGCCGCCGGCTTCAGCGTGCCGGCCGAGAGCCAGGATTTCGGCGACAATCCCGAGGATGCGGAGATCGTCGCGCAGATCAAGGAGCTGATCGAGACGCGCGTGCGCCCCGCCGTCGCCAATGACGGCGGCGACATCGTCTATCGCGGCTTCGATGCCGGCAAGGTCTATCTCCAGATGCAGGGCGCCTGCTCGGGCTGCCCCAGCTCGACCGCCACGCTCAAGAACGGCATCGAGCAACTGCTCAAATATTACGTCCCCGAAGTCACCGAAGTCCGGGCAGTCTGAGATCTTCGGTGCCGACCCGGCACCGGACTCGACACAAGCCGAAAACGAAAGGACCGATACCCATGGCCCAACCGCTCGACGACGCGGCGCTGGACACGATCTTCCGTGCCGCCCGCACCTATAACGGCTATACCGATGCCCCGGTAACCCAGGCCGATATCCGCGACATCTACGATCTGCTCAAGATGGGCCCGACCTCGGCCAACAACCAGGCCGCGCGCTTCGTGTGGCTGACCACGCCCGAGGCCAAGGAAAAGCTCGCGCTGCTCTCGAGCAGCACCAATGCCGACAAGATCCGCAAGGCGCCGGCCGCCGTGATCATCGGCATGGACCTGGCGTTCAACGAGCAGCTGCCCTGGCTCTTCCCGCACGCGCCGACCGCCAAGGACTGGTTCCCCACCGAGGAGAGCCGCTACACCACGGCCTTCCGCAACTCGTCGCTCCAGGGCGCCTACCTGCTGATCGCGGCCCGCGCGCTCGGCTTCGACACGGGCCCGATGTCGGGTTTCGACAACGCGAAGGTTGACGAAGCCTTTTTTGCGGACCAGCCCAATGTGAAGTCCAACTTCATCTCGACCCTGGGACATGGCGACCCCTCCACCATCTTCGATCGACTCCCGCGCCCTGAATTCGAGCAGTTCAATCGCGTCCTCTGATCTGACTCTCGTCATCGAGACCGCGACGGCCGCCTGTTCGGTCGCGCTGCTCGACGGGGCGACCGTGATCGCAGCGGCCCATGAAGTCGTGGGCCGCGGCCATGCCGAGCGCCTGGTGCCGATGATCGCCGCGCTGCCGGGCCAGGGCCGGGCAGCGCGCCTCCTCGTCGATGTCGGCCCCGGCAGCTTCACCGGCGTGCGCGTCGGCCTTGCCGCGGCACTCGGCCTGTCGATCGGCTGGGGCGCGGCGGTGCACGGCTATTCGTCGCTCGCGCTCGTCGCCGCATCGGGCTTCGCCGCCGATCCGGCGGCCGCCAGCCTTGCCGTGGTGCTCGAAGGCGGGCACGGTGAGGTGTTCATGCAGGCCTTCCACGCTCAGCCGCTGCGGGAAGACGGGCCGTTCCGCTCGCTCGCCCCCGCCGCCGCCCTCGCCACGCTCGCGGGGCGGCCGGCCCTTGGCAGCGGCGTCCGCCACCTCGCCGCGCTGGCCGAGGGGCTCGACCTGCGCGAGACGCTGCCCGCCGCCGCCGACGCCCGGCTGCTCCCGGCGGATTTCACCGCCCTGCCCGCCCGCCCCGTCTATGGCCGCGCGCCCGACGCGAAGACGCTCGCCGAGCGGGGCCTGGCATGAGCGGCACGATCCACCTGGTCGAGCTGCGCGAAGGCGGCGCGCATGATCTCCAGAGCGTCAGCCGCATCATGCAGGAAGCGTTCGACCCGCGCTATGGCGAGGCCTGGACCAGCGCCCAGTGCCTCGGCATGCTCTCGCTCCCCGGCGTCTGGCTGGTGATCGCCAGCATCGACGGACAGGATGCCGGCTTCGCCCTCACCCGCGCCATCGCCGACGAAGCCGAGCTGCTGCTCCTCGCCACCCGCCCCGCCGCCCGCCGCCGCGGCGTTGCCGGCGCGCTGCTCCGCGCGGCGATCGAGGAAGCCCGCAATCGCGGCGTCGCGCGCCTTCATCTCGAGGTCCGTTCAGGAAACGATGCCGTCTGGCTCTACCGTCGCGAAGGCTTCGAAAAGGTCGGCGAGCGCAGAGACTATTATCGAGGACATGGCGGGCAGTTGTTCGATGCCCATACCTATGCTCGGGATCTGGAGTGAGACTTACAGATATCTGCAAATATGGTCTTGCGTTTGATCCGAAATGGTCCGATAGGGTGACGCCGGGCGACGAGTTATAGTCGTCTTCGCCGGGTCGAAAGGAAAAACATGGAAACGCAAGCCGAGATTGATGAAACGCTGGTCACGCTGACGGCTGATATTGTTGCGGCGCATGTCAGCAACAATAGCGTGTCGGTCTCCGACCTTCCGACTCTCATCCAGAACGTGCATGGCGCGCTCTCGGGTCTTGGCCGCGTAGCCGCCGAGCCCGAAGTGAAGCAGGAGCCTGCCGTTTCCATTCGCGCCTCGGTGAAGCCCGACTATATCGTGTGCCTCGAGGACGGCAAGAAGCTCAAGATGCTGAAGCGTCACCTGATGACGCACTATCAGATGACGCCGGAGCAGTACCGCACCAAGTGGAACCTGCCGGCCGATTATCCGATGGTCGCCCCCAATTATGCCGAGCAGCGCCGCACCCTGGCGAAGAAGATCGGCCTGGGCACCAAGCGCCGCAAGCGCTGAGCCGCAACCCACCGAAACAGGAAGGGCCGGTCCGGAACGCTCCGGGCCGGCCTTTTTCGTTGCCCCCGCCTTTTCTCCGCCACAGTCTTCCAACTTCGGCGCACGCACGCTACATCGCGCCCATGGGCCGTAAGATCGATCTCGAAGCGCTCTGCCACGAGAAGGGGCTGCGCATCACCGAACAGCGCAAGGTGATTGCGCGCGTCCTCTCCGATGCGGAGGATCATCCCGATGTCGAGAAGGTCTACGAGCGCGCCTCGGCCATCGATCCGGGCATCTCGATCGCCACGGTCTATCGCACCGTGCGCCTGTTCGAGGAGGCCGGCATCCTCGACCGGCACGATTTCGGCGACGGCCGCGCCCGCTACGAGCCTTCGCCCGAAGCGCATCACGATCACCTGATCAACGTCGAGACGGGCGAAGTGATCGAGTTCGTCGATCCCGAGCTCGAGCAGCTGCAGAAGCAGATCGCCGAGCGGCTGGGCTTCCGCCTGGTCGACCACCGCATGGAGCTCTACGGCGTCGCGCTCGACCGCAAGAGCTGAGGTGCCGGGCACCGGCGAAACCCGGGGCCAGCGCGCCGCGCGCCGGCGCGAGGACGCGATCCAGGGCCATGACACGCCGCTCACCCTGGCCGAGCGGTGCCGCATGGGGTGGCGCGTGGCGATGCTTGCGCTGGCGCTGCTGCTGCTCGTACCGCTCCATTATCTCTTTCGCCTCGTCCGCGCGCCCTCGCCCTGGCCGCGCTATTTCCTCTCCTTCGCCGCCCGGATCTGCGGCGCGCGGATCAACCGCATCGGCACGCACCTGAAGCGCGACGTCTTCTACATCTCCAACCATCTGAGCTGGATCGACATATTGGCGCTGGGCGGGGCCAGCGGCACTGCCTTCATCGCCAAGGCCGAGATCCGGAGCTCGCCCATCGTCGGCTGGCTCGCCGGGCTCAACCGCACCGTCTATGTGAAGCGCGAGAACCGCCTGGGCGTGGCCGAGCAGATCAACGAGCTGCGCGACGCGCTGGCCGAGACCTGGGCGATCACCGTCTTTCCCGAGGGCACCACCACCGACGGCAAGTCGCTCCTCCCCTTCAAGACGCCGATGCTGCGCGTGCTCGAGCCGCCGCCGCCCGGCGTGATGGTGCAGCCGGTGATGCTCGATTACGGGGCGGCGGCGGACGATATCTGCTGGATCGGCCAGGAAACCGGCCTCAACAATGCGAAGCGCGTGCTCGGCCGCAAGGGCAGCTTCCGGCTCGACGTGCATTTCCTCGAGCCCTTCCATCCGCGCGACTTTCCGGGGCGCAAGGTGATCGCCGCGGAGAGCCGGCGGCGGATCGAGGAGGCGCTGGTGACGGCACTGGGCCAGCCGCTCCGCACCTTCCGCTTCGCCGAGGACCCGATCGGATACCGGCCGAAGCCGGGGGCCAACCCCTGATCCATGACCGTCATCCCGGCGAAAGCCGGGATCTCAGGCGATGGCAGGACAGGAGCCGCCCGAGGCCCCGGCTTTCGCCGGGGTGACGGCTGGTGTACAGGCGCCGCGATGAACGCCCCCCAGAATCCCAAGAATCCCCGGACCTTCCAGGTCAAGTCGTTCGGCTGCCAGATGAACGTCTATGACGGCGAGCGCATGGCCGAGCTGATGGCCGCGCAGGGCATGACCGCCGCCGCCGAGGGCGAGGCCGCCGATCTCGTCGTGCTCAACACCTGCCACATCCGCGAGAAGGCGACCGAGAAGGTCTATTCGGACATCGGCCGCCTGCGGAAGGGCGCGCGTGCCGACGGGCGCGCGGAGCCGATGATCGCGATCGCCGGCTGCGTCGCCCAGGCCGAGGGCGAAGAGATCGTCCGCCGCGCCAGGGTCGATGTCGTCGTGGGGCCGCAAGCCTATCACAACCTGCCCGAACTGGTGGCGAAGGCCGCCAGCGGCCAGGCGACTCTCGACACCGACATGCCGGCGCTCAGCAAGTTCGGCGCGCTGCCCCGGCGCCGCAAGGTCGGCCCCACCGCCTTCCTCACCGTGCAGGAAGGCTGCGACAAGTTCTGCACCTATTGCGTCGTGCCCTATACGCGCGGCGCCGAGATCAGCCGGCCCTTTGCCGAGCTGGTCGACGAGGCCAGGGCGCTGGTCGATGCCGGCGCGCGCGAGATCACGCTGCTCGGCCAGAACGTCAACGCCTGGGACGACGATGCCGGCACCGGGCTGCACGGCCTGATCCGCGCGCTCGACCGGATCGAGGGGCTGGAGCGCATCCGCTACACCACCAGCCATCCCAACGACATGCGCGAGGGCCTGATCCGCGCCCATGCCGAAGTGGCGAAGCTGATGCCCTTCCTGCATTTGCCGGTACAGGCCGGGAGCGACCGCGTCCTCAAGGCGATGAACCGCAGCCACACCCGCGATTCCTATCTGAAGATCCTCGATCGCGTCCGCGCCGCGCGGCCCGACATCGCGCTGTCGGGTGATTTCATCGTCGGCTTCCCGGGCGAGACCGACGCCGAGTTCGAGGAGACGCTGCGCCTGGTCGACGCGGTCGGCTATGCCCAGTGCTTCAGCTTCAAATACAGCCCGCGCCCGGGCACGCCCGCCGCGGAGATGGCGGACGGGTTCGTCCCGGCCGATGTGATGGACGAGCGCCTGCAGCGCCTCCAGGCCGCGCTCAACCGCGATCAGCTCGCCTTCAACCGGGCGACCGCCGGCAAGTCCTGTGCGGTGCTGATCGAGCGCCAGGGCAAGCTTCCCGGCCAGATGCTCGGCAAGTCGCCCTGGCTCCAGTCGGTCTATCTCGATACCGGTGCCGGGATCGGCGACATGGTCGAGGTGGAAATCGCCGAGGGCTTCGCCAATTCGCTGAGCGGCGTGGAAAAGGCACGCGCCGCAGCCTGATCTGCAAGATTAGGCGAAGAAGATGGGCATCATCGTCTTTGACACTTCCCGCCCCGGTGGCTATTTTTGCCGCAAGGGGGAGGAAGGCATTGATTGAAGAGAAGAATCCCATCGATGCGTCCAAGGTTACGAAACCTATCCAGCTTCTTGCGGCATGGCTGGCAGGCCTTGTCGCCATCAATGGATCCTTCCTGACCGCGGCGGGATTGATCACCAGCCCCAGCTGGGGGGCGGGCCTGCTCATCATATCCGCGGTGATAAACGTCCCCCTCTTCCTGGCCTGCCTTTTCCTGCTGCAGACCAAGTTCCGCCCGGAAATGCAGGAGGATTCATTCTATTCCAGGCACCTGGAGCGCCGCTATTCGCTGCAGTCCCAGCAGTTCGTGACCGTGGCCGCGAATGAAAAGGCGGAAATCAAGAAAGAGATCAAATCCAGCGCATCCGGAAGAGTGTCGGAATTCATATGGGCGAACGACCTGCTTCCGAATTTCAAGGAAATACTCGCGGCCCTGAACGAATTGAATCTGCGCCCGTCGGAAACTTTCGGCTCGACCTCCGTCGATCCGGTCACTCCAAGCAAGTTCATCGTCACCATTGGCCAGCTTGCCCCCATCAACGTCGCTCGCCAGGTTCTCAGGGAATGCGAGAAGCTCGATATGGACGGCGTCGGCTATGACACCGAATATGATCAGGAGCGCATATTGATCGGCGCATATTCCTATGACGACGAAACAAACTTCGTTCCTTTTCCATCGCCCGACTATGACAGGCTGATGGCGCCGACGACCAATCGCGAAACCTTCCTGAAGATACTCAGCAAGTTCGACAGCATGAAATCCTAGCCGCATCTGCTTCAGGCCAGGCATTCGTCCTTGTTGAAACCGGGGTTGAACGAAACGCACTCCTCGAATTCCCCGAACAGCGGCTCGGCGCCCTGCTGCCCGTTTTCCAGCCACGCCACCTTGGCGCGGGTATAGTCGACCATCGCGTTCAGCTGCGCCGCCTTCTCCTCCAGCCGCGCGAGCTGTGCCCGCATCAGCGCCAGGCCGCGTTCGGGCGTTATCCCGCCGGCATGATATTCCGCCGCCAGCGCCGCGATCTCGCGCAGCGAGAAGCCCAGCCCCTGCGCCATCCTGATGATCCGCGCGCCCTCCAGATGCGCCTCGGTGAAGATCTGATAGGGGTTGGAGCCGCCCTTCGCGCCGGTCGCGGGCGCGAGCAGCCCCTTGCGGATATAGAAGCGCACCGTGTCGATGCTCATGCCGGCACGCCGGGCGAATTCTGAGATCAGCATGCGATTTGTCCCTTGACCATGGACTATACTCCATACTTATATGGCAAGGCTCCACATTACAATCGGAGCCCGAAATGCAGAAAACCGCCCTCGTCACCGGCGCCTCGGCCGGGATCGGCGAAGCCACCGTCAAGCGCCTGCTGAAGGACGGCTACAAGGTCTTCGCCGCCGCCCGCCGCCTCGATCGCATGGCGCCGCTCAAGCGCCTCGGCGCCGAGCTGATCGACCTCGACCTGACCGAGGATGCCTCGATCGTCGCCGCCGTGGAGAAGGTCCGCGCCGCCGGCCGGCTCGACCTGCTCGTCAACAATGCCGGCTATGGCAGCTATGGCGCGATCGAGGACGTGCCGATGGCAGAGGCCCGCCGCCAGATGGAAGTCAATGTCTTCGGCCTCGCCCGGCTCTGCCAGCTCGCCACCCCGCTGATGCGCGCGCGGAAATCGGGCACGATCGTCAACGTCACCTCGATCGGCGGCAAGATCGGCGAGCCGTTCGGCGGCTGGTATCACGCGACCAAGTTCGCGGTGGAGGGCTTCAGCGACTGCCTGCGCATGGAGCTCAGGCCCTTCGGCATCCGCGTGGTGGTGATCGAGCCCGGCGCGATCCGCACCGAATGGGGCGGCATCGCGCACCAGAGCCTGGTCGAGCGTTCGGGCAGCAGTGCCTATGCGCCCTGGGCGCTGAAACATGCCGCGGTGCTGAGCAGCGCCGAGAGCGGCAGCTTCGCCTCCCCGCCCGAAGTGGTGGCGAACACCATCGCCAGGGCCGCCGCCGCGCGCCGCCCGCGCATCCGCTACGGCACGGGCGGCGGGGCGAAGCTCTTCCTGTTCCTCGCCCATTGGCTGCCGGATCGCTGGAAGGACGCACTGATGTGGCGGATGAGCCAGTCGGGCCGGGCCGGCTAGATTGAGGACTCATATTCCTCCTTCGTCACCCCGGCCTTGAGCCGGGGTCCCGCTGCCTTGCTGACGGAAGAAGAAGCGGGATCCCGGCGCAAGGCCGGGATGACGGCGGAAAATCAGATACTTGTTTGGGTTCTCAACCTAGGTTGAGGACTCATATTGCTTGAACCGTCACCCCCGCCATCCCTTCCTCGTCATCCCCGCGCAGGCGGGGATCCAGGGCCAAGGGCAAGGGGCGCGCGGCTTGCGTTGCCGGTTCCGGCAAGCCTGCGCGTGATTGCTTCGATCATCCCGAACTACCCTGGATCCCCGCCTGCGCGGGGATGACGGGTGGAGTTTCAAGGGCTTGCTTGGATTCTCACCCTCGGGTGGATCGACATTTAGGATCTGTATCGAGCGCGCCTTGCCGGCGGAGGAAAAGCCGTACCCCGGCGAAGGCCGGGGCCCAGTTGCAACGTCGTTCGAGAGGTTCTCGTGCCTGGCCAGATGCACCGAGACTGGGCCCCGGCCTTCGCCGGGGGACAGGAAAGCCCCTTCCCACTAAATGTCGATCCGTCCTAGTCTTCCGGCGGGAAGCGGATGTCGCTGCCGACGGAGATCATGCCATTGAAGTCCGGGGCGGAACGCTGGCGCCCTGCCTCGGCGCGGGCCCGGGCATTGCTCCCGATCCGGCGCTCGGCCCGGGCCTTCCGGTTGGCGACATGATCGCCCAACGGCATATCCGCCGCCTTGGTCCAGCCGCCAACGCGCTCGAGGTCATGGCGCAGCGCGCTCTCGACCATATCGGCAACGGGCGCGTCGAGCCGCGCGATCCCTGCCAGCGCATGGCCGGCCTTGCGCCGTGCCCTGCGATTCTCGCCGGCCTTGCGCGCCGGAATCGCCTTGCGCGCTGCCTTGTCGTTCCCGCCATAGGCGTTGCGGCGGTCCCTGGCATAGGACAGCGCCTTTTTCCGCTGCGGCGATTTCGGGCCCCGTGCCATGTGGCACGTATCGCACAGTCCGTCGCTTCGTTGAAGCAGCCGCCGCATTCCCCCTGTCCAAGTTGGAAAAGCTCTGCCACTCTTCCCATATCGCATGCGCCAGGGAACCGCCCGCATCGTCTTCGCTTTGACACGCAGCGCCGCTACGCGCGTTGGACTGTCGGCGATCGCGCGCACGCGTGAGGCCATCAAGAGATTCAACATTTTTCAGCGCGAAGGAGCCGCATGAGCCGCAAGCCTGTCCCCGCCCAGTCCGGTGAACGCAGCCGCGCCGAGGTGAACTTCGACAAGCCCCAGCTCCTGCCCCAGCTCTTCGGCGAGTTCGACAGCAACATCCTCGCCCTGGAAGAGCGGCTCGGCGTGTACATCCATGCCCGCGGCCAGCGCGTGCAGATCGAGGGGTCGGCCGAAGCCGTCGCCCATGCCCGCGAAGTGCTGCAGGAGCTCCATGCCCGCGTCATCCGCGGCGAGGAAGTCGATACCGGGCTGATCGACGCGGTGATCGCCATGTCGAGCGAGCCGACGCTCACCGGCATCATCAAGGCGGACAATGGCAATGCCCCGCCCCAGATCATGATCCGCACGCGCAAGAAGACGATCGTGCCCCGCTCGGTCGCGCAGACGCAATATATGCGTGCGCTCGTCTCGAACGACATGATCTTCGCCCTGGGCCCGGCGGGCACCGGCAAGACCTATCTCGCCGTGGCGCAGGCCGTGGCACAGCTGATCACCGGCAGCGTCCAGCGGCTGATCCTTTCCCGCCCGGCCGTGGAAGCCGGCGAGCGGCTGGGCTTCCTGCCCGGCGACATGAAGGAGAAGGTCGATCCCTATCTCCGCCCGATCTATGACGCGCTCTATGATTGCCTGCCCGCCGAGCAGGTCGAGCGGCGCATCGCGAGCGGCGAGATCGAGATCGCCCCGATCGCCTTCATGCGCGGCCGCACCCTGGCAGATGCGTTCGTCATCCTCGACGAGGCGCAGAACACCACGCCTGCGCAGATGAAGATGTTCCTCACGCGCTTCGGCCAGAACAGCCGGATGGTGATCTGCGGCGATCCCAACCAGGTCGACCTGCCCGGCGGCCCGCCCGCCTCGGGCCTGAACGACGCCACACGGCGGCTCGAGGGCGTCGAGGGCATCGCCTTCTCGCGCTTCTCGACGGCGGACGTGGTCCGTCATCCGATCGTCGGCCGGATCGTCGAAGCCTATGAGGGCCCGAATGCTTGACGTCGCCGCCCTGGTCGAAGCCCCCTGGCCGGATGCGGATTGGGAAACGCTCTCCGTCCGCGCCGCCGAGACCGCGCTTCGCCAGACCCCCTTTCTCGAGTGGCTCGATCACGCCGCGACGATCGAAGTCGCGGTGCGCTTCACTTCGGACGAGGAAGTCCATGTCCTCAACCGCCAGTATCGGGGGAAGGACAAGCCGACCAACGTGCTCTCCTTCCCGATGATCCAGCCGGACCTGATGGAAGCGGTCACCGAGAACAGCGACGATGGCGAGGTGCTGCTGGGCGACATCGTCCTGGCGCACGGCGTCTGCGCCGCCGAGGCGCTGGAGCGCCGGGTCGGCGTCGAGGATCATGCCACGCACCTGATTGTCCACGGCCTGCTGCATTTGCTAGGCTATGACCATATGGACGACGCCGAAGCCGAGGCGATGGAGGAAATGGAGCGCGCCGCGCTTCGCGACCTCGGCCTGCACGACCCCTATCTGATACGCGAGGATTGAACACCGAACATGCCCGAGGGCCCTAGTAGCAACGGCAATGGAGACAGCCACGAAGGTGGCGGAATATGGCGCGGTATCCGCACCCTCCTGTTCGGTGACGACCAAGAAGAAACGCTGCGCGACCGCATCGAGGACGCGATCGACGAACATGTCGAGGGCGGCCGCGCCCCGGCGGGCGACCTGGCCCCGATCGAGCGCCAGATGCTCAAGAACCTGCTCCATTTCGGCGAGCGCGATGCCGGCGATGTCGGCGTGCCGCGGGCGGACATCATCGCGGTCGAGGAACGGACCAGCTTCGCCCAGCTGGTGAAGCTGTTCGAGGAAGCCGGCCACAGCCGCCTTCCCGTCTATCGCGACGAGCTCGATACCATCATCGGCATGGTCCATATCAAGGACGTGTTCAACATCCTGGCGAGCGGCGCGCCGCACCCCGCCAGCATCGCCGCGCTGATCCGCCAGCCGCTCTACGTGCCCCAGTCGATGGGCGCGCTCGACCTGCTCGCCCAGATGCGCGGGCGGCGCACCCATCTCGCCATCGTGCTCGACGAATATTCGGGCACCGAGGGGCTGATCACGATCGAGGATCTGATCGAGGAGATCGTCGGCGAGATCGAGGACGAGCATGACGAGGCGCCGACCGCGCTGCTCGTGCCGATCGAGGGCGGCGGCTGGGATGCCGATGCCCGTGCCGAGCTGGAGGACGTCGCCGAGACGGTCGACCCGCGGCTGGGCGAGGTCGACGGCGATGTCGACACGCTGGGCGGACTCGCCTTCGTGCTCGCGGGGCACGTGCCCGAGGCGGGCGAGTGCCTGGAGCATGGCAGCGGCTGGAAGCTGGAGATCGTCGAAGCCGATCCCAAGCGAGTCACCAGACTGCGGCTGCATCCGCCGGCGGAAAAGGCGCTGGCGGAGGAGTAACTCCCTCGAGCGCCGTCCCCGCGCAGGCCGGGACCCATTCTTGCCGCTGGAACCGGGCCTTCCCCGCTGCCCGTACCTCCCGCCATGAACCGTCATCCCGACAAAGGCCGGGACGACGAATGGAACTTGACATAGCGAACCATATGGGTTATAAAAACCATATCCCGTTTGCCATAACGGCTCGCAATTAAGGAAGACCGGCGGTCGTGGCCCCGGCCGGGGACAGGAGAGGCGGATGCGATACCGCTCAGGACCGCCCCAGTTGCTCCACCAGAAAATCGACGAAGACGCGCACCCGCGCCGGGCGGGTAGCGCCGCCGACATAGAGTGCGTGGATGTCCTCGCGGTCGCCGGGATTGAACGGCTCGAGCAGCGCGACCAGCCGCCCGGCAGCGACATGGTCCTCGACATGGAAGCTCCCGACCCGGACCACGCCCACTCCGCCAAGCGCAAGCTGGACCAGTGTCTCGCCATTGTTCGCCTCGATATTGCCGCCGACGGGAAGCGCATAGTCACGGCCCTCGCGCCGAAAGGGCCAGACCGGTTCGGCGCGACGGAAGTTGAAGTTGAGGCAGTTGTGCGCGTGCAGGTCCTCGGGCAGCCGGGGCGTGCCCATGCGCGCCAGATAGTCGGGCGAGGCGACGATGGTGCGGCCGGTCTCGCCCAGCTTGCGGGCCGTCAGCGCACTGTCCGCCAACGGGCCGAAACGGATCGCGACGTCGGCGCGCCCGCCCGCCACATCCTCCAGCGTATCGCTGAGGCTGATGTCGACCAGGATGCCGGGATAGCGCCCGACGAACGCGCCGAGCAGCGGCACCACCGAAAGCCGGCCATGGGCGAGCGCGGCACTGACCCGCAGGCGCCCGCGCGGCGCGGCCTGGTCGGCGAGTTCGCCTTCCATTTCGGCGATGTCGGCAAGGATGCGCTGGGCGGCATGGAGATAGGCGTCGCCTTCGGTCGTCAGCACCAGCCGGCGCGTGGTGCGGGTGATCAGGCGGACGCCCAGCCGCGCCTCGATCCGGGCAAGCGCGCGGCTGACCGCCGACGGCGTGAGGTCGAGCCGGCGGGCGGCGGCGGAAAGGCTGCCTTCGCGCACCGCCGCCACGAAGATCTCCATCTCGCCGGAGCGATCGATCATGGCTCGTGTCATTCGTGATTCCTGCGCACAGATGTTTCGCCTTCCCTTGGTCTACCGGATGGTGAGGCGCCGGTCCATTTGCGTTGCCGCACAAATCCCGGAGCTGCATCCCATGAGTCCCCGCCTCGCCCTCACTGCGCTCGCCATCGGTGCCTTCGGCATCGGCGTCACCGAATTCACGCCCATGGGGCTGCTGCCCGTGATCGCGGGCGACCTTGGCGTCTCGATCCCAGCCGCCGGCCTGCTGGTGAGCGCCTATGCGATCGGCGTGCTGATCGGCGCGCCGCTGATGACGCTGACGACCGGGCGCGTGCCGCGCCGCACGCTGCTGATCGCACTCGCCGGCATCTTCACGCTCGGCAACCTGCTGGCGGCGATGGCGGACAATTATGCGATGCTGCTGGCGGCACGGATCGTGACGTCGCTCAACCATGGCGCGTTCTTCGGCGTGGGATCGGTGGTGGCCGCCGGCCTGGTTCCGCCCGAGCGGCGGGCCGGGGCGATCGCGACGATGTTCATGGGCCTGACGATCGCGACGATCGGCGGCGTGCCGCTCGCCACCTGGGCGGGCGAGGCGTTCGGCTGGCGCGCGGTGTTCGCGGCGATCGCGGCGATCGGCGTGGTGACGATGGCGGCGCTGCGGCTGTTCGTGCCGGCGCTGCCCGGCCAGGCCGATGCCGATATGGGCGCGGAACTGCGCGTGCTCGGCCGCGGCCCGGTGCTGTTCGCCCTGGCGCTGACCATGGTGGGGTTCAGCGCGATGTTCACGGTGTTCACCTATATCGCGCCGATCCTGCGCGAGGCGGCGCACGCTTCCACGTTCCAGGTGACGGCGGCACTGGTGCTGTTCGGCATCGGCCTCACCGCCGGCAACTGGCTGGGCGGGCGCTATGCCGATCGCTCGGTCGAGGCCGCGCTGATCACCATGACCGCGGCGCTGGCGGTGCTGCTGGTGCTGTTCGCCTTCGGCATGTTCTCATTGCCGGTCGCGATGATCCTGCTGCCGCTCTGGGGCGCGGCGAGCTTCGCGCTGGTGCCCCCGCTGCAGATGCGCGTGATGGACGCCGCGCACGAGGCGCCCAACCTCGCCTCGGCGATGAACATCGGTGCGTTCAACCTGGGCAATGCGATCGGCGCGGCACTGGGCGGCGAAGTGATCCGCCAAGGGCTGGGCTATCCGGCGGTGTCGCTGGCCGGCGCGGCAATGGCACTGGCCGGGCTGGCGATGGTGCTGGCACCGCGGCTGGCGCGAAGGCGGCGGGCAGTGGCGGTCTGCCGAGCGGCGCGCTAGGAAAGACCGATGACCGATCTTCCCGCGCCGCCCGTCGCCGCCACCCGCCCGCACAGCTTCACACGCCACGGCGTCACCATCCAGGACCCCTGGGCCTGGCTCAAGGATCCGGCCTATCCCAACGTCGCCGACAAGGACGTGCTCGCCTATCTCGAGGCGGAGAACGGCTATTTCGAGAAGGTGATGGAGCCGCTCAAGCCGCTCAGCGAAACGCTGTTCACCGAGATGCGCGGGCGGATCAAGGAAGACGAAGCGACCGTGCCCCAGAAGGACGGCGACTGGCTCTACTGGACCGATTACGAGACCGGCGGCGAATATCCGCGCTGGTGGCGGCGCCATGTGGATGGCGGCGAGGACGTGATGATCCTCGACGAGCCGGCCCTGGCCGAGGGCAAGGAATATTTCCGGCTCGGCGCCTTTTCGGTGAGCCCCGACGGCCGGCTGCTCGCCTATGCCGTGGACGATAACGGCTCGGAGCGGTTCGAAGTCCGGGTGAAGGACCTCGAGACCGGCGCGCTGCTGCCGGACATGATCCCCGGCATGCTCTCCGAAATCGTCTGGACCGCGGACTCGAAGGGCTTCCTCTATGGTCTCGCCAACGAGAATTGGCGGACCGACAATGCCCGCTGGCACAAGCTCGGCGAGCCGGTGGAGCGGGACGTCGAGCTCTTCAAGGAAGCCGATGAGGGCTATCGCGTCGCAGTGGGGGAGACTCAGTCGCGCAACTATCTGCTGGTCTCGACCGGCGATCATGTGACGAGCGAAGTCTATCTCCTCTCGCCCGAGGATCCCTCCCGGCCGATGGTCTGCGTCAGCCCGCGCAAGCCGGGCCGCGAATATGACGTGGACGAGCATGACGGCACGCTGTTCATCCACACCAACGATATCGACCCCCAGTTCCGGCTGGTGACCGCGCCGGTGGCGGCACCCGGCGCATGGACCGAGCGGATCGGCCCGTCGGCGCATTTCTACATGACCGGCGTCACCTGCTTCGCCGACTATTTCATCGTCGAGGGGCGCGAGGACGGGCTCGATCAGATCGAGCTCCACCGCTACGACCCGGCCATCGCCCCGGTGCGGCTCAAATTCCCCGAGGCGAGCTATGTCGCGGGGCTGGGCGACAATCCCGAATATGCGATGGACAAGCTGCGCATCGGCTATGAGTCGATGGTCACGCCGGGCACGGTCTATGATTATACCGTCGCGACGGGCGAGCTCGAGACGCTGAAGGTGCAGGAGATCCCCTCGGGCTATGACGGCTCGAAGTACCGGACCGAGCGGCTGAAGATCGCTGCCCGCGACGGCACCGAGGTGCCCGTCTCCATCGTCTATCCCAAGGACTTCCCCAGGGACGGCACGGGCAAGCTCTATCTCTATGCCTATGGCGCCTATGGCTATGCGATCCCGCCCGGCTTCTCGACCAGCCGCATCTCGTTCCTCGACCGCGGCGTCGCCTTCGCCATCGCCCATATCCGCGGCGGCGACGATCTCGGCCAGCAATGGTATCTCGACGGCAAGCTCGAGAAGCGCACCAACAGCTTCAACGATTTCGTCGACGTCGCCAGGGGGCTGATCGACCGGGGCTTCACGCACAAGGGCGGCATCGCCATCGCCGGGCGCTCGGCGGGCGGCGAGCTGATGGGCGCGGTGATCAATTCCGACCCCGAGCTGTGGGCGGTGGTCGTCGCCGACGTGCCCTTTGTCGACGTGCTCAACACCATGCTCGACGAGAGCCTGCCGCTCACCCCGGGCGAATGGCCCGAATGGGGCAATCCGGTGACGGATCCGGCCGCCTTCGCGCTGATCCGCTCCTACTCGCCCTATGACAATGTCATTGCCCAGGCCTATCCGCCGCTGTTCATCTCGGGCGGGCTCAACGATCCGCGCGTGACCTATTGGGAGCCCGCCAAATGGGCCGCCAGGCTGCGCGCCACCAAGACGGACGACCAGGTGCTGGTGCTCAAGACCAACATGGGCGCCGGCCATGGCGGCAAGTCCGGCCGGTGGGAGAGCCTGAAGGAAGCCGCCGACGAGATGGCGTTCGTGCTGTGGCGGCTGGGAGCGGGCGACTAGCATCGGCGCCCGGCCCCGATACCGAAGCGAAGCCGGGGAAAGGCTTCGCGCCTGCCACTGGCGAGGCCCCTCCCCGGCTCCGACCAACGCCCGGGCGCACCCGGCCGGCGGCGATCGCTTTCGGCCCACCCTAGGGAGGGCGGCCGATCGACCTCGCCACCAGCCGCGTCTCGCGGTGGCATTGGTGACAGAAGGCGAAATCGAACGTCTCGCTGAGCGCCCAGGCCTGGGAACTCACGTCCCATTCGGCCCAGGCGTCGCGCGTAACGGCAACACCACCGCAACGTTCGCACGCATACTCGACCCGAGGAGCTTCGCCTTCTGCCACGCCCGGCAGCATAGGCGATCCCCGGTCCGTTTCGGCGGCAACCACCTCCATAATGGACAAGGTTACGCGGCCGTTGCGGATCGAAGGCAGGAGGCCTAGCCTCGCCTTCTCCGACCAAGGGAGCGAATCCATGCGCACTTCCATGCTCGCACTCGGCGCCGCGGCGGCGCTGTTCACCGGCCTCGCGGCCACTGCCCCGGCCAGCCGCGCCGTATCCGCCGATCCGGCCGCCGACGTGATCGCCGGCCGCAAGGCCGCCTTCCTGCTGTCCGGCGCGCTGTTCGGCCAGATCAAGGCGGGCGTCGACCGTGGCGACGATCCCAAGGCGCTGGGCTTCGCCGCCCGCGCGCTCGCCGGCTGGGCCCGGGCGATCCCCGGCATGTTCCCCGCCGGCACCGGCATCGCCCCGTCCGAGGCACTGCCCGCCGTGTGGAGCGACCGCGCCGGCTTCGAGGCGCGCGCCGCCGACTATGCGGCAGCGGCGGCCAAGCTCGCCGATCTCGCCAAGGCAGGCGACAAGCCCGGCTTCGCCGCGCAGTTCGGCGAAGTGGGCAAGGCCTGCAAGGCCTGCCACGACGCCTATCGCAAGCCCGACGACCATCACTGAGCGGATCGCCCGGGCGCTTCGTTCCGGTTCAGCGCAACGAAAGCCCGGCTTCGCGATTCTGGACTCCGGTGTTAACCCTAATTGCCTGTGCACCATGCGCCGGGGCAAGGCTGTATGGTTCGGGGAGTATTGCCGATGCACGACTGCATGAAACGCCGCCTGCTCTACGCTTCCAGCCAGGCCTATCAGCCCGCCATGCAGGTCCATGGCCGCAATGTCGGCTGGATCGAGGCGCCCTTCGTCGTGCGCCGCGAGAGCGCGCTCGGCCAGCGCGAGATCGACCAGGCGCTTGTCGGCCGCACGCCCCAGGGCGTGGTGGTCGCGTTCCGCGGCTCGCTCCCGCCCTTTTTCGGTGGCGCGCATGATGGCTGGGACGTGGTGCTCGACTGGCTGAACGATGCCTTCTCGCTGTGCGTCGAGGATTCGCACTATGGCGGCGGCGTGCATTTCGGCTTCGCCGAATCGGCGCGCCGGCTGTGGAACGACGCGGGCTCGGGCCCGGGCGTGCGCACCGCGATCCAGGCGATGCTCGACCAGAGCCTGCTCGACCGCAAGGCGCGGCGGCACCTGTTCGTCACCGGCCACAGCAAGGGCGGCGCGCTCGCCAATCTGGCGGCGATGCGATCGGCCCAGGTGAAGGAATGGGCGGACCTGCCGGTGAGCGTCGCCACCATCGCCGCGGCGCGCGCGGGCAATGCCGACTTCGCCGCCAGCTATGGCAGCACCCGTATCGCCTGCCTGCGCTACGAGATGCCGGGCGATGTGGTGCCGCACCTGCCGCTGAGCCCCGCCACGCCGGCCTGGGCACGGGCGATCGCCAAGGGCGTCTTCCCCAAGCTTGCCGTCGCCGATTATCGCCCGGTCGGCCTGCTGGTGGCCCCGCCCCCGGCCCCCAGGGCCGGTCATCAGGCCTGGGCCGGCTCCCGCCGCCCGATCCGCCGCCTGCTCGACCGGCGCGGCGCCGGCCTCGAGGCGCTGACTCCGGCGATCCTGACCGCCCATGCGATCTGCCCGGGCAGCGGCTATGACCGGCTGATCTGCGACGGCGAAGCGGTGTGCGATCATGGCGAGGGCCGGGCGCGCAAGCGGGCGTGAATTCTCACGCGGCGCGATCGGCGTCGGCAGGAGAAGTTGGTTCACGCGAAGGCGCGAAGGCGCGGAGATACATGGCTCGCCGCGCCAGCGGCACCTCCCCCTCCGGCCGGCGCCCCTCCTGCCATCGACGCGGCGGATGGCGCTGCCGCGAATATTGCTCCTCCGCGTCTCCGCGTGAACCATTTTCCTCGTTCCTCGTCGCGGCCGCGCGCGGGCCGAACCAGCGCGAAAGGTCGCAAAGGTACCGGCCCCATCGCGCGCGGCTCACCATTCCTCGTCCTCGCCGGGCGGCGCGATCGGGTCATGGGGCGGCGCCACCCGATAATCGCGCAGCGTAAGCGGATCGGCAGGCTCCGCATTGTCGCCCAACCCGTCCAGCGCCGCATCGAAGCGCCGGCGCGCGCCCTCGGCCGGCTGGGCGATCGCGTCGCGACCGAACCAGTCGCCGCGCAGATGCTGGAGCAGGAACTTGAGCAGCTGGTCCGAAGGCTGGCGGCATTCGGCGACGAGCTCGCCATTCTTCCAATATTCGCGGATCGTGCCACGCGCAGCCCGTTCGAAGGCAAGCGTGGTCAGCCGGGCACTGGCGACGAGCAGCGCATCGTTCCAGGCTTCGGCGAAGCCGGTGGCATCCGGGCGGCGGCGCAGGCGATAGGCCGAGCGCGCCGTGAGCCCCACCGCCGCACAGGCTTCGGATATGCAGCCAGTCTCCGCCAGCGCGATGAGGAAGCTGCGCTGGCGATCGGCGGTCCAGCCGTCATGGCGGGCGCGCAGGGCAATGGGAGTGTAGGGGGCGAGCGCATCGGCCGCTTCCGGCTGGATGGGCTGGTGTTCCATGGCATGGGCTCCTTCCGGTTTGAATGGAGCCGAATTAGATAACCATATAGGTTCTTGTAGGACAGGCCGATCGCGCATGGGCGGCATCTGGCGCGCCGCCCATGCGCGGCCCGGATCAGCCCATCGGCATATCGACGCAGATCAGCTTGCCGAGAACATAGAAACAGCCCGGCGGCAGCGGGTCATCGAACGCCAGGGCGACCGACGGCGCGAGCGCGGAGAGCGCGAACAGCGCGGCGACAGCGATCTTCTTCTTCATCGATGCACTCCTCCAGAGGGTGGAGCGACCAGGCTATCCGAACGGCCGGGACATTGCCGGGCCTGTTGGCACCGAATCGGGGGGGGAGGCGACGCGACCGCCTTCCCCCAGGCAACTCAGAAGTGCGCGATCACGCCCGCCATCGGGCGGAAGCTCTTGGCGTTGTTGAACGTGTTGATCTCCATGCGCAGGCGCACGCCGCCATTGCCGGTGACGCCGCCCAGGCCGATGTCCTTCGGCCCCACTTCGACGCCGGCGCCATAGGTCATCGCGTGATAGTCGCGACTGTTGTTGCCCAGCGCGTCGAAATTGACCCATTGATAGCCGACCTTGCCATAGATCATGCCGCTCTCGCCCGCGCGCAGGCCGAAGCGGCCGGCGGCGCCATATTCCCAGTCGATATCGCCCTTGACGCCCTTGGCGACATTGCCCTCGGCACCGACGAAGACGGGGCCGAGCGGAATGTTGATGCCGGCGACGCCCTGGACCAGCGCACCGTCATAGGCCTTGCCGTTCGCGGGGATGGGGATGCCGGCGTTGGACTGGCGATCGAACCGCTCATAGCCGCCCATGATGCCGATATAGGGCTCGATCCCGAAGGCACGGGTGCCGTCGGGCGCGGTCCGGGCCGGGGCGGCGGTGGCAGCGGCTTCGGCGGGAGCGCTGTCGGTGCCGGCATCCTGGGCCTGGACGGCGGGGACGGCGAAGGGCAGCGCGGCGAACGCCGCGGCGGCGAGGAGTTTACGCATGTCGGGGGGAACCTCGTGACTAATTCAAACACTCGCCCCGCCGAAGGCGTCCCAGATACGCGGGCGCTGGCGGCGGGGCATGGGGTCAATGCACGAGGAGTCCGCCGGGTTGCATTGCAGCATGGGATTGCGGCGGAGGTGTTGCATGGGGGACACGGTGGGGGTTTCGACGAGAGCGCGAAGCTGGTATTTCCTCGGCATGACCCGCGAACGTTCCCTGTTCGACGAACGCGACCCTGCTGCCGAAGCGGCGGCGGATGCGCGTGCCGAGGCCGATGTGAGGGCGGGCCGGCTGGTGGGGCATGATGCCGTGAAGCGCTGGATCGCTTCCTGGGGAACCGAAGCACCGCTGCCGCGTCCCAAAGCCGGCGAATAGCTTGCGCAAGATCGTCTGGACCGAGGAGGCGATCAGCCATCTCGAGGCCATTCTTGCCTATGTCTCCGCATTCAATCCCGGCGCGGCATCGCGGCTGGGCGAGCGGTTGATCGCAGTGGCGGACGGTTTGGCGGAGTTCTCGGAACGCGGCCGCGACGCAGGCGAAGGCCGGCGCGAAATGACCAGCGTCTGGCCCTATATCCTGCGATATCGCGTGGAGGGCAACACGGTGATCATCCTGCGCATCCGGCATGGGGCACGGGATGAGGTGAATGGATAGCCCTCCGTAAGTCGTGGACTTTTGCGGCTAGACCGTGCCTGCCCCAAGAACTTTGGCGAAAACCGGCGGCCCGTCATGCCGCTTCAAGTTGGATTGATAATGGTTACCCTGCGGACCCCAGTCGAAATAGAGTCCGTGGGTCAAAGCATTTATCGAACTGGCCTCGGCCTCGCTTGCAGTCAGATTTTGGCTAAGGAGCTTGATAGCACCCTGACCACCGAGAAGAGTCGCAAAAACCTCCAGCTGATAGCCTCCAGCTTTAAACCGAAACTCAGCATTATCAGGTGGCAAAAGGAAGTGGTGGTTCGTGGCTATCCCCGTTTCACCGACAAAGAGGCCACTCCCTCGCTTGAGTTCATCGTCACCATACACCCAGATATTGAAATTCTGCCTGGTCTCCCCCCTCGTCAGGGTAGCGAAGAGATGCTCAACAACCCGACCACGCTTGGAGTTTGATATCAGTAAAGCTCGCAAGAATATCTTCGGTCGGTCGATAAATCCGCCAGATGCAGATCCATCCGGACCAAAATAAATCACCGACGGTAGAGTCATTCGGACAGAACCTCTCCGGAAATAAGTAAGCCAGAGGGTAATTAGTGAAACGCCAAGCGCACATGCGGCAATAATCGAAGCAATTAGTGCGCCCGATTGTCCCATCTTTAGTCGCTCCAATTGGCGCAGGGCAATTCCATTATCACTCCGCCGCAATCCCCGCCTTCGAGAACATGTCCGGCCCGCCTTCGCCGCCATCCTCGTTGGCCACCGGCGTCACCTTCGCCTTCTGGCGCTTGTCGAACGAATCCCACACTTCGTTCCAGGCGCCGCGGGTCGCCGCCTTCGAATATTCGGTCGCGCGGGTCTCGAAGAAATTGGCGTGCTCCACGCCGTTCAGCAGCGGGGCGAGCCAGGGCAGCGGGTGCTCCTCCACCATGTAGATCGGCTTGAGGCCGAGCTGGCCCAGGCGCCAGTCCGCGATGTAGCGGACATATTTCTTGATTTCCTTGGGCGTCATCCCGTTCACCGGGCCCATCTCGAACACCAGGTCGATGAACGCGTCCTCGATGCGCACCGTCTTCTGGCACATGTCGAGAATGTCGTCGCGCACCGACGGGGTAAGGCAGTTGCGCTCCTTGCAGAAGGCATGGAACAGCCTGATGATGCCCTCGCAGTGCAGGCTCTCGTCGCGCACCGACCAGGACACGATCTGGCCCATGCCCTTCATCTTGTTGAAGCGCGGGAAGTTCATCAGCATCGCGAACGAGGCGAAGAGCTGCAGCCCCTCGGTGAAGCCGCCGAACATGGCCAGCGTCTTGGCGATGTCCTCGTCGGTGTCGACGCCGAAAGTGCTCAGATAGTCATGCTTGTCCTTCATCTCCTTATACTGGAGGAAGGCGGCATATTCGGTCTCGGGCATGCCGATCGTGTCGAGCAGGTGCGAATAGGCGGCGATATGGACCGTCTCCATGTTGCTGAACGCAGTCAGCATCATCTTGATCTCGGTCGGCTTGAACACGCGGCCATATTTCTCGTGGTAGCAATCCTGCACCTCGACGTCCGCCTGGGTGAAGAAGCGGAAGATCTGGGTGAGCAGGTTGCGCTCGTGATCGGTGAGCTTCTGCGCCCAGTCGCGGCAATCCTCGCCGAGCGGCACCTCTTCCGGCAGCCAGTGGATCTGCTGCTGGCGCTTCCAGAACTCGAACGCCCAGGGATATTCGAAGGGCTTGTAGGTCTTGCGGGCTTCGAGAAGCGGCATTGGGGTTACTCCGTGACGAACTGATAGATGGAGAAGCCGAGCATGGCTGCGGCAACGATCGAAAGAAGGATGGACAGGATGCGCATAAGCCGCAGCCCCCGCGGGAGAGGGATCTCGGGCGAAGAAGCGGGTCGATCGCTATTCAGCCGAACCCAATCGCGCCGACTTTGCGGCATGCCCGCGGCATCCCATCCGACGGGGCGGAGCGAACCCATGATACCCGTGCTCAGAAGCGACAGGCTGATATAGACTGAGGCGCCGATCATGCCGCCCCTCCCGTAGCCATGAACACCGCCGCGAAGCCGCCGAGGAACAGGCCCAATGCGAGCAGCATCATGCCCGCGATGCGCAGCGCATAGCCGCTCGCCTCGCCCTCGGGCAGGCCGAGCCAGGCGCGCGTGGCGGCGGGCTTCACCATGGCGGTGAGGCCCGCGGCGCCCGCCGCTCCGGCGATGCCGGCCATCAGGGCGAGGCTGCGCGTCACTGGTCGATCACCGTGGTGTTCCGGCCGCGCACCACCCGGTCACGATAGACGACCCGAGTCACCCGATGCCCGCGATTGGCGCCGACCCCGAACACGCAGATGCCGAGGAAATAGCCGAAATCATACCAGCCGCCATTGTTGGGCACGGCATAGACGGCGACGTCCGGCAGGATCAGCGACAGGAACCAGGCGACCGGGAAGATGAAGCCGTGCCACAGGCCGAGCAGGAAGCCCGGCGCTTCGGGCTGGACGGCGCTGGGCACCTGCTTCGCGCAGGCGGCGAGCAGCAGCACGGCAGTGAGCGCCAGGGCTTGGAAGGATGCGCGAACGGGCTTCATGCGATTCCCCCTTCGGGTGCGTGGGAGGCGGCGCGCGCGGCTGCATCGTTTCGCCGCGGCGCGCGTTGAGCGTGCGAACCATCCCCCCAAGGAGATCCGAGATGACCGATTTGCAGGCGATCCGCGAGCATATGGAAGTGATCGGCGCCGACGGCGTCCATGTCGGCACCGTCGACAAGGTCGAGGGCAGCCGGATCAAGCTCACCAGGAAGGACAGCGCCATCGAAATCGAAGGCGCGGCGGGCAGCCATGCCGGGCATCATCACTATGTCTCGGTCGGCCTGGTCGCCGGCGTGGAAGGCGACAAGGTGCGCCTGTCCGCCACCGCGGCCAACGCGGTCGAGATCTTCGAGGAAGAGGCCTGAGCCAAGCGCAGCCCCTCTTACCCGAGGAGAGAGGGAGCGGCGATCCGCCATTCCCTCTCCCCTTGTGGGAGAGGGAGGGAGCCGCGTAGCGGCGGAAGGGTGAGGGGGACGTATCACGCGAAATTTCCCCGCAATTGCGGCGGCAGATTCCGGGCAATTTCCGCAATAACGCCTTCGACGTTCGTCATCACATCGTTGTTCCAGAAGCGCAGCACGCGATAGCCTTCCACATTGAGGAAGCGCGTCCGCGCCTCGTCGCGATCGCGACGCACCACATGGGTGGCGTCGTCCGCTTCGACGATCAGCTTCGCCGCGTGCGAGCAGAAATCGGCGTGATAGGCGCCGAAGGGCACCTGATGACGGAACCCGGCGTCCGGCAGGGCACGGCGCAGTGCAGCCTTGAGTGCAAGCTCCACCGGGCCGGCATTGCGGCGCAGTTCGCGCGAGCGAAACACCGTCGTCGCGGGCAGGAGCTGACGTTTGGTCAGAGCCGCCTCATTCCCCCTCACCCTTCCCACGCGCTTCGCGCGCGGGCCCCTTCCCTCTCCCACAAGGGGAGAGGGAGTTTGCGCGTCCGCCGGTTTCCCTAGCTCCGCCACCTCACTGGCACGCCAGGCATTCGTCATAATCGGTCGACTCGCCCAGGTTGAACTGCGGCTTCTCGATCGTGTTGTCGGCTTCCACCCCGCCCGCGAAGCCGGCGCGCTGCACCGACTTGGAGCGGAGATAATAGAGCGACTTGATGCCGAGCTCCCAGGCGCGGAAGTGGAGCATCAGCAGGTCCCACTTCTCCACGTCCGCCGGGATGAACAGGTTCAGCGACTGGGCCTGGTCGATATAGGGCGAGCGATCGCCGGCCAGCTCGAGGATCCAGCGCTGGTCGATCTCGAACGAGGTCTTGTAGACGTCCTTCTCTTCCTGGCTGAGGAAGTCGAGATGCTGGACCGAGCCGCCCTGCTCCAGGATCGAGTTCCACACCGCATCCGAATTCTTGCTCTTCTCCGAGAGCAGCTTTTCCAGATAGGGATTCTTGACCGAGAACGAACCCGACAGCGTCTTGTGCGTGTAGATATTGGCCGGGATCGGCTCGATACAGGCCGAGGTGCCGCCGCAGATGATCGAGATCGACGCGGTCGGCGCGATCGCCATCTTGCAGCTGAAACGCTCCATCACGCCCATGTCCGCCGCGTCCGGGCACGGCCCGCGCTCGACCGCGAGCGCCATCGACGCCTGGTCGACCTGCGCCTTGACGTGCTTGAAGATGCGCAGGTTCCAGCTCTTGGCCATCGCACCTTCGAACGGGATGTTCCGCGCCTGGAGGAAGGAGTGGAAACCCATCACGCCCAGGCCCACCGAACGCTCGCGGCTGGCCGAATAGGCGGCCTTTTCCATGCCCGGCTCGGCCCGGTCGATATAGTCCTGCAGGACATTGTCGAGGAAGCGCATCACGTCCTCGATCATCCCGGTCTCGCCCTTCCACTCGTCCCAGGTCTCGAGGTTGAGCGAGGAGAGACAGCACACCGCGGTGCGCTCATTGCCCAGATGATCCTTGCCCGTGGGCAGCGTGATCTCCGAGCAGAGGTTCGAAGTGGAGACCTTGAGGCCCAGATCGCGGTGATGCTTGGGCATGTTCGAGTTCACGTGATCGGCGAACACGATATAGGGCTCGCCGGTGGCGAGGCGAGTCTCGACCAGCTTCTGGAACAGCGCGCGCGCATCGACCTTGCCGCGGACCGACTGATCCTTCGGCGACTTCAGCTCCCATTCCGCGCCGGCCCGCACCGCTTCCATGAACGCGTCGGGAATCAGCACGCCGTGGTGCAGGTTCAGCGCCTTGCGGTTGAAGTCGCCCGACGGCTTGCGGATCTCGAGGAACTCCTCGATCTCCGGGTGCGAGATGTCGAGATAGCAGGCGGCCGAGCCGCGGCGCAGCGACCCCTGCGAGATCGCCAGGGTGAGCGAATCCATCACGCGGACGAAGGGAATGATGCCCGAGGTCTTGCCGTTGAGGCCCACCGGCTCGCCGATGCCGCGGACATTGCCCCAATAGGTGCCGATGCCGCCGCCGCGCGAGGCGAGCCAGACATTCTCGTTCCAGGTGTCGACGATGCCGTTCAGGCTGTCGGGCACCGAATTGAGGAAGCAGCTGATCGGCAGGCCGCGCCCGGTGCCGCCGTTCGAGAGAACGGGGGTGGCGGGCATGAACCACAGCTTCGAGATATAGTCGTAGATGCGCTGGGCGTGCCCCTGATCATCGGCATAGGCCGAGGCGACGCGCACGAACAGATCCTGGAAATTCTCGCCGGGCAGCAGATAGCGGTCGCGCAGCGTCTCCTTGCCGAATTCGGTGAGCAGCGCGTCGCGCGAATGATCGACCTCGACGTCGAACGCCTGCGGCGCGACGGCCTTGCTGTCGTTCCGCTTGCGCGCCTTGGGCGCCGCCCTGGCGGCGTCGCTCGCGGCCGGCTTGCCGGCAGTGGCGGGGGCTTCGGCGACGGTCTCGTTCACGCTGTTTTCCGTGTCCCTGAATTCCATAACTCTCACCCCTGACAAAGCTTCACTGGCCTTCCCCGGGGGAAGGCATAAATCCCGACTCGAAGGGGCCGCCGATCCTAGCATCGACACGGTCGCGCGCGAAGAACAAAACATGTCCATCGCACTTCGTCCCAGGCACGAATCGACCCGTTCCGCATATGGGTATGCGGCGGTGAGTCCACCAGTGCTTGAGCTTGCCCCTCAGTGCAACCACAACAGATTGTGCCAAACCGAGTCCGGGCACAAGACCCGAAATGGTTAATTTCCACAACGTTTCGTCGCTAAAATGACTCGGTTCGTGGCACCTGCATATCTGCTGCAATGCCGCGACGCGCGGACTTTCCTAGGGTTTCCGAAAGGCAAGGGAACGAACGCGGAACGTTAATTTTTTTCGCGTGGAGGAATCCGGGGGACCACAAGGGCTTGTGGTTGCCCGCTCGAACGCACCGCAGATGATGGCGATCGCTACAGGAACGCATCCACCTTTCGCCGGATCACGGATGGCAGCTCGGGATTCAGCGCTCCCCGGCCCTCACCCCAGGGAGCGATTGCAGTCCACGCAACCGAGCGTTGCCGATTGCGCGATATTCAATCAGACTTGCCCGGGTCTAGAGGCAGTCCTTTGGCGGATCGTTCCGCCGCGCGCGGGATTATGTCGGGATGGCAACGAACGGGGCAGCGACGGGGGAGCAGCCGGCATGGCAGCCGGCCCCGCACGAGCGCTCGCCCATCCCCGGCTCGCCGCCCACCCCCTGGCACCCGCCGCTGCGGCGCGCGGCCTATATGTCGGTGGCGGTGCTGGTGATCCTTTCAGGGTCGCTGGGCAATGCGATCGTCACCGCGAACCTGACGACCCTGCAGGGATCGCTGGGACTCTACTCCGCCGAGATCCAGTGGCTGCCGACCGTCTATGTGATGACGAACGTCTGCGCGAACATGGTGCTGATCAAGTTCCGCCAGCAATTCGGCATCCGGCTGTTCACCCAGATCTTCCTCGGCGCCTTCGCCCTGACCACCGCCGGGCACCTGATCGCGCACAGCTTCGCGACGGCGGTGGCGGTGCGCGCGCTGAGCGGGATCGCGGCGGCGGCGTGCAGCACGGTGGGGCTGCTCTACATGGTCCAGGCCTGGACGCCCGAGCACCGGCTGAAGGGCATCGTGATCGCGATCAGCCTGCCGCAGATCGCCGTCCCCCTCGCCCGGCTCTTCCCCAGCGAAGCCTTCGAGCCCGATCGCTGGCAGACCATGTATCTGTTCGAGCTGGGCCTGGCCCTGTTCTGCCTGGCGGCGGTGCGGCTGCTCGTGCTGCCCCCGGTCGAGCGGATGAAGGTGTTCGAGCCGCTCGACTTCCTCACTTTCCCGATCTTCGCCGGCGGCATGGCGCTGCTCTGCGCGGTGCTGGGCATGGGCCGGGCGCTGTGGTGGTTCGAGGCGCCGTGGATCGCACCGGCGCTGATCGGGGCGATCGTGCTGCTGCCGATCGCCTGGCTGATCGAGCATCACCGCGCGCGCCCGCTGCTCAACACGCGCTGGCTGGCGAGCCGCGACATCGTGCGCTTCGCCCTGGTCTCGATCCTGGTGCGCGTGGTGCTTTCGGAGCAGACGATCGGCGCGTCGGGGCTGCTCACCGTGCTGGGCATGGGCAACGACCAGATGCGGATGCTCTATCTGGTGGTGCTGCTCGCGACGCTGGCCGGGGTGGTGGTCGGCGCGCTCACGCTCGATCCCCTGTTCCTCGGCAAGCCGATCCTGATCGCGCTGGCGCTGATCGGCCTGGGCGCCTGGCTCGATTCGGATTCGACCAACCTGATCCGCCCGCACGACATGTATTTCAGCCAGGCGCTGCTGGGCTTTGCCAGTGCCCTGTTCATCGGGCCGGCGATGCTGATCGGGCTGACCCGCGCGCTGCGCGAGGGGCCGACCCATTTCGTCAGCTTCTCGGCGCTGTTCGGCATCACCCAGAATCTGGGCGGCCTGTTCGGATCGGCGATGCTCGGCACCTTCCAGGTGATCCGCGAGCGGGCGCACAGCAACGCCATCGTCGCCCAGCTGGCGAGCGGCGATCCGCTGGTGGCGCAGCGGCTCCAGCAGAATGCCGGCGCCTATGGCCGGGTGCTGATCGACCCCGGCCTGCGCCAGGCCGAGGGCGCGGCGATCCTCTCGCAGACCGTGACGCGCGAGGCGAACATCCTGGCCTATAACGACACTTTCCTGCTGATCGCGGCGATCGCGGCGGGGACGATCTTGTGGGTCTTCATCCCCATCATGCGGATCCGGCGCGAGAACCTGGCGCGCGCCGCCGCCGAGCAACAAGCAGGAGCGAAGAATGGCTGAGCCGACCACCCCGGCGATCGAAGCGGACGCGAGGCCGGTGCCCCCGCCGGCCCCCGCGCCCGCGCCGAGCGAGGGTGCGGATCCGCCGCCCACGCCCGAGGTCGCCGCGCGCCGGTGGATCCCGCCCCGCCTGTCCTGGACCGCCATCCTGGTCGCGGCGCTGCTGGTGCTGGCCGGCGTCGTCGCGGTGCTGATGGCGTGGCAGGTCTGGCCCTTTGCCGGCAATGTCCAGTCGACCGAGAATGCCTATGTGCGCGGGCAGGTGACGATCATCAGCCCACAGGTGAGCGGCTATCTCACCGACGTGCCGGTCCAGGATTTCGCGCGCGTGCGGGCGGGCGACGTGCTCGCGACGATCGACGATCGCATCTATCGCCAGCGCGTCGACCAGGCGAAGGCGAACGTCGCCAGCGCCGAAGCCGCGCTCGCCAACAACCCGCAACAGGCGGCGTCCAAGACCGCGGCCTATGGCTCGCAACAGGCGGCGGTCGCCTCCGCCCAGGCGCAGCTCGCCAAGGCGCAGGCCGATTTCAACCGGATCGACGCGCTGGCCAGGCAGGGCTTCATCACCCGGCGGGACCGCGATGCGGCGCTCGCCGCGCTGCGCACCGCCCAGTCGGCGGTGGCGCAGGCCCAGGCGGCGCGGACGGTGGCGAGCGAGGACATCCGCAGCGTGACGGTGAACAAGGGCGGGCTGGTCGCCGCGGTGGATGCGGCCAGGGCGGCGCTCCACCTCGCCGAGATCGACCTCGCCAACACGGTGATCCATGCGCCGGTGGCCGGGCAATTGGGCGAGATCGGCGGGCGGCGCGGCCAATATGTCACGGCCGGCACCCAGCTGATGGCGCTGGTGCCGCAGACCTTGTGGGTCACCGCCAATTTCAAGGAGGCGCAGACGGCGAAGATCCGCCCGGGCGCCAAGGCGAGCTTCCGGGTCGACGCGCTGGGCGGCGCGAAGCTGACCGGCACGGTCGAGCAGCTGGCGCCGGCGGCGGGATCGGAGTTCGCGGTGATCCGCAGCGACAATGCGACGGGCAATTTCGTGAAGATCCCCCAGCGGATCGCGGTGCGGATCAGGATCGACCCGGACCAGCCGGCGGCCGCGCGGCTGCGGCCGGGCATGTCGGTGGAGGCGAGCGTGGCGGTTGGGGACTGAGCTTCCTTGCCCGCCTTCCTCACCTTGTCCGCCCTTCCCGCCTTAGCCGTCATCCCCGCGCAGGCGGGGATGACGATGATGGGGCGTCAGGCTAGGCTGGCCCCGCAACGAGATTCGGGGACGGCATATGCGGACGGGAATGACGGCGCTGGCGGTGGCTCTGGCCTGGACGATGCCCGCCTGGGCGCAGGAGGCGCCGGCCGGCACGGCGCCGGCTCCCGCCCCGTCCGACATCGTGGTCCAGGAAGCGCCGCGCCCGCTGCCCACCGTCGAGGAACAGTCGATCGACGCGCTGCGCGCGGCGCTTGCCGACGGAAGCATGACCAGCAGCTACATCGTCGACGCCTATGTCGCGCGGATCGGGAAGCTCGACCGCGCCGGGCCGACGCTGCGCTCGGTGATCGCCGTCGCGCCGGCCAAGGACCTGCGCGCCGACGCCCGCGACAGCGACGACCGGCGCAAGACGGGCAAGCCGCTCGGCCCGCTCGACGGCATCCCGGTGCTGATCAAGGACAATATCGAGACGCAGAACATGCCCACCACCGCGGGCAGCCTGGCGCTGGCCAACAACGATACCGGGCGGGATGCGCCGCTGGTCGCGCGGCTGCGGGCGCAGGGCGCGATCGTCCTCGGCAAGACCAACCTCTCCGAATGGGCGAACATCCGCTCGAACAACTCGATGAGCGGCTGGAGCGCGATGGGCGGGCTGGTGAAGAACCCCTATGCCCTTGATCGCTCCGCCTGCGGCTCGTCGAGCGGATCAGGCGCGGCGATCGCGGCGAGCCTGGCGGCGGTGGCGGTGGGCACCGAGACCGACGGCTCGGTGGTGTGCCCGGCGGCGATGAACGGGCTGGTCGGCCTCAAGCCGACGCTGGGGCTGATCAGCCGCACCGGCGTGGTGCCGATCAGCCACAGCCAGGATACGCCGGGGCCGATGGCGCGCTCGGTGAAGGACGCGGCGATCCTGTTCGGCGCGATGGTGGGCAGCGATGCCGCCGACCCGGCGACCAAGGACGCGGACAGGCACCGCAAGGACTATGCCGCCGGGTTGAGCCCGGATGCGCTCAAGGGCATGCGGATCGGCTATTGGAAGCCCGAGATGGCGGCCGACCTCGCCGCCCGCTTCGACAAGGCGCTCGCCGAGCTCGGCGCGGCCGGCGCGGTGCTGGTCGAAGTGAAGATGCCCGAGCTGAAGGGCCTGGGCGACGCCGAGGGGCTGGTCCTCCACACCGAGCTCAAGGCCGACATGGCCGCCTATCTCGCCACCACTCCGGCCAGCGTGGGCCCGAAGACGCTCGCCGACCTGATCGCCTTCAACGAGGCGCACAAGGACGCCGAGATGCCGTTCTTCGGCCAGGAGACCTTCATCAAGGCCGACAAGTCCAAGGGCCTGGACGATCCCGAATATCTGGCGGCGCGCGAGAAATCGGCGCGCATGGCCGGGCCCGAGGGGATCGACGCGATGCTCAAGGCTGCGGACGCGCAGATCCTGGTCACGCCGACCTATGGCACGCCCTGGCTGAGCGATCCCGCCCATGGCGACCAGTTCCAGGGGCCCTCGGCGAGCGAGCTGCCGGCGGTCTCCGGCTATCCGCACCTCACCGTGCCGATGGGCCTGGTGAACGGGCTGCCGGCCGGCCTCTCCTTCATCGGCACCGCCTATGCCGACGGGCTGCTGCTCAAGGCCGGCTATGCCTATGAGCAGGCGACGCACGCCCGGGTGGTGCCGCAATATCTGCCGACGATCCCCGCGGACCTGGGGCCGCGGCAGCCCTGATCAATCCTCCCCGAGCTTGTCTCGGGGAGGGGGACCGTCGCACAGCGATGGTGGAGGGGCCGGCGCACCCCTCCACCCCGACGCTACGCGTCGCGGTCCCCCTCGCCCGGCAAGCTGGGGGAGGATCTGGGCTATTTCTTCTTGCCGTCCAGCTCGAGCAGCTCCTCGCGCACATGGATCGCCTCGAGCGACATGCGCACCTCGAACAGGAAATAGATCAGGCCGGCCATCAGCAGCAGCATCGAGACGATGAATGCGCTCGCCACCCAGATGCCGACATGCAGGTTGCTGAGCCGCGCGACGAACATCATTGCGACGACGAAGCAGATGGCGAGGGCGCTGGCCGTGCACAGGAAGATTGCGTTGTTGATCACCGAGATGCGGCGATCGATGATGCGCAGCTCCCACACATGGCGATCATGCTCGGGCCCGGTGGAGCGCGGGTGGAGCTGCTCGATGTTGCGCGCGCGATCGACGATGCGCGCGAGCCGGCCGACCATCACGTTCAGGAACGCCCCGATGCCCGCCAGGAGGAACACCGGCGCGATCGCCGCCTGAATCGTTTCAGAAACCGTGGAGAGATAGGGGCCTTCCATGCGTCATGCGTTATGACCGGGGAACCGAACGGAGTGAAGCCCATGATGCAGTTCGAAACCGACATGGAAGCCGGGGTGATCGAGTTCACCGTCGACGGCGAAGTCACCCGCGCCGAATATGACGCCGCCGCCGGCGAAATGGAGGCGGTGATCGCCCGCCACGGCAAGCTGTCGGCGGTCGCGGTGATCCGCAGCTTCGCCGGCATGGAGCTGGCGGCATGGTGGAAGGACATCAGCTGGGGCGTGGGGCACCTCACCAAGATCGGCCGCGTCGCGGTGGTGACCGATATCGGCTGGATCGTCGCCGCCAGCCGCGCCACCGGATGGATGGCGCCGGGCGAGCAGAAGATCTTCACCCCCGAGGAGCTCGACGCTGCCCGCGCCTGGGCCCGCGGAGCGTGACCGCCCGCGTCATCACGGCTTGGTAACGGGTGCCGGGCTAGAAGCATGGCCATGTCGAAGCCGATGCTGCTCGAGGAATTCACGCGCCTGCCGCCGGCGCTCACCGTCGATTGCGTCGACGGGCTGGCCGGCGCGATCGATGCCGTGGCGGCGGGCGCCCGCCCGTCGCACCGGTTCCTGCGCTATGGCTGGTTCGCCGCCGCGCTCCGCACCTATGGCGGCCAGGCCCGCACGCTCACCGTGGCGCGCGAGGGCGAGCCGGTGGCCGCGCTGCCGATCGTCTCGACCGGCCCGGCCTGGGCGAAGCTGGCCGCGATTCCCGGCTGCTACTGGCCCTTCCGCACCTTCCCCGTCCGCGAGGATGCCGGGGTCGAGGCGATCGAGGCGCTGCTGCCCCGGCTCGCCCGCGCGGCGCGCGCCCTGCGCGTCGGCCCGGTCTATGACGGCGATCCCGGGCTGGAGCTGCTGAAGGAGGCGGCCCGCAACCGGGGCTGGGCGGTGCTCGACCGGTTCGTGGCGGACAGCTTCCTGCTCGACATCGCCGCCGAGCGCGCCGAAGGCACCTGGCCGCGCAACTCGACGCTCAAGAAGAACCGCTTCCACGAGAAGCATCTGGGCAGCCATGGCGCGCTCGACTGGAGCTTCGTCCACGGCGGCGGCTGGAACGACGCGGCGTTCGCGGCGCTTGCCGACATCGAGGAGAAGAGCTGGATCGCGGCGCGGACCGACGGCTCCGACGCCAAGTTCACCGCGCGCGGCCATGGCGGCTTCTGGCGCGCCGCCGCCGAGGATCCCGTGATCGCCCGGATGATGTGGACGGCGCTGCTCCGCGTCGACGGCGCCCCCGCCGCCTTCTCGTTCGATCTCAATGCCGGCCCGCTCAAATATGCGATCGCGAACAGCTATGATCCGCGCTTCGCCAAGCATTCGCCCGGCAAGCTGCTCTATTATCGCAATCTCGTCCGCGCGATCGAGGACGGCATCGCCGCCGTCGACTGGGGCGCCGGCGACAGCGGCTACAAGCAGGTGATCGGCGCCGCGAAGGGCCCGGCGATCCGCGACTGGCTGTTCGTGCGGCCGGGGCTCGACGCGCTGGCGGGCAAGCTGCTGCGCGGCGCCTGGAAGCGCACCGGCCGCGCCGAGAGCGGCTCAGCGCCCGCGGAAGCGAACCGCGTCCTCGATGCTGAGGAAGGCGACCGCGGCGATGAAGAAGGCAAAGGCACCGGCAACCAGACAGAGATACATGGGGCGCTTCCCGGTTCGTGAGGTAAGGCGCCGCCCGCCTGCCCCCTGGGACAATCCGTCGCTTTGACCTTCGTCAAACCGGCCCCGATATGCGGCGCATGATTGCCGCCCATATCTGCTCCGACTGCGCGGTGCGCGACCGGGCGCTCTGCGCCAGCCTCGACGATGCCGAGCTCGGCGCGCTCAACACGATCGGCCAGCGCCGCCGGCTCACGCGCGGGCAGACTCTGGTCTGGGCCGGCGAGGAAAGCCTGGTCTGCGCCAATCTCCTCTCGGGCGTGCTCAAGCTGAGCGCCGTCACGCCCGATGGCCGCGAGCAGGTGGTGGGGCTGCTCTATCCGGCCGATTTCGTCGGCCGCCCCTGGACCGCGCTGGCCGACTTCACCGTCACCGCGCTCGGCGACGTCGAGCTCTGCGTCTTCCCCCGCAAGCCGTTCGAGCGCGTGCTCGAAGACCATGTTCGCATGGAGCGGCTGCTGCTCCAGCGCACGCTGGCGGCGCTCGACGAGGCGCGGGGGCGGATGCTCACCCTCGCCCGGCTCTCCGCGCGCGAGAAGCTGGCCGGCTTCCTGCTCGACCTGGCCGACCGCGCGCAGGGCTGCCGCGCCACTGCCTCCGGGCCGGAGACCTTCGACCTGCCCCTCACCCGCGGCGAGATGGCGGAGGTGCTGGGGCTGACGATCGAGACGGTGAGCCGCCAGCTGAGCAGGCTCAAGGCCGAAGGCGCGATCAACCTGATGGGCGCGCGCGGCATCACCATCCGCGACCGGGCGATGCTGGAGGCGGCGTAACAGCCGTCACCCCGGCGAAAGGATTGGGGCTAGCCCGCCACCTTCCGCAGCGCTTCCACGAACCGATCCACCTCTTCCATGGTCGTCGCCAGCGCCGGCGTCACTCGCACGCAGCTTCCGCTCGCCAGGCCGTCGCGATGCACGGCGAAGATGCCGTGCGCGTCGAGCAGACGCCTGGCCAGCGCGACATTGGCTTCGTGCGACGTCTGCCCCTTGAGCCGGAACGCGGTGATCGCGCCATAGCTGCCGGGATCGTCGGGCGTGAGCACCTCCACATTCGCCAGTTCGCGTGCGGGGCGGACCCAGCGATCGCGCAGCGCCCGGAGCCGGGCCTGCTTGGCGGCGGCGCCGATGCCGTCATGGAAGTCGAGCGCGGCAGGCACCGCGAGCTGCGCCGCATAGTCCAGCGTGCCGGTATGGACGCGGGACCGGATGTCCGCCGGATTGGCGCCGGCTTCGGCGGGGTCGACATCGATGTCCGCCAGCCGGCCGCCCCGGATCACGATCGCGCCGACGCCGAGCGGCGCGCCGATCCATTTGTGCAGGTTGATGCCGATGAAATCGGCCGCGAGCTCGGGCAGCCTATAGTCGATCTGGCCGACGCCGTGCGCCGCATCGACGATCGCGTCGATGCCGCGGAGCCGGGCCATCGCCGCGATCTCGGCGACCGGCAGCACCAGCCCGGTGCGGTGGCTGACATGGGTGAGCAGCACCATGCGGAGATTGGGGTGCGCGGCAAAGGCCCTTGCATAGGCATCGAGCACCGCCTGGCGCGTGGCGGGCAGCGGCAGGGCGATCTTGAGCACCTCCGCGCCGCGCCGGCCCTTCAGGCTCTCCATACAGGCCTGCATCGCGTCATAGTCGAGATCGGCATGGAGCACCGCGTCGCCCGGGCGCAGGCGATTATAGCCCAGGATCAGCGCGCGCATCGCTTCGGTGGCGTTGCGGGTGAAGGCAAGCTCCGCGGTTCCCACGCCCATGACGCCGGCCACCCGGGCGCGGATCGCCTCGATCTCGCCGGGCATCTCGCGCCGGGCATAGAAGCTGGTATCGCGGTTCACGCGATCGACATGGGCGCGATAGGCGGCAAGCACCGGCCGCGCCATCATTCCCCAGTTGCCGTGCTCGAGCTGCACCACCTTGCGCGTGACGTCATACTGCGCGGCGATGCCGGCCCAGCGCGCGTCATCCGCCGCAAGGGCCGGAACGACGGGCATCGCGGCCGCGGCGGCCAGCAAGGTCCTGCGGTCCATCATTCCCCTCCTCCCGATCCGGAGCCGCGCGGATAGCAGAGGGGCCGGGGCCGCACCATGCGGCAGCGCGCAGCTTATCGGCGAATATAGCGGAAGTACCAGACCTCATGGCCCTGGCGCCGCGCCTTGCGCTCGTAGCGCGTCTCGGGCCAGTCCGCCGGGCGGGTTAGGAAATCCTGCGCGGTCTTCGCCTGCCAGGCGAAGTCGCGGCGCTGGTCCATGATCATCATCGACCAGCGGCAATAGGTGGGATCGTCGGTGCCCAGGCGGAACTCGCAGCCGGGCTTGAGCTTCGCCGCGATGATGTCGAGCGGGCCATGGTTCATCATCCGGCGCTTGGCGTGGCGCGCCTTGGGCCAGGGATCGGGATGCAGCAGGTAGAGCCGGTCGAGGCTGGCGTCGGGCAGCCGCTCGAGCACTTCGAGCGCGTCGCCCATGTGCAGGCGGACATTCCCCAGATCGCCGTCGCGGATATGGCCGAGCGCCCCGACCACGCCGTTGAGGAAAGGCTCGCAGCCGATAAAGCCGTGATCGGGACGCATCGCGGCCTGGCCGGCGAGATGCTCGCCCGCGCCGAAGCCGATCTCGAACTCGAGCGGACGGTCGTCGCCGAAGAGGATGGCCGAATCGAGCGGGCCCGATTCAGGCAGGCTCACCTGTGGGAGCAACTCCTCGACAAGGGCGGACTGGCCCTGGCGGAGCTTGTGGCCCTGGCGGCGGCCATAGAGACGGCGGATGGAAACGGGATCGGACACGGGCCGCCTGTTAGCGTCCCGGACGCGGAGGACAAGCGTTAGAGCGCCTGGGCGAACGCAGCCGGCACCGCCGGGCGCAGCACGGCGATGCGCTGGTGCGCGGCGAGGCGGCGATGCTGAGGCACTATCGCGCGCGGCTCGCGGCGGGCGATGTGCGCACGCGGCAGCGGGCGGCTGCGTGCCGGCGCGATCCAGTCGCCCTGCATGTGGCGGATGCCCATGGTGCACAGCAGGGCCAGATCCTCGCGCCGCGCGACGCCGTTGGCGATCAGGATGACGTCCATGTTGCGCGCGAGCCGCACCACGCCCTCGACGATCACCCGGCGCGAGCTGCTGTCGGCGATGGTGCGGACCAGGCCGGCATCGAGCTTGACGAAGCGCGGCGTGAAGCGGCCGAGCAGGCGGACGGCGAGCGGGCCGACCGCGAAACTGTCGAACGCGATGGCGATGCCGCGATCGACGCAGGCCTGGGCCAGCGCCGCGACGCGGGCCAGCTCGCCGCGCTCATCGGCATCGATCTCGACGACGATGCGATCCAGCGGCACGCGATGCTCGATCGCGGCGCGGAAGAGATGGGCGAGCAGCGCGTCCGGCGCACCATCGGCGGCGCCGACGGGAACCGCGAGCAGCGCCTCGCCGTCGAGCAGCCCGGCATCGGCCGCACCGGCGATCGCGGCACCGATCCGCGCCATTTCGAGCCGCAGCCGTGCGGCAGGGACGAGCGCCGCGGCGGCCTGGGCAAAGTCGCAACCATGGACGGTGACGATCGCGGCCCAGGCGAAGGGCTGGCCCGAGGCGGCGGCGATCATCGGCTGGAAGGCAATGGCGAGACCGGACTGAGGAGCGGCTGGAGCAGGTTCGGTTTGCATGATGCTTCCTTTCTGCCCTTCGTTAAAAATGGTTAACGCCGTTCACTCCATTCCGTGCGTCGCCGAAGGGGGATTTTCCCCATGGGGATTCTACCATGGACGGAACGCGGCGGATTTTGCTTGCCCCACGCGAATCCGCGAGTCGCGCCGATGCATGAGAGTCGCTATCGCAACGACTTGGGCGCAATTTACCACCAAAACGGTTGTTTCTCTCGTCACCGGTGCTGGATCGCGCGCGAAATGCGCGAATCAGGCGGCGTTGCGCAGCGCCGGTTGCGGCAGGCTGCCCGTCGCCGGCGCGCCGACATGGGCGCCCTGGACCAGCGGCACGCCGAAGCTGCGGATCCGCTCATAGACCGGCTCGCTGTCCACGCCCGCCGCGACGATGCGCAGGCCCAGGCTCTGCATACGGCGGACAAGGTCCTCGATGGCGATACGGCGCGACCAGCTGGAGGCGATGGTGCTGACCAGCTCGGGCTCGATCGTCACCGCATGGGGCGCGAACTTGCCGCAATAGGCGAGCCCCGATTCATTGGGGCCGACACCGTGAAAGGCGACGACCGGGCCCAGCTTGTTGAAGACGTGCATGATGTCGGCGAGCTCGGAGCTGGTGATCGCCTGATAATGATGGAGCGTGAACACCAGCCGCTCCGCGACGATGCCATATTGGCGCGCGGTGAGCAGCGCCGGCTGGATATGCTCCGCCGGGTCGCCGATCGCCGGCGCGCTCAGCGGAATGGCGAGCCGCCCGCCCGAGCTGGCGAAGCCCGCGGTCGCGGCCCAGCGCACCGCCGCGACCGCGCAGCGGCGATCGACGTCGCGGCGCTGCTCGGCCGAGAGCTGGTCGAAATCCCCGGCGGCGGGCAGGCCGTCGCGCAGCGCCTGGGCCTCATAGGCGTGGATGCGCCCGCCAGCGATCTCGGCGATGGGCTGGAAGGCGATCGCGAGCCCGGTGCCGGCGCCACTGGGCGCTCCGCCTTCCGGAACCATCATCGAATTCTCCGACTCCACCGACTCGCTCCTTTCCATTCCTTCCTGATGAAGAATTACGGTTGCTCAGTGCTTTATAGGATGGCCCGGGAAAATACGGAACGAAGCGGCCCAACGAAAAGCCCCGCGCCGGCGATGCGGCGCGGGGCTGTCGGTTTCGGCGGGCCGAAGCGGGGGGAGGATCAGGCGGCGAGCGCGGCCTTCAGATCCTCGACCAGGTCGGTCTTCTCCCAGGGGAAGAAATCGCCCTCGGGCTTGCGGCCGAAATGGCCATAGGCCGCGGTCTTGCTGTAGATCGGCTTGTTGAGCTGCAGATGGGTGCGGATGCCGCGCGGCGTGAGGCCGCCCAGCTTCTCGATGCCCGCGATCGCCGCCTCGATCCTGTCGTCCGAGACCGTGCCGGTGCCGTGCGTGTCGACATAGAGCGACAGCGGCTTGGACACGCCGATCGCATAGGCCAGCTGGATCGTCACGCGCTTGGCGAGGCCGGCGGCGACGATGTTCTTCGCGAGGTAGCGCGTGATATAGGCTGCCGAGCGATCGACCTTGGTCGGGTCCTTGCCCGAAAAGGCGCCGCCGCCGTGCGGCGAAGCACCGCCATAGGTGTCGACGATGATCTTGCGGCCGGTGAGGCCGGCATCGCCGTCCGGGCCACCGATCTCGAACGAGCCGGTCGGGTTGATGTGATATTCGGTCTCGCCCGAGAGCAGCTCGGCCGGGAGCAGGTCGGCGACGACCTTCTTCACATAGGCCTTGAGCTCGGCTTCCTTGTCGCCCTCATCATAGCCCTTGCCATGCTGGGTCGAGACGACGATCGCGGTCGCCGCGACCGGCTTGCCGTTCTCGAAGCGCAGCGTGACCTGGCTCTTGGCGTCCGGCTCGAGGAACGGCGCCGCGCCCGAATGGCGATCGGCGGCCATGCGCTCGAGGATCTTGTGGCTGTAGTCGAGCGTCGCCGGCATCAGGTCCGGCGTCTCGTCGCAGGCGAAGCCGAACATGATGCCCTGGTCGCCGGCGCCCTCGTCCTTGTTGCCCGAGGCGTCCACGCCCTGCGCGATGTGCGCCGATTGCGGGTGCAGGTTGTTCTCGAAGCGGAGCGTCTCCCAGTGGAAGCCCTCCTGCGCATAGCCGATGCGCTTCACGGTATCGCGGACGGTCTGCTCGACCTCTTCCTGCACGCCCGGGGCCCAGTTGCCCTCGGTGTCCATGATGCCCTTGCCGCGGATCTCGCCGGCAAGGACGACCAGCTGGGTGGTGGTCAGCGTCTCGCAGGCGATGCGGGCTTCGGGGTCCTTCGACAGGAACAGATCGACGATGGCGTCGGAAATCTGGTCCGCGACCTTGTCGGGATGGCCTTCGGAAACCGATTCGGACGTGAAGAGATAGTTGGAACGCATGGAAATTCCTCTTGTGGGGAGGAAAGCCGGGCCGTTGCCATGCCCATATAAAGCTTTCCTTATATCACGCCCCTAGCGGGCGAAGCGCCGAAACGCAATCGCGAACACCATCAGGGCCAGCGCGGCGAGCAGCGCCAGCCAATTGCCGAGCCGCGCGAAGAGCGTAGGCGGCAGGGGCGCGGGGAGCGGCACTTCCACCGCGCCTTCCTGCCCCGCGGCTACCGTGCCGAGCAGGCGGCCATGGGCATCGATCACCGCGGAAACGCCGGTCGGCGTGGCGCGCAGGATCGGCAGCCCCTCCTCGATCGCCCGCAGCCGCGCCTGGGCGAGATGCTGCACCGGGCCCCAGCTGCCGAACCAGGCGTCGTTCGACGGGTTGAACAGGAAGTCGGGGCGATTGCGCTGGTCGATGATCTGGCCGGAGAAGATGATCTCGTAGCAGACCGCGACGCCGGCCCGGCCGAAGCCGTCGACGGCGAGCGTGCGCGGACCGGGCCCCGGGATGAAGTCGATCTCGCCCATCACCAGCCGGGCGAGGCCGAGCGGCGCGAGCAGCGTGCGCATCGGCAGATATTCGCCATAGGGAACCAGGTGCGCCTTGTCGTAGCGCCCGCCCAGCATGCCGGCGGGATCCACCGTCCACACCGAATTGCCCGCGCCGGTCAGCCGGTCCCCGTCGAAGAAGAGCGCATTGCCCCCCACCATCGCGCGGTCCCGCGGGCCGAGCAGCCCGCCGATCCGCCCGCGCACCCAGCGCGGATCGCCCTGCTGGTAGAAGCGCGGCGGATAGCCGTCCTCGACATAATAGTTGACCATGCCCTCGGGCCACACGACCAGCCGCGGCACGCTGCCGGGCTGGCCGCTCCATTCGGCCAGCTTGGCGAGGACGCGGGGGGCATAGTCCGGCCGGTCGACGCCCTCCTGGCCGATATTGGGCTGGACGACGCGAACATGCGGGCGCGCCGGGTCCTCGGCGGGGCGGCCGGGATGGAGCGCGAACCCGGCGACGAGCAGCAGCGCGACGGTGGCCAGCGGCACGCGATACTGGTGCTGGGTGGCGAGATAGAGCGCGCCCGCGGCGATCAGGGTGATGCCCGACAGCGCATAGGTGCCGGTGAAGGCGGCGAGCTGCGCGATCGGCGTCGTCACCCAGATCGCCGCCATCGGGTTCCACGGATAGCCGGTGAACAGCGTGCCGCGCAGATATTCGGTGACGATCCAGGCCGAGGCGGCGGCCAGGACGAAGGCAAGGTCCGGCTCGTTCCAGCGTGCCTTCACGATGCGGGCGAAGCGCCAGGCCAGGCCCATCGCCACCGCCGGATAGACCGCAAGATAGAGCGCCAGCAGCAGCACGGCGAAATAGCCGAGCACCGGCGGCATCTTGTCCTGGAAATCGAAGGCGTGCTGGATCCAGTTGTTGCCCAGGGTGAAATGGCCGACGCCGAACACCCAACCGCGCAGCAGCGCCGCCCTGGCGCTCGGCGCGTGCCAGGTCAGGTGCAGCAGCACCGCGAGGCAGGCCAGCATGACCGGCCACCAGTCGAGCGGGGCGAATCCAGTGGCGGAGAGGAAGCCGGCGACCAGCGCGGCGAGCAGGGGGCGGGACAGCATCGCGAGGTGCTTAACCGATCCATCCCCTTTTCGTCATCCCCGCGAAGGTGGGGACGTCGGCTGGAACCATGGAACGGACCGGGTGGCCAATCCCCGGCGACCACATTAAATGGCGCGCCATGACCGAGATCACCGTCGCCGCCCTGCAGCTCGCCTTCTCCAACGACATCGACGCGAACATCGCGAAGGTCTCCGCCCATGTGCGCGAGGCGGCCGCACGGGGCGCGCAGGTGGTGCTGCCCCCCGAACTGTTCGAGGGCGAGTATTTCTGCCGGATCGAGGACGAGGGCCTGTTCGCCAATGCCAAGCCGACCGCCGAGCACAAGGCGGTGCTGGCGATGCAGGCGCTGGCAGCCGAGCTGCGGATCCACATCCCGACCAGCTTCTTCGAGGCGGACGGGCCGCACCATTACAACAGCCTCGCGATGATCGGCCCGGACGGCCGGATCGCCGGCGTCTATCGCAAGAGCCACATTCCGGACGGCCCCGGCTATGAGGAGAAATTCTATTTCCGCCCCGGCAACACCGGGTTCAAGGTGTGGAACGGCCCGGACAAGGCCATATTCGGCGTGGGCGTGTGCTGGGACCAATGGTATCCGGAAACCGCCCGCGCGATGATGCTGATGGGCGCGGACATCCTCTTCTATCCCACCGCGATCGGCAGCGAGCCGCATGACGAGAGCCTCGATACCGCACGGCTGTGGCGCCGGGCGATGGTGGGGCATGCGGTGTCGAACGTCGTTCCCGTGGTCGCCGCCAACCGCGTCGGCACCGAGCACGGTCAGACTTTCTACGGCACCAGCTTCATCACCAATGAGCGCGGCGACATCCTGGCCGAGCTGGACCGCGAGGAGGAAGGCGTGATCACCGCGACGCTCGACCTGGCGCTGGCCAGGCGCCACCGCGCCGCCTTCGGCTTCTTCCGCGATCGCCGGCCGGACCTCTACGGGCGGCTGACGCAGGACATCTGAGCCCGGACGGCGGCGCGTGGCCCGGACGGGCCGTGTTGGTCGCCGGATCTCGGCCTGGTCGGGATCGGCATTCAGCCCTCTCCCCTCCGTCATGCTGAACTTGTTTCAGCATCCAATTCTCCACCAGCGATATCGCCGGTGGCACGTTGGACCCTGAAACAAGTTCAGGGGGACGCAGGAGGTTGGCTCGAAATGTTCTGGCCCGCCAAGCCACGCCCTTGGCCTGAATGTCGATTCGCCCTAGCCCAGCGCGAATTCCAGCGCGGCGAGCGCGTGCAGCCGCGTCGTGTCGAACAGCGGCACTTCGCTGTCCGCGTCGCCGACGAGCAGCCCGATCTCGGTGCAGCCGAGGATCACGCCTTGCGCCCCGGCCGCCGCCAGCTCGGCGATCACGGTGCGATAGCGTGCGCGCGATTCCTCGCGGATCACGCCGCCGACCAGCTCCTCATAGATGATCCGGTGCACCGCGGCGCGCGCCTCCGCCCCGGGCAGCAGCACCTCCAGCCCGAAGCGCTGTTCCAGCCGCTCGCGATAGAAGGGCTGCTCCATGGTGAAGGCGGTGCCGAGCAGGCCGATGCGCGTGATCCCCGCAGCGCGGATCGCCGCGCCGGTGGGATCGGCGATGTGGAGCATCGGAATGCCGATCGCCGCCGCGATCCGGTCCGCCACCAGATGCATGGTGTTGGTGCACAGCACCAGGCAATCGGCGCCCGCCGCCTCGATCGCCCGGGCTTCCCCTGCCAGCCGCTCGGCCAGCGCATCCCAGGCACCGGCATGCTGGAGCCGCTCGATCTCCCCGAAATCGACCGACAGCATCACGCTGCGCGCGGAATGCGGATGCCCCAGCCGCGCGCGCGCCTCGCGATTGAGCAGCGCATAATATTGGGCCGAGCTCTCCCAGCTCATGCCCCCGAGCAGGCCGATCGTCTTCATCATCGTCAAAATCCCCCGGGCCGCGCCAGCGCCACGGCCCGCGCCACCACCGCCTCGAGCATCGCGGGCGTGAGCCGGCCGGTATTCTGGTTGTAGCGCGAGCAGTGATAGCTATCGACCAGCCACTGGCCGCGATGCAGGCGATGCTCGGCGCCGTGCGCGAAACGCACCTTGGGCAGCTTGCCGCCCATCGCCTTGACCGCAGACTGGTGCGCGACCTGCCCGAGCGCGAGCACCACCGGCGCCCGGAGCTCCGCCGCCAGGAACGGCCGGCAGGCATGGATCTCGGCAGGCTCGGGCTTGTTCCCCGGCGGCAGGCAGCGCACTGCGTTGAGGATCACCACGCCCCTGGGCTCCCCCTTCTCGGCCAGGCCGAACTTCTCGAGCGTCGCGAACAGCAGTTCGCCCGAGGCATCGCCGGTGAAGGCGCGGCCGGTGCGGTTGGCGCCATGCTTGCCGGGCGCGAGGCCGACGATCGCGATCGGCGCATCGGGATCGCCCAGCGCCGGCACGGGCGCGTTCCACCAGTCGGGATGTTCGCCGCGCAATTGTTCGCGCAGCGTGACGAGGCGCGGGCAGAGCGGGCAATCGCGGCTTGGCTGGAGCATTTCCGCGCGATAGGCCGCCCGGCATGGCGAGGACAAGCTATGCCATCGCGATCGGATCCAACCGGTGGGGCCGCCATGGCAGCCCGGCACGCGAAGTCGCGGCGGCGATCGCGGCGCTGGGTGGCGTCACCGCCACCTCCCCGATCCTCCACACCCCGCCGCTCGGCCCCTCGAAACGCCGCTTCGCCAATGCCGTCGCGCTGATCGAGACCGACGAGGCGCCCCCCGCCCTGCTCCGGCGGCTGAAGGCGATCGAGCGCGATTTCGGCCGGCGGCGCGGACGGACCTGGGGCGCGCGGGTGATCGATCTCGACATCGTGCTGTGGTCGGGCGGCAGCTGGGGCGAGCCGGCGCTCGTCGTGCCGCACCGCCTGTTCCGCGACCGCGCATTCGTGCTCGCGCCGCTCGCGCGGGTCGCGGCGGGCTGGCGCGATCCGGTGACCGGGCTTAGCGTGCGCCAGCTGGCGGCGCGATTGCGGAGGAAATGATGATCTGGGCATTGCTCGCACTGGCCGATCCCGATCCCGGCCTGGTCGCCTTTGCCGATGCGTTCGACCGGGCGCAGCTGCGCCAGGACCGCGCCGCAATGGAGGCGATGATCGCGGACGACCTGGTCTATATCGACGGCTCGGGAAGGCGGCAGGGCAAGCAGGCGTTCATCGACGGCTGGATGACGCCGGGCGACCGCTATGATCCGCTGGTGCTGACCGATCGGGTGATCCTGTCGCTCGGGCCCGATGCGGGCGTGGCCAATGCGGAGACGGTGCTCGGCGGCGTCTCGGGCGGGCGGCGCTTCTCCAGCCATTTCCGCTTCGCGGACACGTTCCGCAGGACGAACGGCCGCTGGCAGGTCGCGCATGTCCAGGTGACGCGGATCGAAGCCCGGCGTTGACCCGCCCGGCCGGGCCGCCTAGGGGCGACGCTGGTGTGGGTCCGTAGCTCAGTCGGTAGAGCAAGCGACTTTTAATCGAGAGGTCCCGGGTTCGAATCCCGGCGGACCCACCACCATCCCGCCTGGCGGCTTCCCGGCCGGCGCCCTTGCGAAGCGCGGGGTCTTTCGGGCAGTTTCCCCGAGCCATCAGGAACGACGCCGCGCCCGGCGCGCCGCGGTCCCGGCCACTGGCCCCGTCGTCCGTCCTAGCTGATCGCTTGATTGCCGAAGCCCCGAAGCGCCGGCCAGGGCCGTGGCCACGCACCGCCCCAGCCGCTCCCGCTACTTCCCCCGGGCGACACAGGCTCCCCCATCGGGGCCGGTCGCGCCGGTGCAGGTCCGAACCGCGATCATCGGCTCCTTCAATTCGATCAGGCGATTGCGGCCGTCCGCCCCGCGCGCCAGCACGAACCCGTCATAGAGTTTCCCGGATGCCGTATAGGTCCGGAACTGGAGGCGATCGCCGGCAACATCGACGATCTGATAGAGTTCCGTCGCCTCCGCGACCTTGTCGGGCTGGGTACCGGCGCGGTCGTTCAGCGCGTACATCTTCGCGCCCGTCACCGAAACCAGATAGACCGGCCCCTGGATCGCGCCCTTCCCGCGCGCCGATGCCGATGCTTCGCGCCCCGCCTCCGAAGTCAGGCGGCTGTAGCAATGGTCATGCCCCTGGAGCACGAGATCCACCTTGCGCTGGTCGAACACAGGTTTCCACGCCGCCTTGATCTCCGCGATGTCGTTCGGACGGGCACAGGTGAAGACGGGCTGGTGGAACAGGACCACATTCCATTTCGCCTTGCTCGCGGCGAGCGTCGCGTCGAGCCAGCGCGTCTGGGCGTCCATGGTGCCGAGGTCCATCGCGGACGTGCCGTCGAGCACGATGAAGCGGACCCCCTGGTAATCGACATGATAGGTGGTCGCCTTCGCCGATTCCGCGCCGTTCGCCGGCAGCGCGAACTGCAGCGGCCAATAGGGTCCGAGCGTCCGGCTCTCCGTGCCGTTCGGCAGCCGGATATCGACATATTCGTGGTTGCCGGTCGCCGGAACCTGCGGGACGATCGCATAATTATATCCCGCCGCCTGGTTCCATTCGCCCCATTCGTCGTCATGGTCGAGATCGTCGCGTTGCGCCGCGAGATCGCCGGCGTGCAGGACAAGCGCGATGCCGCCATTGGCATGGAATGCCTGCCGGATCACACGGCTCGCATAAGTGAGGATGCCGTTCTGGATATCGCCGAGATAGAGGAAACGGAAGGGCTTCGCCTCGGCGGCGGCAGTGCGGAACTGCAGCCATTCGCTCCAGCCCGCGCTGCCCTTCAGGCGATAGGCATAGACGGTGTCCGGCCTGAGCCCCGCAAATCGAACCTGATGGTACAGGGCCGGGCCGTTGGCGCTCCCCTGCTCGCGCGGCGCCGCGGCACCGATCACCTTGACGGCGCGCTCGGACAGCGTCGGGCCGTCGACCGAGACGGCGATCTCCGCCTCGCTGGTGCGCTGGGCGAGATCGGTGCGGAAGGTGACGGCCATCTCCTGCGTGGGATCCGCCCCCGGCGTCAGGACGATGCGATCGGGCAGGTTGCGCGCGGCATAGGGCGTGCCGGCGGACCGGGGAAGCGCGGCCTGCGCGCGCGCCTCGGGCGTTGGTGCGGCCGCGAGCAGCAGGACGGAGAGGACGAGCGAGGCACTCGGAACGCGCATGGCATACTTTCTTGCATCTGAATGGCGGCGGGCGGCCGCAGGCAATTCCGGGCTCGATCCTGCCGAGCCCGGAAACGACGCGCCTAGAGCTTGATGCGGACGCCGCCGAAGATCGAATAGCCGAACTTCTCATATTCATAGACGCGCTCACGCACGCCATAATAGCGCACGCCCGGCGAATTGGTCAGGTTCTTGGCTTCCACGAACACGGTGGCCTGCTTCACGACCTGATAGCTGGCCGTCGCATCGAGTTGGCCGCGCCCTTCCCAATAAAGGTCGAGCCGCGGGTCGTTGGCGTCCACCGCGTTCAGATAGTCGCTGCGCTTGGTATAGGAGAGGCGCGCGTTGAACGGCCCCTTCTCGTAGAACAGCGCGGCGTTCCAGCTCGACTTGGACTGGCCCGGCAACGGCATCACCCGGCGGCCGGCAAACGTCTGGGACAGCCTGATCTCCGCGTCCGTCCAGGTGTAGTTGGCGAACACGCCGAAGCCGCTGAGCAGGCCGGGCAGGAAGGTGAATTGCTGCTGCCAGTTCACCTCGATCCCGACCAGATGCCCGTCGGGCGCGTTTTCCGGACGCACATAGATGATGTTGCCGGCGGTGCGGCTCAGCGTGTAGCGATAGTCCGTCAGGTCCTTGTAGAAGGCGTTGACCGAGATCAGGCCGACCGGCCGGATATAATATTCCAGACCCGCATCCACATTGTTGGAAAGCGTCGGCCGCAGATTGGGATTGCCCTCCGTGATGCGCGTCATGCTGCTGTCGGTCTCGTCGAGCTGACGCGGCACCAGGTCGACGAAGTTCGGCCGGTTGATCCCGCGGCTGAGCGCGAAGCGGCCGATCAGCTCCGGCGTGAACGCCTGCCGCACCGTCAGGTTCGGGAACCATTTGCCATAGTCCGTATCGACATTCGCCTTGCCGACCGTTCCGTTGAGCGCGACCGTGGGAGCGGAGCCCTGGAAGTCGGTCCTTTCGTAGCGGACGCCGGCGATCACCGTGGTGTGGCCGAATTCCGCCTTGGCCATGCCGAACATGCCGAGGATCTTCTCGCTCGCGCGATAATCGGCCGTGATCGATTGCGGGATGCGGCGTTCCGACGAACCCTTGGTCGCGTCGAAATAGGCGTCCGCCTTGCCCGGATCGATCTTGTAGCCGAGATCATAGTTGAAGTTCGCCGAGCGCTCGTCGTTCAGGAAGCTCGTCAGCGAGCCGCTCGGAGCGGCGGACGCGCGCCGGTCGCGGAAGCGCTCCTCATCCGAAACGACGTCGCGGTCGCGATAGCGGCCGCCGAAGCTGAACAGCACCTGCTGGCCGCCAAGATCGACCGGCAGCTCGACCTTGGTCGAGAAGCCCCATTCCTTGTTGAGCGTGTTGTTCGAGCGATAGGCGTTCTCGCGGAACGCGTAGCGATCGGACTGGAGATGCTCGTTCGTCGTGAACAGCGAATAGCTGGGATTGTCCGGATTGGCGAAATCATAGCTGAGCGTCGGGCGCAGCGACGAACGGAACAGCAGCTCGTCGCGACGCGGATAGGTCTGCTTCGATTCCGAATAGGTCGCGGAATATTCGATCCGGCCGCGGCCGATCAGATTCTCGCCGCCCACCGTGCCCGTGTAGATCTGGTTGCGCTGAACGCGGTGGCGGATCTGCTTCTCGATGCGCGTGTTGGAGAAGGTGGCGCGGGTATCCGTGGATCCCGCGGCCATCGTGCCTTCGCTCCACAGGATGCTCAGGCGGTTGCGATATTCATCGTCGGTGAACTGGGAGAAGGAGCCGCGGGCATAGAGCCGGTTGCCCGGCGAAGGGCGCCATTCGAGCGCGCCGTTGAGCGAAAGGCGCTCGCGCTTCGTGTCATAGTCCTTGAACAGGGTTTCGACGAGGCGGACCTGTCCCGCCGCGTTGACCGCCCAGCCATTCTCGACATTGTCGAGCTGGCGATCCGTCTTGGAATAGCTGCCCGCGAGAAGGACGCCGAACTGTCGGTCGGCGCCGAAGCGGTTGCTCACCGAAAGCGAGGCGCGCCTGTCGCTCGTGCCGCCATAGTCATTGTAGCTGGCGCCGGCCGACGCGCTGAGGCGGAAGCCCTTGCTGTCAAAGGCCGAGCGGGTGGAAATGTTCACCGAGCCCGCGATCGCGTCGGCATCCTGGCTGGGCAGCAGGCTCTTGGTCACCTCGAGGTTCGCGACGATATCGGAAGGGATGGTGTCGAGGTCGATCGCCCGGGTCGTCGGGCTGGCCGCGGCAACCGTCGCGCCATCGACGGCAACGGTGCTGAACTCCATCGGCGCGCCGCGGATGTTGATGTAGCGGCCCTCGCCCTGATCGCGCTCGATGCCGATGCCGGAAACGCGCTGCAGCGCCTCCGCGATGTTCGGATCGGGGAAGCGGCCGATGGCGTCGGCCGAGACGATGCTGACGGTATTGTCGGCCTGTCGCTGCTGGTTGAGCGCCCGCGCGGTGTTGTCGACGATCGAGGCGCCCGTCACGACGATATCGCTGGCAGCGTCGCGGGGCACGGTGATGTCGACGATCGTGCGGCGATCCGCCAGGGCCACCGAAGTGCTCGCGTTCGGACGGCCGAGATACTCGACACGAACCGTCACCTCGCCCTGCGCCGGCACCGGCATCACGAACTCGCCCTGGAGATCGGTGGTGGTTTCGCTGCCCAGTTCCGGCACCACGACACGCGCGCCCGGCAGGGGCGAGCCGTTCTCGTCATGCACGCGACCGGACAGGATGCCCGCATTCGCCTGCGCCCGGCCGGGTGCCGCGGCATCCTGGGCCAGCGCGGACGGGACGATGCCGGCACAAGCGATCGTCATGGCGGATGCGGCGAGCGCGAAGGAACTGCGGCGACGACGAATGGCGTTCATGATGACCCCCGAAATTCTGGTGAACGGAATAACGGGGAGCGGACCGCCGTTATCGGGCCGGCGGCTAGGAATGGCGTGTGACGGACCGGTTACAATAGCGCGCCGGGCATCCAACCTTGGGGCAATTTTATCTTCGTGGCCGATGGGCGCCGCGCGGGACCGGCCGGGCGAAAGGCCGTCCGAAAACTGTAATGTTGTGGCGGCAGAGCCGATGGATGCGCTTGCTTCTGATCGAAGACGATATCGCCATCGCGGACTATATCGGCGCCTGCCTGTCCGGTGCCGGGCACGAGGTGCGCCATGTGCCGGAGGGGCAGGCCGGGCTGGTGGAGGCCAAGAACGGGCATTTCGACCTGCTGATCGTCGATCGCGTCCTGCCCGATGGCGACGGGGTGTTCATTGTCGACGGCTTGCGGAAATCGGGCTTCACCAATCCGGTGCTGATGCTGACGGCGCTCGGCTCCATCGAGGATCGGGTGGAAGGGCTCCGGCATGGCGCGGACGACTATCTGGTGAAGCCGTTCGCGCAGGCGGAGCTGCTGGCCCGCATCGATGCGCTGTTCCGCCGGTCGAAGGGCGCGTTTCAGGACGTCTATGAACATGCATCGATCACGATCAACCGCCGGCGCCGCGAAGCGTGGCGCGCCGGCCAGCGGATCCTGCTGCAGCCGCGCGAATTCGAGCTGCTGGAGCAGCTCGTCCTGCATGAAGGGAGATATGTCTCCAAGGCGATGATGCTGGAGAATGTATGGAATTTCCATTTCCATCCGGACACCAACATCGTCGAAACCCATATGAGCCGGCTGCGCCAGAAGCTCAACACCGGCTTCGCGACGGACGCGATCCAGACGGCGCGCCGCGTCGGCTACAGGCTGCGGGATGATTGCTAGGCGCGTGCGCGGAACCCGGCTGATCACGCTGCTCTTCGTCGTCGGGCTGATCGTGTCCGCGGCGCTGCTGGGGGGCATCGCCTATGTCGTCGGGCATGACGCGATCCGGGGCCAGATCGATGCGCGGATCGAGGCCGAAATGGGCAGCCTGCGCCATCTTCTGAGACAGGGCGGCAACCCGGCCCTGCTCGAGGCGCTCGACAAGATCGACGAGCGCGGCGGCGGCTTCGACTATGTCCTGGTGAACGCCGAAGGCCGTCGCCTGTCGGGCGAACGCCGCTATCCCCTGCTTGCCCCCGGCTGGCAGGATACCGTGTTTCACGACGATGCCGGCGCCGGAATTCCCGTCCGCGCGCTCACTGCCCATCTGGGCGACGGGCTGCGCCTGACGGTTGCCGCGGACACGGCGCCCGCGACCGCGTTGCTGCGCACGACGATCCTCCTCTTCGCGCTGGCGTCGCTGGTGCTGATCGCCCTGGCGATCGGGTGCGGCCTGCTGTTCGAGCGGGCGATCCGCCGCCGGCTCGATCGGATGAACCAGACGGCGGTTGCGATCATCGCCGGCCATCTCCATTCCCGCATCACGCCCAGCGGATATGGCGACGAATTCGATCGGCTGGCCGATACGTTCAACTCGATGTTCGGCCGTATCGAGGCATTGATCGGCAACCTCCGCCAGGTCTCGAGCGACGTCGCGCATGAGCTCCGCACTCCGATCACGCATCTGCAGAACCGGCTGGAACGGGCGCTCGAGGAGATACCGGAGGGCACGCCGGGGCTGGAAACCGTCGACGCCGCGATCGAGGACAGCGAACGCATCCTGTCGCTGTTCTCGGCGCTGCTGCGGATCTCGGAAGTCGAATCCGGCACGGTGCGCCGGTATTTCAGGACTTTCGACCTCAGCGAACAGTCCGCGATGGTCGTCGAAAGCTATTCCGCGGTGGCGGAAGACAAGGGCTGTCAGCTGCTGTCGGATATCGAGCCGGGGATTCTCGTCGAGGGAGACCTGGAGCTTCTCTCGCAGGCGATGATCAACCTGATCGAGAATGCCGTCAACCACAACGGACCGGGCACGACGGTGACTCTCGCGGTCGCGCGGCGCGCGGATCGGGTGTCGCTGTCGGTAAGCGACGATGGCCGGGGCATTCCCGAGGCCGATTTTCCGCTGGCGCTGCGCCGTTTCGGGCGCCTGGGGGCGAGGCGGAATTCCACGCGCCACGGGCTTGGCCTGCCGCTCGTCCAGGCGATCGCCCGCCTGCATCAGGGCGAGCTCGAGCTCGGGGATGCAGGGCCGGGATTGCGCGCGACGATAAGAATCCGGGGCGCGGGACCGGCCTAGGTTGAGGACTTATATTCTTCCTTCGTCACCCCGGCCTTGAGCCGGGGTCCCGCTATCTCGCCAGCACAGGAAGAAGCGGGATCCCGGCTCAAGGCCGGGATGACGGGGTTTGCTGGTTGAGACGAGGTTTGCTGATTGGGGCGTGCCCCTGGATTGGGGACTCATATTCCTGCTTCGTCACCCCGGCCTTGCGCCGGGGGGCCCGCCATCTCGACAGCGCGGGAAGCAGCGAGATCCCGGCGGAAGCCGTGCGGCGCCTGATCGGCGGCAGCGGGCAGATCATCGGCACGGCCGGCCAAGCCGCGCGACCGATCTTGGCGCGGCCGGCCATTTGCCCTATGCGCCGCGCCGTGGGGCGGCTCCGCCCTCCACGACATGATCGCGCCGGTGCCCCGAAAGGGGCTTAAACGGGAATGCGGTGCGGACGGGTCTTCCGTCCAATTCCGCGGCTGTCCCTGCAACTGTAAGCGGCGAGCGCGATGCACTTGCCCCCCGATCCGAGGGGGCGGCCACTGGATCACCGATCCGGGAAGGCCGTGCATCGCGCCCTGACCCGCGAGCCAGGAGACCTGCCGGCGCAACGGTCGCTCTTGCCCTGGTCCAGGGGATGGCCAAGGCACGGTATCTCTCCGTCTGAGCGACGACCAAGCGGCCGGGGCCGCTTCGGTGCCGTGCGACGGGCAAGTGCCCGCCCGTCGCCCGCATCGGCCGTTCGCGGCAGGCCCCGCCCTCGTTGCACGGGCGCAGGGGGGATTACCCATGTTGAAGACCAGTTTCGTCTCGCTGATCGCGATCGCCGCCGCCATGCCGGCGCATGCGCAGAACACCGACCAGGCGGCCGACCCGCAGGACGCGATCATCGTCACCGCCTCGCGCTCGGGCGAGGGCGTCGAGCTCAGGAACCTGCCCGCCTCGGCCACGGTGATCGACGCGGAAGCGCTCGACCAGCGCCAGACGCGCATCGTCTCCGACGTGCTGCGGGACGTGCCCGGCGTCGCGGTCAGCCGCATCGGCGCGATCGGCGGCCAGACCCAGCTGCGCATCCGCGGCAGCGAGGCCAATCACGTCCTCGTCCTGATCGACGGGATCGAGGCGGCAGACCCCTATTATGGCGAATATGATCTCGGCACGCTGATCGCCGATCCGGCCGCCCGGATCGAAGTGCTGCGCGGCCAGCAATCGTCGCTCTACGGATCGGACGCGATCGGCGGCGTGGTCAACTATATCACGCTCTCGGGCCGCGAGGCGCCGGGATACAGCGCCCGCGCCGAGGGCGGCTCGTTCGGCACCTTCAGCGGCGCGGCGCGCGCGGCCGGCGCCTCGGGCACGCTGGACTATGCGGTCTCGGGCAGCTGGTATCGCACCAGGGGCTATCCGACGGCGCGGGGCGGCACGCGCGACATCGGCTCGGACAGCGTCGGCGCCAGCGCCAAGCTGGGCTGGACGCCCGTGGCGAACCTGAAGGTCACCGGCGTGCTGCGCTACAGCAATACCGATGCGGAGACCAACAACAGCGAGAGCAATCCCGCCAGCCCGCGCTTCGGCTACACGGTCGACAGCCCCGGCGTGCGCTTCACCAACGAAGCGTTCTACGGCCTGCTCAGCGCCGAGCTGACCGCGCTCGACGGCCGCTGGACCAACACGCTTTCGGGCCAGTTCGCCGACACCACCCGCACCGGCTACAGGCCGGGCGGAGTCGATTATGGCGACAAGGGCCAGCGCTACAAGGGATCGTTCGTCTCGAGCTTCCGCTTCGGCACCGATGCGATCACCCACCGCCTGACCGCCGCGCTCGACTGGGAACGCGAGCAGTTCCGCAACACGACCCCGTCGACAGGCTCGCCCTTCGACGCGTTCCGCGGCCGGCGCAGCACCGACAATCTCGGCCTGGTCGGCCAATATGAGCTGACCGCGGGCGCTTTCACCGGCGGCGCCTCGGTGCGGCACGACGACAACAACCGCTTCGCGAACGCGACCACCTGGCGCGTCCAGGCCGGCTATCGCCTGCCCACCGACACGCGCGTCCATGCCGCCTATGGCACCGGCGTGAAGAACCCCGGCTATTACGAGCTCTTCGGCTTCTCCAGCGGCACCTATATCGGCAATCCGAACCTCAGGCCCGAAAAGTCCAAGGGCTGGGAAGCGGGCATCGAGCAGAGCTTCTGGGACGGCAAGGCGACGATCGGCGCGACCTATTTCGATTCCAGGCTGAACGACGAGATCTACATCACCTATCCGGCGCCGAGCTACACCGCGACGCCCGGCAATCGCACCACCGATTCCAAGCAGCACGGCGTCGAGGTGACCGCCAGCCTGCGCCCGATCCGCCAGCTCCGCATCGACGCGGCCTATACCCATCTGAAGGCGACCGAGGCCGGCGTCACCGAGGTTCGCCGCCCCGGCGACATGGCCAGCGTCAATGCCACGCTGTTCAGCAGGGACGAGCGTTTCTCGACCACGCTGACGGTGCGCTACAACGGCCGCATGGACGACCTGGCCTATATCGATCCCAGCTATGTGCCGGTGCGCGTCTCGCTCAAGCCGTTCACGCTGGTGAACCTCAATGCCCAGTACCGGCTGAGCGACCGCTTCTCGGTGTTCGGGCGCGTCGAGAACCTGTTCGACGTGAAATATGAGGAAGTGTTCAGCTTCGCGACGCCGGGCGCGGCCGCCTATGGCGGCGTGCGGGTCGCCTTCTGAAACGCAAGGGGGAAGCGGCCGTGAAGCAGCGTACCGACGAAGAACACAATGCGAAGATGAAGAAGGTCCAGGCCGCCCAGGCCAAGAAGATCGCCACCAAGACGGTGGAGAAGGGCCTGGTCATCGTCCATACCGGGCCGGGCAAGGGCAAGACCTCCGCCGCGCTCGGCATGGCGGTGCGCGCGATCGGGCACGGCATGAAGGTGGGCATGGTCCAGTTCGTGAAGGGCGCGATGGCCACCGGCGAGAAGGCGGTGTTCGACCGCTTCCCCGAGCTGATCGAGTTCAAGCCGATGGGCGAGGGCTTCACCTGGGACACGCAGGACCGCGCGCGCGACATCGCCGTCGCGCGCGAAGCCTGGGAAGAAGTGAAGCGGATGATCGCCGATCCGGACTATGCGATGGTGATCGCCGACGAGCTCAACATCGTGCTGCGCTACGACTATCTGCCGACCGACGAAGTGCTCGCGGCGCTGGCCGCCAAGCCGGCGATGAAGCACGTGATCGTCACCGGCCGCAACGCGCCCCAGGCGCTGATCGACGCCGCCGACCTCGTCACCGAGATGGCCCAGGTGAAGCACCCCTTCCGCGAGCAGAACGTCAAGGCGCAGGCGGGGATCGAGTTCTGATGGCATCGGCCAAGCTCCTGGCCCTGCCGCTGCTCGCCCTGGGCGGCGCGGCGCTATGGGCCGGCGCCCCGGCATCGGCCCCGCCCGCGGGCAAGCCGAAGCGGATCGTCTCGATCAACCTGTGCGCCGACCAGCTCGTTCTGGCGCTCGCCGATCGCGGCCAGATCGCGGGGGTCACTCGCAACGCCACCGATGCCGAGATGTCGGGCGAGGCGGCGAAGGCGCGCGGGCTGCCGGTGCTGAAGAATTCGGCCGAGCAGATCCTCGCGATCGATCCCGACCTGATCATCGGCATGCCCGCCAGCCGCAGCGCGCCGATGCGCGCGCTGAAGGGGCATCAATACAATCTGCTCGATCTCGAAACCGCCAACACGGTCGACGAGATCTACGCCTCGATCCGCCAGACCGCGATGGCGGTCGGCCATCCCGAGCGCGGCGAGGCGCTGGTCGCGCGCATGGCGGCGCAGCTCGCCGGGATCGGCCGGCCGGGCGGCGGCAGGGTCGCGGCCTATTACCAGCGCCGCGGCTTCATGACCGGCACCGGCACGCTGATCGACGATCTGATGCGGCGCATGGGGCTGGTGAACCTGGCCGCGAAGCTCGGCAAGCCGCCGCTCTCGCAGCTGAGCATCGAGGAGATGGTGGCGGCCCGGCCCGATTACCTGATCGTCGAGAGCGCGACCGACAAGGTCGCCGACCAGGGCACCGAGATGCTCCACCACCCGGCGCTGGCGGGCATCCCCCGGATCAGCATCCCTCAGGCCTGGACGGTCTGCGGCAGCCCCGCCTATGTCGATGCCGCGCGGGGAATGGCGCGGCAGCTGGCCCGTTTTCAGGATCGGACCCGAGCCCGATGACACTCTCCCGCCCCTTGTTGATCGCCGGGCTGCTGGCCCTGACGCTGGCCGCCGCGATCGGATCGCTCCTGTTCGGGCCGGTCCATCTGTCGCTCGCCCGGATGTTCGCCGCCTTTGCCGGCCATGGCGACCGGATCGCCACCACCATCCTGCTCGAGCTGCGCCTGCCGCGCATGCTGCTGGGCCTGGGCGTGGGCGCGATGCTCGGCCTGGCCGGTGCCGCGCTGCAGGGCTATCTGCGCAACCCGCTCGCCGAGCCATCGGTGCTGGGCACTTCCAATGCCGCGTCGCTCGGCGCGGTCGCCGCGCTCTATTTCGGGCTGGCCGAGCTGCATCCGGTGGTGCTGCCGGCGCTGGCGGTGCTGGGCGCCCTGCTCTCGCTGGCCGGCCTGTCGGCGCTGGCCGGGCGCTCGGAGAGTCCGCTCACCCTGATCCTTGCCGGCATCGCGATCGCCACTTTGGCCACGGCCGGAGTCAGCCTCGCGCTCAACCTCTCGCCCAATCCCTTCGCGGCGATGGAGATCATGACCTGGCTGCTCGGCAGCCTGGAGAACCGCTCCTTCGCGCATGTCTGGATCGCCTATCCCTGCATCGCGATCGGCGCGGCGCTGCTGCTGTGGGACGGGCGCTCGCTCGATGCGCTGACCCTGGGCGAGGACGGCGCGCAGGCGCTCGGCGTCGATTTGCGGCGCACCCGCATCCGGCTGCTGCTCGGCACCGCGATCGGCGTGGGCGGCGCGGTGGCCGTGTCGGGCGCGATCGGCTTTGTCGGCCTGATCGTGCCGCACCTGATCCGTCCGCTCACCGATCGCAGCCCCTCGGCGATCCTGATCCCCTCGGCGATCGGCGGCGCGGCGCTGCTGACCTTGGCCGATCTCGCGGTGCGGCTGATCGACACGCGGAACGAACTGAAGCTCGGCGTCGTCACGGCCTTTCTCGGCGTGCCGGTCTTCCTGATCCACCTGATGCGGGAGCGCCGGCTATGGTGAGCATAAGCCTCGAGAATGTCGCCGTCGCGCTCGGGAAACGTATCGTGGTGCAAAATGCCAGCACCCGATTCGCGCCCGGAACGCTGACCGGCATCGTCGGTCCGAACGGTGCGGGCAAGTCGACGCTCGCCCGCGCGATGCTGGCGCTGGTGCCGCATACGGGCCGCATCCTGGTCGACGGCGCGGAGGTGGCGACGATGCCGCGCGCCGCGCTCGCCCGGCGCGTCGCCTATTTGCCCCAGGGCCAGACGCTGCACTGGCCGCTCACCGTGGAGCGGCTGGTCGAGCTGGGCCGGCTGCCGCATCTCGCCCCGATGTCGCAGATCGGCGCAGCCGATACCGCCGCGATCGAACGGGCGATGGCGCGCGCCGATGTCGCGGTCCTGCGCGACCGCGTCGCCACCGAACTGTCCGGCGGCGAGCGCGCCCGCGTCCTGCTCGCCCGCGCGCTGGCGGTGGAGGCTCCCGCGCTGATCGCCGACGAGCCGCTCGCCAGCCTCGACCCCGGCCACCAGATCGACGTGATGGCGCTGCTCCATGCCGAGGCCCGCGCCGGCGGCCTGGTGATCGCGGTGCTGCACGACCTCACCATGGCCGCGCGCTATTGCGACCGGCTGGTGCTGATCGACCGGGGCGCCGTGGTCGCCGACGGCGCCCCCGCCGAGGTGCTCACTCCGGCCAATCTCAAGGCCGTCTATGGCATCGATGCGCGCGTCGAGCTGGGCGGCGACTGGCCGACGATCACTACGCTGGGCCGCAGCCGGTGAGCGACACCGCCTTCTACCGCGCGCAGGGCCATGTCGCGCTGCCGCTGTTCGATCGCGCCCTGGTGGAGGCCGCCCAGGCCGACATCGCCGAGCATATCGACCGGCTCTCGCGCGCCATGTACCTGCCCTTCGACAAGAGCTGCCCCGATGCCCCGCTCACGCAGCGGCTCGACCGGATCTATGCGCACGACCGCAGCCAGGCGAACCTGCTGCGCGTCGCGATCTGCACCGACGCGCATCGCGGGCCCCGGCTCCAGGCGATCGCCAACGATCCGCGCCTGCATGCCGAAGCCGAGCGGATCGGCGAGCGCGCCCTGGCCGGCAAGGTCGTCCGCGTCCGCGCCAGCATCGCCAGCTTTCCCGAGCATCGCCACGCCTGGCACAGCGATGTCGCCCGCGACGACGGCACGTCCTGCGGCCAGGTCTGGACCACGGCCTGGATCCCGCTGTGCGATACCGGCCCCGGCAATGGCGGGCTGGAGATCATCCCCGGCCGCCAGCCGGCGCCGCTGGCCAGCGAGACCGATGGCGGCCTCAGGATCACCGAGGAAGCGATCGCCGGCATGCCGCGCCTCCAGCCGGAATGCCCGGCCGGCACCGTGCTGTTCCTCGATCGCTTCACCCCGCATCGCACGCTCCCCGCGGACAAGGCGCGCTTCGCGCTTGTCGTCTGGATGAAGGCCGCCTAAGGGCAGCGCCGCGACAGGTTCCCCGGAGACGGGGATGAAAAGGGAACGGGACAATCCCGGCTGCCCCTGCAACTGTAAGCGGCGAGCCATCGGCCTGATGCCATTGGGTGTTGCACCCGAGAAGGCGGCCGGACCGGCAACGACCCGCGAGCCAGGAGACCTGCCCGTCGCGGTCGTCTTTCGTGCGGACAGGGTGTGCCGGGCGGACGGGGGTGAACCCGAGCGACGACAGGCTTGGCCGCGTGCGTGCGCGGCCGATGTCGCTCGCCCCACAGGGCATCGGCATCGGCCCTGTGCGCGTGCGGCGTCGTTATGGGTTGCACGCAATGAAGTCCGTTCTCCGTTTCTCCGCCTCGCTCCTCGCCCTGGCCGCCGCGCCCGCGGCCTTCGCCCAGCAGGCGCCCGCGCCCGACGCGGCAGTGGCCGAGGACAGCGACCAGATCACCGTCACCGCCACGCGCGCGCCGGTGAACATCGATCAGGTCCCCGCTTCGATCACCGTGCTCGACAAGGCGGCGATCGACCGCAGCCAGGATATCGGCGCGACCGAGCTGTTGCTGCGCACGCCCGGCATCAGCGTCTCGCGCAACGGCGGCTATGGCACCTCCACGTCGCTGCGCATCCGCGGCGCCGAAGCCGACCAGACCGTGGTGGTGATCGACGGAGTGAAGCTCAACGATCCCGCGGCCACCGGCGGCGGCTATAATTTCGCCAATCTGCTGGTCGGCGACGCGGCGCGCATCGAGGTGCTGCGCGGGCCCCAGTCGATCCTGTGGGGCAGCCAGGCGATCGGCGGCGTGGTCAACATCGTCACCGCCGCGCCGGAGAAGGCGCTGGAAGGCAGCTTCGACATCGAGGCCGGCTCGCGCGAGACGGTAAGCGCCCGCGCCGCGATCGGCGGCCGCACCGGCCCCTTGCGCTGGCGCCTTGGCGGCCAGAGCTTCACCACTGCCGGCATCTCCGCGATCGCGCCGGCGTTCGGCGGCAAGGAGACCGACGGCTACACCAATCGCAGCGCCACCGGCCGCGCCGAGCTCGCGCTGGCGAGCAACCTCAGCGTCGAGGTGCGCGGCTATTATTCGCGGGGCCATACCGAGATCGACGCGACCACCGGCGACAGCAGCGACTATTCGCTGAACGAGGAGTTCGTCGGCTATGCGGGCGTGAATCTCGACCTGCTGGACGGGCGGCTGCGCAACCGCTTCGCCTATGCCTATACCGACACCGATCGCGACAGCTATGGCCCCACCCGCGCCCGCCCGCTCAGCTTCGAATCCAACGGCCGCAACCAGCGGCTGGAATATCAGGGCAGCTTCGCCTTCACCAAGCGCATCTCGGCGGTGTTCGGGCTGGAGAACGAGAATTCGAAGTTCCGCAGCCGCTCGCCCGCGGCCGCACTCGCCACGCCGCTCCCGGCATTCGCGCGCGGCAATGCCGAGATCACCAGCGCCTATGCCCAGCTGAGCGTCGAGCCGATCGACGGCCTCACGCTCAACGGCGGCATCCGCTATGACGATCACAACCGCTTCGGCGGCCAGACCCTGTTCGCGGCGGGCGGCGTGTGGCGCCTGTCGACCGGCACGATCCTGCGCGCCAGCTATGGCGAGGGCTTCAAGGCTCCGACGCTCTACCAGCAGTTCAGCGAATATGGGAACACCGCGCTCGATCCCGAGCGGGCCAATGGCTGGGAAGCCGGCGTCGAGCAGCAGCTGTTCGGCCGCAAGCTGACTTTCGGCGCGACCTGGTTCGAGCGCATCACCACCAGCCAGATCCTCTTCAACGGCTGCACTCCCACCTCGACCGTGCCGCTCTGCTTCGTGCCGGGCACCACCACCCGCCGTTCGGGCTATTATTCGAACGTCGCGCGCGCGCAGGCGCACGGTATCGAGGCTGCGGGCGCGCTCCGCCTGGGCAGCTTCACGCTCGACGGCAATTACAGCTGGATCGTCGCCGAGGACCGCTCGCCGGGCACCGCGAATTTCGGCAAATGGCTGCCGCGCCGCCCGCAGAACAGCGCCAACGGCTCGATCAGCTACGCCTTCCCCTTCGGTCTCACCACCGGTGCCGCGGTGCGCTGGTCGGGGCACAGCTTCGACAATGCGGCCAACACCACCCGGCTCGACGGCTATACCCTGGTCGACCTGCGCGCCGAGCTGAAGGCCGGCGACAATCTCAGCGTGTTCGCCCGCGCCGAGAACCTGTTCGACGAGACCTACATGACTGCCTATCGCTACGGCACGCTGGGCCGCAGCATCTATGCCGGCATTCGCGGGCGCTTCTGATGGGAGAAGGCACTATGACGCAGGCACGCGCTTCCACGCTCTGGATCATGCTCCTCACGCTCGCGAGCATGGCAACGAGCTTCGCCCTTGCCTGCACGGCCCCGGTCGCGGCGCTCGCCGCGCTGGCGGCGGTGCACCTGCGCCGGCGCGACGGGATCGCGCTGGCGCTCGCCGCCTGGGGCGCCAACCAGGCGGTGGGCTTCCTGTTCCTCCACTATCCGCACGACCCGAAGACGCTGCTCTGGGGCCTGGGGCTCGGCACCGCGGCGGCGGGATCGGCGATCGGCGCCTATGCGGCGCTCGCCCGGCTGCGGGCGGAATCGATCCCGGCCCGGCTCGCCATCGCCTATGTCGCTGCGTTCGTGGCGGGCAAGCTGGTGACCCTGTGCTGGGCGGCGGTGCTGGGCGGCGTGGCGATCACGCTCCATCCGGGCTATTCGCTCGACCAGTTCCTGCGCAACGGCGCGATCCTGATCGGGCTCTACGCCTTCTACCGCCTGCTGCGCGCGCTCGGCATGCCCGCGCCGCGCCAGCAGCGCGCCGCCGCCTGATGCTGAAGCGCGTCGCGGACGGCCCGGCGGTCGTCGCCTGCAACACCTGTCGCCATTCCGCGGATACGCGCGAGGATGGCGATGGCGTGCGCGGCGGCGCCCGGCTGGTCGCCGCCCTGCAGGCGGTGCAGGCGAGCGACCCGCGCTATGCCGGCGTCGCCGTGCAGGAAATGCCCTGCCTGTTTGCCTGCACCGATTTCTGCACCGTGCATCTGCGCGCGCCGGGCAAGGTCGGCTATGTCCTCGGCCGGTTCACGCCGGACGAGGAGAGCGCGCGCGCCATTCTCGACTATGCCGTGCACCATGCGGCGAGCGAGCATGGCCGCGTGCCCTACTCCGCCTGGCCCGAGGGTATTAAGGGCCATTTCATCACCCGCACCCCACCCGCTGGATTCGTCGCCGAATGACCTTTGCCTCGCCTGCCGATTTCCGTGCCGCGCTCGCCGGTCTCCGCGGCCCCGACCAGGGCGCCATCGCCGCCGCCCGCGCCCGCCAGGCCGAGCTGACCAAGCCGGCCGGCTCGCTCGGCCGGCTTGAGGACATCGCGATCTTCCTCGCCGGGTGGCAGGGCACCGCAAGGCCCAGGATCGCGCGCGCCCGCGCCGCGATCTTCGCCGGCAATCACGGCGTGACCGTCCACGGCGTCAGCGCCTTCCCGGCAAGCGTGACGGCACAGATGGTCGCCAATTTCGAGGCCGGCGGCGCGGCGATCAACGCGCTGTCGGGCGCGGCCGGGCTGGAGCTGCACGTGACCGCGCTCGATCTCGACAGGCCCACCGCCGACTTCACCACCGCCCCCGCGATGACCGAGGCCGAATGCCTCGCCGCGCTCGCTGCCGGCGCCGCGGCAGTGACCGGGGATCTCGACCTGCTCACCATCGGCGAGATGGGCATCGGCAACTCGACCGCCGCCGCCGCGCTCTGCCTGCGCAGCTTCGGCGGCACGGCGGCGGACTGGATCGGCCCGGGCACCGGCGTGGATGCGGAAGGGATCGCGCGCAAGGCCGCAGTGGTCGAGCGCGCCCGCGCCTGCCATGCCGATGCGCCCGCCGATGCGTTCGAGACGCTGCGCCGGGTCGGGGGACGCGAGATCGTCGCGATCGCCGGAGCCGTGCTGCGCGCGCGCCAGCTGGGCATTCCGGTGGTGCTCGACGGGTTCATCGGCAGCGCGGCGATCGCCCCGCTCGCCGCCGACAACCCGGCGATCGTCGCGCACTGCATCGCCGGCCATGTCTCGGCCGAGCCCGGCCATGCCCGCCTGCTCGCCCGGCTCGGGCTGGAGCCGCTGCTGGCGCTCGGCATGCGGCTGGGCGAAGGCAGCGGCGCGGCGGTGGCGGTAAGCGTCATCCGCGCCGCGCTGGCCGCGCACGACCAGATGGCGACCTTCGCCGAGGCCCGGATATCCGGATCGCTGTGACCGGCTTCGCGCTCCATCTGCTGCGCCACGGCGCGCCCGTCCTGCCCGGGCGGCTGATGGGGCACACCGATTGCGCGCCGACGGCCGCCGGCATCGCGGCATGCGCGGCGCAGGCGGCGGACCTGGGCGCCGTGCATATCGTGACTTCGGACCTGCACCGCGCCCGCGCGGCCGCCGAGGCGATCGGGACGCCGATCGTCGACCCGCGCTGGCGCGAGCTGGATTTCGGCGCATGGGACGGGCTGGCGCCCGACCAGATCGATCCCGACGCGCTCGCCCGCTTCTGGGCGGACCCGGACGCCAATCCGCCGCCGGACGGCGAGCGCTGGTCGGCGCTGGTCGCCCGCATCGCCGCGGCGATCGATGCGCTGGCCCCGGCGCCCACCCTGGTCGTCACTCATGGCGGCGCGATCCGAGCCGCGCTGCATGTGCTGTGCGGCTTCGAGCAGGCCCGGCTCTGGGCGTTCGACCTGCCCTATGGCGTGCTCGTCTCGCTGCGGGTTTGGCCGGGCGCGCGGCCGAGCGCCCAGATCGTCGGGATCTATCCATGAAGGGGCTGATCGTCGCGATCCAGTTCCTGACGCGGCTGCCGACGCCGCGAATCACGGTGAGTGGCGCGGAGTTCGCCGCCGCGATCCGCTGGTTTCCGGCAGTGGGGCTGATCCTGGGCGCGATCGTCGCGGCCGGATGCCGGGCCGGGGCGGAGATCGATCCCTGGACGGCGGCGCTCGCCGGGCTGGTGCTCTGGGTAGCGGTCACCGGCGCGCTGCATCTCGACGGGCTGGGCGATGTCGCCGATGCCTGCGGGGCCGCGCACAAGGATCGCGAGCGCATCCTCGCGGTGCTCGCCGATCCGCATATCGGCAGCTTCGGCGCAGTGGCGATCGGGCTGCAGCTGCTCGCCAAGCTGCTGCTGCTGCACGCGCTGGTCGCCGCCAACGCCTATGCCGCCATCGCCCTGATCCCCTTCGCCGCGCGCATCGGCCCGCTCTTCTGGACGCACTGGCTGCCCGACCTCCATGCCGGCCTCGCCGCGCGGTTCCGCGATGCGGTGCGCCCGCTCGACCTGGCGATCTGGACGCTGGCGCTGCTCGCCGCCGCCTGGTTCTCGCCCAGCCTGCTCGCCACGCCGCTGCTGCTGTTCGGCTGGGCCGCCTGGCTGTGGCGCAAGCTCGGCGGCATCTCGGGCGACGGCCATGGCGGCGGGATCGAAGGGACCGAGACCGGGCTGCTGCTCGCGGCGCTGCTCCTGGTCCGGCTCGCATGAGCAGCTGGACCTGGCATGGCGGCGGGATCGAAGCCGCGCGGCGGCATTTCGGCGGAGACGACTGGCTCGACCTGTCGACCGGCATCAATCCCCAGCCCTGGCCCGGCGCCGACGCCCTCGCGATCGACTGGCGGCGCCTGCCCGAGCGCCACGAACTCGCCGAGCTCGAAACTGCGGCCGCCGCGTATTTCGGCATCGATCCGCGCCATGTCTGCGCCGTGCCGGGCACCGAGATCGGGCTGCGGCTGATCGGCGGCCTGCTCGGCGGCGCGGCGCAGTTCGCCGCCCCCGGCTATCGCACCCATGGCGAGATGATCGCGAACGCCGCGCCGACCGATCTCGACGGCGCGCATGACGGCACGCTGATCCTCGCCAATCCCAACAATCCCGACGGGCGCGTCCTGCCCCCAGCGCGCCTGGAGGAACTGCTCGACCGGCGCGCCGGCGGCGCATGGCTGCTGCTGGACGAGGCCTTTGCCGATGTCGATCCGGCGCCAAGCCTGGCCGGCCGGATCGGCGATGCGTGCCGGCTGGTGATCTTTCGTTCCTTCGGCAAGTTCTTCGGCCTGGCCGGCGTGCGGCTGGGCTTCGTGCTCGGGCCCGCGCCGCTGCTCGACGCGATCCGCGCCGCGCTCGGCGCCTGGCCGGTCTCCGCCGCCGCGATCGCCATCGGCACGGCCGCCTATCGCGACCGTGGCTGGATCGAGGCGATGCGCGTGCAGCTCCCCGCCCGGGCCGCTGCGCTCGACGCGGTGCTGCGCGAAGCAGGCCACTCCTCGGCCGGCGCCTGCCCGCTCTTCCGCCTGATCGAAGTGACGGACGGCATGGCCCTGTTCGCGCAGCTGGCACGCCGCGCGATCCTCACTCGCCCTTTCGCCGATCGCCCGCGCTGGCTGCGCATCGGCCTGCCGCCCGGCGAGGCCGGCCTCGCCCGGCTCGCGGCGGCGCTGGCCGATGGCTGAGCCGATCGCGCTCGCCGCGCTGGTGCTCGACGCCGCTCTCGGCTGGCCGGATGCGCTCTATCGCCGGATCGGCCATCCCGTCGGCCTGTTCGCGCGGATCATCGCCCGGTGCGAAGCGCGGTGGAACCGGCCCGAGCGCAGCTTCGGCACCCGGCGCATGCTGGGCCTTCTCACCCTGGCACTGCTCGTCACGCTTGCCGGTGGCGCGGGCTGGATCGTCCAGCGCCAGCTGCTCGCGCATCTCGGCCCCTGGGGCTGGCTCGCCGTTGCAGCGCTCGCGTGGCCGGCGCTCGCCCAGCGCAGCCTGTTCGACCATGTCCGCCCCGTCGCCCAGGCACTGGCCCAGGGCGAGCTGCCCGCGGCGCGCGAAGCCGTGAGCAGGATCGTCGGCCGCGACACCGCGATGCTCGACGAGGCCGGCGTATCGCGCGCCGCGATCGAGAGCCTGGCCGAAAGCTTCTGCGACGGCGTGGTCGCGCCCGCCTTCTGGCTGCTCCTGCTCGGCCTGCCCGGGGTGTGGGCCTATAAGGCGATCAACACCGCGGACTCGATGATCGGCCATCGCGAGGCACGCTGGCGGGCGTTCGGCTGGGCGGCGGCGCGCACCGACGACCTGGCCAACCTGGTTCCCGCCCGGCTTTCCGGCCTGCTGCTCTGCCTCGCCGGCCCTGGCGGCTGGCGGATATTGTGGCGCGACGCCGGCAACCATGCCTCCCCAAATGCCGGCTGGCCCGAGGCGGCGATGGCCGGCGCGCTGGGGCTGCGCCTTGCCGGCCCGATCGCCTATGACGGGGTGATGCACGACAAGCCCTGGATCGGCGACGGCAACAGCGACGCGGACGGCGAGGACATCCGCCGCGCACTGCGCGTCTATGCGCGGGCCTGCCTGCTGCTCTGGCTCGTCGCGGGAGGCCTGGCATGGGCGCGCTGATGCTGCAGGGCACCGGCTCGGACGTCGGCAAGTCGGTGCTGGTCGCCGGGCTCTGCCGCGCCTTCGCCAATCGCGGGCTCGCGGTGCGCCCGTTCAAGCCCCAGAACATGTCGAACAACGCCGCGGTGACGGCGGACGGCGGCGAGATCGGCCGCGCCCAGGCGTTGCAGGCGATCGCCTGCCGGACGGCGCCGCACAGCGACATGAACCCGGTGCTGCTCAAGCCCCAGGCCGATCGCACCTCCCAGCTGATCGTGCAGGGCCGGGTGCGCGGCACGCTCGGTTCGGGCAATTTCCGCGAGGCGCGCGGCAGCCTGATCGCCGAGGTGCTGGCGAGCTACCACCGGCTCCGCGCGGAGTGCGACTTGGTGGTGGTCGAGGGCGCCGGATCGCCGGCCGAGATCAACCTGCGCGCCGGCGACATCGCGAACATGGGCTTCGCCCGCGCCGCCGGGGTCCCCGTGGTGCTGGTCGGCGATATCGACCGGGGCGGCGTGATCGCCGCGATCGTCGGCACCCGCGCGGTGATCGATCCAGAGGACGCCGCGATGATCCGCGGCTTCCTGATCAACAAGTTCCGCGGCGATCCGGCGCTGTTCGAGGATGGCTATCGCGCGATCGAAGCGCGGTCCGGCTGGCCCGGCTTTGGGGTGGTGCCCTGGCTGCCCGCCACCGTCCGCCTGCCGAGCGAGGACGCGGTGGTGCTCGATCGCGCCGCCCCGCGTGGCGAGGGCCGCCGGCTGGTCGCCTGCCCGATCCTGCCGCGCATCGCCAATTTCGACGATCTCGATCCCCTGAAGCTCGAGCCGGGCGTAGAGCTGGCGATGGTGCCCCCCGGCACGCCGATCCCGGGCGATGCCGCGCTGATCGTGCTGCCGGGCTCCAAGGCGACGATCGCCGATCTCGCCTTTCTGCGCGCCCAGGGCTGGGACATCGACATCCGCGCGCATCACCGGCGCGGCGGTGCCGTGCTCGGGCTGTGCGGCGGCTATCAGATGCTCGGGCGCAGCGTCGCCGATCCGCTGGGGATCGAGGGGCCGGCGGGGCAAGTCGAGGGGCTCGGCCTGCTCGACGTCGCAACCAGCCTTGCTCCTGCGAAGGTACTGCGCCAGGTGGCGGGCATCGCGCTCGGCGCGCCGGTCCATGGCTATGAGATGCACATGGGCGAGACGACCGGCCTGGACATGGCGCGCCCCTTCGCGCTGCTCGACGGGATCGGCCCTGAAGGCGCGATCAGCCGCGACGGCCGGGTGATGGGCAGCTATCTCCACGGCCTGCTCGCCGCGCCCGCGGCACGCAGCGCGCTGCTCGCCCGGATCGGCGTGGCCGGATCGGGGCGCGATTACGTGGCGGACGTCGATGCCGCGCTCGACGAGATCGCCGCCGCGCTCGAGCGCCATGTCGATATCGACGGATTGCTGAGGCTCGCCCGGGGCACTCCATGACCAGGTTGTTCGTCCTCGGCGGCGCCCGCTCGGGCAAGAGCCGCTATGCCCAGCAACGCGCCGAGGCGCTGCCCGGCCGCCACCTCTTCATCGCCACCGCCGAGGCCTGGGACGCGGAAATGGCGGAGCGCATCGCCCGGCACCGCGCCGATCGCGACGCGCGCTGGGAGACGGTGGACGCACCGCGCGATCTTGCCGCGGCGCTCGATGCCGCGAGCGGCACCGGGGCCGTGGCGCTGGTCGATTGCCTCACCCTATGGGCCAGCAACCTGCTGCTCGCCGATGCCGACATGGAGCAGGCGACCGACGGGCTCTGCGCGGCGATCGCGCGCTTCGACGGCCGGCTGATCCTCGTTGCCAACGAAACCGGCCTCGGCATCGTGCCCGACAATGCGCTGGCGCGGCGCTTCCGCGATGCGGCGGGGCGGATCAACCAGGCGGTCGCGGCGGTCGCCGACGAAGTGATGCTTGTCGTCGCCGGCCTGCCGATGCGCGTCAAATAACCCTTTCGGAGCGTTGGAGCTGCCTGAGGCGCCGTGATATCGGAAAGGCGCAGTTCGGGAGTGCAGCATGTCCGCGCCGATCAAGATCCTGCTCCAGACCACCATTCCTCCGATCGCCGACGATTGGAACATCGCGCGCTTCTCGATGCTGCGCGATCACCTGGCCGGGCTGACCGGCGAAGATGGCGCTCCCGTCTTCGAAGTGACCGCGCGCGACCGCTCCGCCCCGGGCGCGCCCGATCCGGTGCTCTCCACGCTCGATCGCTCCGACTATGCGGCGCTCTGGCTGTTCGCGGTCGATACCGGCGACGGGCTGGCCGCCGAGGATTGCGCGGCGATCGGCCGCTTCCGCCGGAGCGGGGGCGGGCTGCTGGTGACGCGCGATCACATGGACCTGGGCTGCTCGGTCTGCTCGCTGAGCGGCGTGGGCGCGGCGCATTTCTTCCACAGCCACAATCCCGATCCCGCGGAAGACCGCCGGGTCGACGATGATCGCGAGACCGGCGACATCCGCTGGCCCAATTACCATTCGGGCGCGAACGGCGATTTCCAGGAGATCGCGATCCTGGGCGACGTCCATCCGGTGCTGCGCGACGCGGATGCGCCGGGCGGGCTCATTCGCTTCCTTCCCGCCCATCCGCACGAGGGCGCGGTGGGAGCGCCGGCGGACGATCCCTCGGCGCGGGTGGTGGCGATGGGCACCAGCAAGGCGAGCGGGCGCGGATTCAACATCGCCATCGCCTTCGAGCCTTCGGAGCAGGGCGGCCCGGCCTGGGCGGAATCGACCTTCCACCATTTCGCCGACTATAACTGGGACCCCGCCAGCGGCTGCCCCAGCTTCGTATCCGAAGCGCCTGGCCACGGCCTCGCCGCTTCGCCCGAGGCACGGGCCTCGGTCCGCAACTACGCGCGCAACCTCGCCCTGTGGCTGGCCGGCCGGCTGCCCATCGACGCGCAGGCACGACGGCGCGACCGCGAGCTGGACGAAGCGCTGAAGGGAACCTTCCCGGCCAGCGACCCGCCGGCGATCTACTGATCGCGCCAGGCCGCCAGCGCCGCGCGATAGGTGCGGCCAACCGGGATCGAGGTTCCGTCGACCAGCTCGATCGGACCACCCCGGTGCAGCACCGCGACCCTGGCGCCGTTGACGGCGTGGCTGCGGTGCACCCGGATCAGGTGCGGCGCCGCCATCCGCACGAGCGCGCCGAGATTGACAGTGACCAGCAGGCTGCGCCCGTCGGCGAGGTGGACCCGGCAATAATCGTCCTCGGCCTGGGCATGGAGCAGGTCACCGCTCGCGATACGATGCTGCGCGGTGCCGTGCGGCAGCGTCACATGCGCGGGCGCGGGTGGCGGCGGCGCCTCGGCCGCAGCCGCCCGCCTCGGGAAAGCGGTGACGGCGAGGAAGGCGGCGGTCAGCAGATAATAGCCCGAATCGAGGAACCCCGGCACCAGCGACGCCCAGAGCAGCGCCATGCCATAGCCGCCCAGCGCCAGGCGCATCCGCCCTTGCCCCCAGGCCGCCGCCACCAGCGCGGCGCCCGCGCCGGCCCGCAGCGCCCATAGCGCCTTCGCGTCCCAGGCCGGCGGCAACCACGCCGCCGCCACCGCCAGCGCCGTGATCCCCAGCAGCGCCATCCGCGTCCGCCGCCGCTCCACCAGCGCACCCGCCATCCATGCCAGCAGCAGCGCAGCGATCCCCGCGAGCAGCGCGACCACGAAGAGCCGGGTTACCTGCCAGGGATAGGCATAGGTCAGCATCAGCTTCGATGCCTCGGCCACGGCTTGGACCAGCACGACCCCGGCCAGCAGCGCGGCCGTGCGGCCGGTCCGCGCGAGCAGATGGAGCGCCAGGACCGCGACCAGCAGCCCGAGCGCGATCAGCGTCGGCAGATAGGTGCGCAGCACGCCGCGCAGCGGCTCCTGGGGCGGGCCGATCGCGAGCCGGTGCACCGGCCGGCCGACCGGCACCCAGCGATGATGCGCGGAGAGCCGCACCTCGACCAGATTGTCGCCCGCGCGCAGCCGCTCCCAGGGCACCGGAAAGCTCGCGGTGAACCGGCCGGGCACCTCGCGGGCGCGATCCGGCCCGACCCGGCCGTTGGCGCCGATCACCGCGCCGTTCCACCGCACCTCCGCGCTGGCCATCGCGGTCACCTCGACGGCCAGCGCCGCCGCGCGCCGCGGATCCGCGATCCGCACCACCCGTCGCATCACCGTCACCGGCGCGGCGAGCGGCGAACCCGTCGGATCGCCCCAGCCGCAAGCCGCATTCGAGGGGCAGATCCACCATGGCGCCGCCGCCGGCCGCGATGCCGGCACGTGCCGGGGCCAGGCCGCGATCGCGAGCGCGATCAACCCGACGAGCAGCAGGAGCGGCGCGCGCAGCGCTGCGGGAACGCGTTCACCGAGCGCCACGGACGTTCACCGATTGGCGGTGGCGATCCGGCCGGGCCGATCGCAGGAATGGACCGAACGCCCCATGGCGTGTTCCTGGCGCTCGCGCCGGGATCGCGCAAGGGCTCCAAGGGAGAATCGAGAGTGGAGCATATCGATCGCCGTACGCTGATGGCAGGCATGGCCTTGCTGCCCGTCGCCGCCCGCGCCGCGCCGTTCGGGAACGGCAGTGCGCAGGCCGGGCTCGATGCGCTGGTGCGCGACTGGGCGGACGCGCGAGGCTTCCGGGGCCTGGTCGCGCTCGGCCGCAAAGGGCTTGCTACCGCGAGCAGCGCCCAGGGGTTCGCCAATGTCGAGACGCGGCTGCCGTTCGATCTCGACGTGCCGATGGCCATTGCCTCGATCTCCAAGCGGATCACGGCGGTGGCGGTGATGCGGCTCGTCGAGCGCGGCCAACTGGCGCTCGACACTCCGATCGCCCGCTATCTTCCCGCCTATCGCAAGGACAGCGGCGCGCAGGTGACGCTGCGCCACCTGCTCTCGAACAGCAGCGGCATCCCCAACCAGTTCGGCGCCGTGGTTCGCGCCCGGCCCGAGCTCTTCGGCAAGGACATGCCCACCAGCGAGGCGGTTTCCCTCTTCGCCTCGGGCGATCTCGTGTTCGCGCCCGGCACGCGCTTCGACTATGTGCTGACCAACTGGATCCTCGTGCTGGCGATCCTCGAGACGGTGTCCGGCACGCGGTTCCCGGATCTCGTCCGCAAGCTGGTCACCGCGCCGCTGCGCCTGGGCGCCACCCGCCTGGAGCAGCTCGGCGATTCGATTTCCTACCGCACGCTCGATCCGCCCACCGTCTGGGCCTCCCCCACACCCGACTATCTCGCGGCCAGCGCCGGCTTCTGGAGCACGGGGCGCGACCTGATGCGGTTCGGCCACCAGGTCTATGGCACTTCCTTCCTCACGCCGGGCTCGCGCCGCGCGCTCACCACGATCGAAGTGGCGTCCGATCACTATGCGCTCGGCGGCCGGGTCCGTGAGGTGGCGATCGCGGGGAAGAACGTGCGCTGCGCCTGGGATACCGGCAATCGCGCAGGCTATCGCTCGGTGCTCGGCCACCGGCTCGACGGCGGCGGCACGGTCGTGGTGCTCAACAACACCGGCTATTCGCAGAAGACGATGGACGAAATCGCCGAAGCGGCGCTCCGCCTCCACGCCGGCTAGGGTCCGCGCCTTCCCCCGGAGCGCGCACGGCGCCCGGGGGAAGGCGCAGGGTCACGGCGCCTCGTCGGCGTCGATCACGCCATTGTGATTGGCATCGGCCTTGTCGAACTTGGCAAGGTCCTCCGCAGCCAGCTCCGCCGGGCTGACATAGCCGTCGCCATCGGTATCGAGCCGCTTCAGGCGGCGATCGACCTTGGCCTGGTCCATCGTCTCGCCGCGCTTCTCCGCCGACTTGGTCATGAAGGCGAGCAGCTCGGCCGGGCTGCCCTTGCCGTCACCATTGGTGTCGAGGCTCTTGAACTTCTTCGCCGAGGCCGCCTGGGCCTCCGCCCGGGTCTGGCCGGCCTTCTGGGCAAGCGCCTGGCCGGAGACCAGCAGCGCCGCCACGGTCACGGCGATCTTCACATTCTTCATGACGTCCATCCTCCTTGATGCTCCTGTCGTGATCAGAACCGGAAGCCGGCGCTGGCCCGGGCGCCGACGCTCGAGCCGCCGCCGCCCGTCTCGCCGCGCACCCCCAGGCCGAGCACGAAGCGCCCGACATCGGTCGAGGCGTCCAGCCGGCCGGTCAGCATGGTCCTGCCGAACTGCCCGCCGCTCGCCGTGAAGCCGTTGCCGGTGTCGATGAACCGGAACATCCGCCGGGTCTCCGGATCGTCGATATACGAACGGCCGCCGACATCGCCGGTCAGCGTCACGCCGTTGATCTTCGCCGTGCCGCGCAGGCCGTAGCTGGCCAGGCTGGTGGTCGTCCGCGCCCTGCCGGCGAGCAGCGCCGCCGCGCCGCCCCATTCCTGCGCCCGGTCGAACGTCGTCGCGTTCACGCTCGCCCCCAGATAGGGGCCGACGCGCGCGTCCTTCCCCAGCGGCGCGAGATAGGCCAGCTCGCCGAACGCGGTATAGCCATGACCGTCATCGGCCCCGCTCAGCTGGTTGGCCAGGCCGCCAAAGGCCACCCGGCGACCGGTCGAGAAGGTGTTCGCCGAATAGCCCAGGCCGCCGGCGATGCGCAGGCCGCGCAGCGTATAGCCGAAATAGGCAAAGGCCGAGTTGCTCACCAGCTTGCCGTCGCTGGCGCGCGCATCCAGGCTGATGTCGTTGCTGGCATAGCGATAGGAGAAGCCATAGCGCAGATTGTCGCCGGTCACCTCGATGCCGCCCGAGAGCACTCGGCGGTTCGACGCGATCCCGGCCAGGCCCCCGCGCGCGCCGGCCTTGAGCTGGCCGACATCGCCCGCCATCCACAGCGTCCGCTTCTGCTCGCGCGGCCCGTCGATCCGGCCGATCAGCTCGCGTGCCGCGTCATGCCCGTCGCGTGCCGCCACCGTCATGCCCGCCGCGAACACTTCGCCCGAAAGCTGGTCGAAGGCGCCGCGCGCATCGGCGGCGTTGAGGCCGATCACTGCGTCGAACACGCCGCCCGAGCTCTGCGCGCCGACCGCCGCGGCAACCGCCACCTGGTTCGGCGTCTGCGCGACCGCGCCCAGGCTGACGTCGTTGCGCAGCAGGCGCAGCTGCACGCTGGCCGCGTTATAGACCAGCGAGGGCGTGAGGAAGGCAAGGTCGGTGACGACGCTGCCGAACGTTCCCGTCACGCTCGACCCGGAGAGGATGGTATAGGTGGTGAGCGGCAGGAAGTTGGTCTGCCCCCCGGTCAGCACCGAGACGGCGCCGCCGTTGATCGTCACTGCCCCGGTGGCGACGATCTGGTCCGATATCCCGGTTGGCGACACTTCGACCTGATAGGTCGAGCCCGCCGCGAAGGTCAGGCTGCCGTTCACGTTGAGCGTGCCGATCGAGTTGCCCGGCGCGACGATGCCGGAAACGGTGAGCGCCCCGACCCGGCCCGAGCCGCCGATGCGGCCGGTCGCGCCGATCGTCACCGATCCGGCGAGCGAGCCGTTCACCACCAGCAGGCCGTCATTGATCGTCGTCGAGCCGGTATAGGTGTTGGCGCCGTTCAGCGTCAGCGTGCCGGCGCCCGACTTGACCAGGCGGCCGGTGCCCGAGAGCACGCCCGAATAGGCGGAGGCCCCGGTGCTGTTCACGGTCAGCACCGCGCTACCGAGCGCGATGCCGCCGTCGCCGGCCAGGCCGCCCACCGTGGTCGCGAAATTCGCCAGGTTGACTGCGCCCGGCGCCGTCACGGTGAGCGTGCCGGTGCCAAAGGCATTGGCGACGCCCGCCGTCAGCGTGCCGCCGGTCACCGTGGTACCGCCGGAATAGCTGTTGGCACCGCCGAGCGTGAGCGCGCCGCTGCCCGACTTCGCGAAGCTGCCCGTGCCGCTGATCACGCCGGTGAAGCTGCTGGTGGCGCCGATGTTCGCGGCGAGCGAACCATTGCCGAGCAGGATGCGGCCCGCGCCGCTCAGGCCCGAGACCGACGCGGCGCCGCCGTTGACATCCAGCGTCGCCCCGCTCGCGACGCTGAGCGCGCCGCTACCGATCGTGCCGCCGTCCAGCCGCAGCGTGCCGGCCGAAACCGTCGTCGCCCCGGCATAGCTGTTCGCCCCGGCCAGGGTGAAGATGCCGCTGCCCGCCTTGGTGAGCCCGCCGCTCCCGCTGATCACGCCGGCATAGCGCGTGTCGGCATTGCCGCCGCCGGTGGTGAGGCTGCCGCCCGAAAGCGTCACGCGGCCATCGCCCGCCAGGCTGGCGACGGTCTGCGCGGCGGCGAGATCGAGCGTCGCGCCCGCCGCGATGGTCACGTTGGTGCCGGCGGGCAGCGCACCGCCCACGCCCGCGCGCAGCGTGCCGCCGGCGATGCTGGTGGCGCCGGCATAGCTGTTGGCACCGCCCAGGATCAGCGTGCCGCCGTCCAGCTTGCTGATCCCGCCGGTGCCGCCGATCCCCGCGCCGATGGTCGCGCTCACGCCCGGATCGACGCGGATATTGGTCTGCGCATCGGCCAGGCTCAGGCTGCCCGTGCCCGCGGCGATCCCATAGCCGTCGGTCATGAACTGCATGCCGGTCACGCTGATCGCGCCGTCGACGGTGACGGTGCCCGCCGCGCCCTGGAACACGGCGAAGCGGCCGCCCCAGCTGTCGTTCACCGTGCCGTTCGCATTGGTCCAGTTGGTGCGCGTGCTGGTCCAGCTGCCCGAACCGCCGCCGACCGCGCCGTTCGCGGTGGTGCCGGCGCCGTCCCAGAACTGAATCTCGGGTACGATATTGTCATAGACCAGGTTGACCTGGTGCCCGACCGAGGTCTGCAGGTTGATGTGCGGCGCGTTCGCGCCCGCCGGCAGCGTGCCGATCGTCAGGCCATTGTCGGTAAGCGTGCCGCTATAGTCGATCAGGCGATAGACGCCGATGCCGAAGCCGCCGAGATCGGTGACGTTCAGCGTGCCGGCGAGCGTGAGGTTGCCATTGACCTGGATGCGGTCGCTCGCGCCCGCCACGTTCGGCGCGCCGAGCCCCATGTCGAGCACCGAGCCCGCGGACAGGGCCAGCCCGCCCATGGTGAGCGTTCCCGCGCCCGCGCCACCGGCGGCGAGATGCGCGCCGTCGGCGATCGTCACCACGCCCGCCGCGCTGCCCGAGCCGGAAAGCGTCGCGCCGCTGGCGACATTGACCGCGCCGGCAACGCTGCCGTCGAGCTGGAGCGTGCCGGCGTTCACCTGGGTCGCGCCGAGATAGGCATTGGCGCCGCCGAGCGTCAGCGTGCCGCTGCCGGTCTTGATCAGGCTGCCATTGCCGCTGGCGACGCCGATGAAGCTGTCATTCGCGCCCAGCCCGCCGATGGTCAGGTTCGCGCCGAGCAGCACGCTGCCCGCGCCGTTCAGGCCGCCCACCATCTGGTTCGCGCGGATGTCGAGCGTCGCGCCGGTGGCGACCGAAACGTTGCTCGTCGCCGGCAGCGCGCCGCCGTTCAGCGCCACCAGCGTGCCGCCCTGCACATTGGTTGCCCCGGCATAGCCGTTCGCGCCGGCAAGGATCAGCGTGCCGGCGTCGTTCTTGATCAGGCCGCCGGTACCGCCGATCGCCGCGCCGATCGTGGCGGTCAGGCCGGGGTCGACACGGATGTTGGTGAGCGCGGTGTTGGTGGTCAGCGTGCCGGTGCCGGCGGCGATCACATAGCCGTCGGTCATGAACTGCGCGCCGGTGAGCAGGATCGCGTCGTCCACCGTCACCGTGCCCGCCGCGCCGCCGAACACGCCGAACGCGCTCGCCCAGCCGGTGTTGTTGATGCCGGTCGCGTCGGTCCAGTTGGGGAAGCTGTTGGTCCAGCTGCCGCTGCCGCCCTGGGCCACGCCGTCACCCGAATTGTCGGTGCCGTCCCAGAACTGGATCGTGGCCGCCGTCGGCGTGCCGTAGACCAGGTTCACTTGAGTCGCGACCGAGGTCTGGATGGTCATCAGGCCGCCATTGGCGCCGGCGGGCACGCCGCCGATCGCCAGGCCGTTGTCGGTTAGCGCGCCGGTATAGTTGATCAGCCGGTAGACGCCCTCGCCGAAGCCGCCGACGTCGTGCACATTGAGCGTGCCGTCGAGGACGAGGTCGCCGTTCACCTGGATGCGGTCGCCCATGCCGGGGGCGGCGAGGTCATAGTTGAGCACCGAGCCGGCGGAGAGGGTCAGGCCGCCGGTGGTGAGCGTGCCGACCCCGCCATTGCCCGGGGCGATCGTCGCACCCGAGGCATCGAGCACGCCGCTCACCTGGCCCGCGCCGGATAGGGTGGTGCCGGCCGCCATGGTCACCGCGCCCGACCAGAGGCCGGAAAGCGCCACGCCGCCGCCGGTGATGGCGAGCACGCCGTTGGTGGTGTTCTGGCCCGACAGGGTCAGCGTGCCGCTGCCCACCTTGGTCAGCCCGCCGCCGATGCCGGCGACACCGCTGTTCAGCCCGCGGACGACGCCCGAGAAGATCGTGTCGCCGCCGAGCCCGCCGGTGGTGAGCGTCGCGCCGACGTTGCGGCCGGTATCCACCGTGCCGCTACCCGAAAGATTGCCGATCGTCTGGTTGTAGCCGATCAGGGTGCTGCTGCCGGAACCGTCAACGCCGTTCAGGTCGAGCGTGCCGCCGCTGCCCAGAATCACCGCCGAATTGGCCGAGAAGCTGTTGGTGAGCAGGCCGGTGCGCAGCATGCCGGTGCCGCTGATGACTGTGTCGCCGGCATAGCTGTTGGCGGTGGTCAACGTCAGGTTGCCGCTGTTGACCAGCTGGAGCCCGCCGGAGCCGCTGATCGCGCCGGCGGTCTGCAGGTTGCGCGTGCGGTTGTAGATCAGCGTGCCGTTGTTGAGGATGGTGCCGCTCACCGAGCCGCCGCTGGTGGTGTCGTAATCGTCGAAGCGCAGCGTCGCGCCGGCGGCGATGGTGGCGCCGTTCGCCAGCGTCTGGCTGTTGATGATGCCCCAGGTGCCGCCCTGCACGTTCAGCGTCTCGAAGTAGCTGGCGTTCACCAGCACCTGCGAGCCGGTGCCGGTGAGGTTGAGGATGTCGGTGACGGTGGCGCCGGGGACCGGATCGCCGTTCCAGCCCATGAGGTTGCCGTTGATCGTCGCGCCGGTCTCCACTGTCAGCGTGTTGGTGACATTGGTGTTGGTGGCCGGGGCGCCGCCAAAGGTCACGGCGTTGGTGGAGGCGCCGGTGGTGGTGCTGCCCGCCGCCAGCGTCACGCTGTTGACCGTGTTCAGGCCAAGGTTGATGCGGATCGCCTCACGCCCCAGGGGGCTGGAGCCGCTGCTGACGCCGCCATTGGCGCTGCCGCTGATCGTGCCGCGGTTGATGATCGTGGTGTTGCCCGTGCCGAACACGCCGAACGCGCCGGTGATCACGCCCGTCGCCTCGTTGGTCAGCATCAGGGTGCCGCCATTATGGCCGCGCACGCCCTCGCCCTGGCTGGAGGCCGCGCCGTTGAGCAGGCCGGTGCCGGTGATCGTGCCGGCATTGGTGATCGTGGTCGTGCCGCTGCTCTGGATGCCCTGCGCGCCGGTGATCGCGCCGCCCGCCTGGTTGTTCAGCACCAGGCTGGCCGACGCCAGGCTGAACTCGATGCCCTGCGGCGCCGCGCCGCTGAAGGCAGTGCCCTGGGACAGGCTGATGATCGTGCCGGAATTGGTGATGGTGACCACGCCGGTGTCGGGCCCCGTGTCGCCGGTCGAGCCTTCGGCGAAGCGGATCGCATCGTTGTTGGCGCGGATGATTCCGGTGTTCACGATCGTCGCCGTGCGATCGAGGGTTCCGGCGGGCGCGCTGTTGATCGCGCGGCCGGCACCGGTGGCATCGGTCGATTCGATCGTGCCGTTGTTGGTGACGACGACGCCGGTGCCCGTGCTTGCGCCGTTGATGTTGACTGCCTGGCTGGTGCCGGCGGGCGTCGTGATGGTGCCTGTCGACGTCACCGTCACCGTGCCGGCGCCGCTGACGCTCACGCTGGTCGTGCGCGTGTTCGACACCGTGGTTTGCGCGAAGGCCGTGCCGGGCAGCGCCACGAAGCAGGCCGAAAGGAGCAGGCGCGTGCGCATGCTGCGGGCGCGGATCGAAAAGGTCATGAGTCTTCCTCCCCATCGCGGCTCTTCGGCCGCATCGGTCGTCGCCAGTCGCCTGGCTGCTGGTGATTTCGTCGGGCCCCGCGCCACAGGCGCCAGCCCCCGCCGCCCCCCGGCGGCGGCGTGTCGGCTAGGCCGGCGTCCGCATCGTCGCTTGCACTCCCATCACGCACCTCTCTGCTCGTTTCCGGCTTTTCCCGGCCTGGACGGTCCGGTTGCGGAATTATGAAGGATAAGGCCTGATCTACAGTCCGGAGTCAATATAATTGCCAGTCCAGAAATACAAACAGGTATAGTCGATCTACAGGCAAATCGGCAGGCACGCAGCTCACATCCATAGCGGCGACCGGGCGGTGTCATGCGCAAGCGACGCGCAACGGCACCCGGCAGCCATATGCGCCAACCCGTCCGGCGCACGGCCGCGCGCGGTCAGGCCAGTCATCGCCAACCGATTCCGATTGTCCGGAGCATTTTTTCAAAGCCGCCCGAGGCGACGGGCACCCGCTAGGGTTCCGAATGAATATCCATTGCGCGTTTCAACATCCCAACCTCTCCCTGTACCGGCCTTTATCTGTCAGATGGCTTTGGTTACCGGTGTCATACCAATAGGGCGTAGTTTTGCGCAGGAGTCAAGAGACTGGTCAGGCCAACTTCGGGACAGGCGCGCACGGCATCGCGCCGCGGCTTGCGCGGCGCGATCGAGAGGCTGGGAAAACCGGCGCCGCGGCGCGCGGATCAGCTCAGCTGGGCGCTGATCAGGAAACGGTTGCGGCTGGCCTCGGCCTTGCGGCGGAGTTCCAGGATTTCGCGCTCTTCCGAAGCCTTCAGCATCGCCTCGAGCAGGCGGCTGAAATGCTTGCGCATCGCCGTGCGCGCCGCCGCCGAATCGCGCTTCTTCAGCGCCTCGAGCACGGCGGCGTGCTCGTCATGGCGGCTGTCCTCGTCCTTGCCGCAGACCGAGGCATGGAGCGCGCAGATCTCCGGTATCTCGGTGCGCATCCGCCACAGGCTGTTGATCACGAACATGATCGCCTGGTTGCCCGAGGCACTGGCGATGGTGAGGTGAAAGGCGCGATCCGCCTCGGTGGCGGCGGCGCTGCCCTCCTCCGCCTCATCCATCGCGGCCACCAGCGATTCCAGCACCTGGATCTGCTCGTCGCTGATCGTCGGCGCCGCCAGCGCCGCCGCTTCCGATTCGAACAGCGAGCGCGCCTCGGTCAGCTCGAACGCGCTCACCATCGGCAGCGCGCCCGCATTCTGCTCGCCGCGATCGCAGACATAGACGCCCGATCCGGTCTTGATCCGCACCAGCCCCTGGGCCTGGAGCGCGATCTCCGCCTCGCGGATCGTCACGCGGCTCACGCCCAGCCGCTCCGCCATCTCCCGTTCCCCGGGCAGGCGCGAGCCGGGAGGGAAAGTGCCCTCCGCGATCATCGCCGCGATACGCTCGGCGATATCCTGGAAGAGACGGCGTTCGGCCATGTGGATCCTCGGTCAGCTTGGTCTACCCCTCAGCAATGCCCCAGACCGGCGGCATTTGGAATAGGCAATTGGTCCGCACCGCTACACTCGGCCCGGGTCAGCGCAGGCGAATGCGGAAGCTCAGGAAATATTGCGGCCCGTAATATTCGACGTTCCGGGTGCTGCCGACGACCGGCATATACTCGACGCGCGGCGCGTTGAAGAGGTTGAGCGCCTGGAAGCGGATATCGGCGACCTTGTTGATCCGATAGCTCAGGTTCGCGTCGAACGTGTTGTTGCCCTCGACATAGCGCAGCTGGGTATTGTCGCTGGTGAACGCCTGATAATAGCGCGAGCGATAGCGATAGATGCCCTGGAGCGAGATCGGCCCGATCTCGTAAAAGGCCTGGGCCGAGAAGACGTGCTTCGAATAGCCGCTCAGGCCCGCCGCCGGGATCAGCCCCGGGATCAGCGCGCCCGTCACGCCGTCCACCACATCGCCGTACCGGATGTCCTGGGTCTTGTAGTTCGACCAGGCATAATTGTAGCTCAGCTTCACGCCCAGCCCGTCGAGCGGATGCGGCAGCCAGCTGAACCGGTTCGAGGCAGTGACCTCCAGGCCGTAGAGATCGGCCTTGGCGTTGCTGTTCGCCGTCTGGGTGACGGGCACCGCATAATCCTGGCCGCCGATGGTGAAATCCTCGTCGGTGATGATCGGGATCTTCCCGCCGCTGAAGCGCTTGTAATAGGCGGTCGCGGCGAACAGCGTGTCCTTGTTGGCATAATATTCGAACGCCAGGTCGCCGTTCCACGACATGGTCGGCTTCAACCGCGGGCTGCCGGTGGCGATGATCGAGTTGATCGCGTCGGTCACCGAAGTGAAGCCGTTCCCTACTTCCAGCGTGATGTTCCGCCCGGCCCCCAGCGCGCTCGGCGCCGGGCGCGACATGGCGCGATAGACGCCCGCGCGCACGCGTATCCTCGGCGCGACGTCGAAGATCGCGTTGGCGCTGGGCAGCCAGCGCATCGTGCCCGCCGTGATCCTGGTATCGGTAAAGCTGCCATTGGCGCGCAGCGAGATCGTGCCGTCGCTGTTGTTGATCACGTCGAGGCCCGAGCGCAGCCCCCGGGCGGTCACTTGCGTGTGCACGCCGCGCACGCCGAAATTGCCGCGCACCGGGATGCCGGCGAACCGCCCCGAATAGGTGGCCATCGCATAGCCGGCCCAGGTCTCCTCGGTGACGTCCGAATTCTCCACGGCGCGCAGGTCGCCGCTATTGCCCGGATCCTCGGTGCCCAGATAGTTGCGGAACTGGCAGAGCACGTCGAAAGTGGCGTAACCGGCGATCCCGCGGCTCGGCGCGTCGGCGAAGAAATTGCGCTCGGGAAAGGGCGTGCGGCAGGCCAGGTTCACCCTGCGGTCCACCGCCAGGTCGTTCTGGTCGATGTTCACGTCGTTGCTGTAGCCGAAGAATTTCCGCTTGGCCCAGCGCCCGCCGATATCGATCCGCTCGAGGAAGCCGTCCAGCTTGTAGCTCGCGTCGAGCCGGGCCGAATGGATCTCGTCGTCGCGGCCGTCCTGCGACCGGGTCAGGCGCGCATCGTCGCTGAACGCGTCATGGTCGGTGGGGTCGAAGCGCGGATCATAGGCGAAGGCCGGCAGGAAGCTCTGCGTGAAGTCGACATGATAGGGGATGCGCTGATTGTTGATCGGCGTGCGCACGCCATAGATGTCGAACGGATCGGTGCGCAGGCGGACCTGGCGAGTGATGTCGAGCCGGGAGGTGTGCGAATAGCCGAAATCGGCCGTCACGGTGAGCCGATCCGCCGGCTTCCATTCGACATTGCCGCCAAAGCCCAGATATTTCTCGTCGCGCAGGAACAGGCCCGACACGGTCTGCATCGTCGCCGAGCCGTCGGCCGAGAGCAGCTGGTGGTTGTCGCCGATCACCACATTGTGAAGGTTGTAGCGCCCCTCGGCGGTGCCGAAATCGTTGCGCTGCTCGCTATATTGGCGCCGTGAATATTGCAGGTCGAGATTGACGTCGATCGTCGGGCTCGGCTGCCACTGCACCGCGCCGAACACCGCATTGCGCAGGTCCGACGTGATCATCTGGCGATAGAGATACGAGTTGGACGCATGATAATAAGGCGTGCCCGCATTGCCCTGCTGGCGCGTCACTTCGGTGCAGTTGGCGGTGGAGATCACCGCGGCGTTGCAAGTGAACCAGGTCGTGCTGGTGTAGAAGCGCTCGACCGGATCGTTCACGTCGTTGCGCTGATAGCCGATCGAGATGCCCAGCCTGCCCAGCGCGCCGATATCGAACTGGTCGATATAGCTGGCCGTCGCCCGGTAGCCATAGGGGCTCCGGCCGGCGATCCGGTCCTGATAGGGATTGAGGTTGCCCTTGATCTCGGCCTGGATCTGGCGCCGCTTATGGTCGAGCGGCTTGCGCGTCTCCAGCTCGATCAGGCCGGCCACGCCGCCCTCGATCAGATCCGCCTGCTGCGTCTTGTAGATCTTGATCGCGTTGAACAGCTCGGAGGGGAACTGGCCGAAATTCACTGCCCGGTCGCCCGAGCCGTTGGTCGCCTCGCGCCGGTTCAGCGTCGTCATGCTCAGGCCCGAGCCGAGGCCGCGGATCGAGACTTCGGTGGGGCCGTAATTGGCGCGGTCGATCGAGGCGCCGGTGATCGTCGCAATCACTTCGCCGACCGACTGGCCGGGCAACTCGCCGATCTCCTTGGAAGAGACTGCATCGACGATCGCGTCCGCATCGCGCTTCGACTGGATCGAGGTCTGGATCGTCTCGCGGATGCCGGTAACGACGATCTGGTCTTCCCGGCTCTGCTCCGCCGCTGGCGCGGGCGCGCCATCCTGGGCCCGGGCCGGCACCGCCACCAGCGCCGCGGCGATCGAGGCGCCCGCCAGCAATACCGAGCGGACGCGCGCGCGCGCACGGATGGAGACCATAGCCATTCGAATCCTCCCCGATTGTATTCTTATACCACTTCTATGAACCAGTGGTTCAAATGATGTCAATGTTATCTTGATACCAATTATCCAATCCGCTTAGTGCGGCATCGCGAAACGGGACAGGAGGATTGGATGGCAACCGGATCGGCCAGGAATGGACCAGCGCGGGTTATCGGCTTCGGGGAAGTGCTCACCCGGCTCGCGACGCGGGGGCGGGTCCAGCTGCCCCAGGCGCACGCGCTCGACCTCCATATCGGCGGGGCGGAAGCCAATGTCGTCGCCGCGCTGGCTGCGCTCGGGCACCGCGCGGCGCTGGTCTCGGCGATCCCGCCCGGCGGCCTGGGCGACGGCGCCTGGCGCGCGCTCGCGGCCGCGGGCGTGGACCTGGCTCCCAGCTTCCGCGCGCCCGGCCGCCAGGGGCTGTACTTTCTCAGCCCCGGCGGATCGCTGCGCCCTTCCGAGATCCTCTACGACCGCGCCGGCAGCGCCTTCGCGATGCATGACTGGCCTGCGTTCGACTGGTCCGCGGCCTTCGCGGGCGCCGAATGGCTCCACGTCTCGGGCATCACTCCGGCGCTCGGCTCCGATCTCGCCACCGCCACCGGCGCGGCGATGGCCGCCGCGCGGGCCGCCGGCATGCGCGTGTCGTTCGACGGCAACTACCGCGCCAGCCTGTGGGAGCGCTGGGACGGCGATCCGCGCGCCATCCTGACCGGCCTGGTCCGCCGGGCCGATCTGTTCTTCGCCAATCACCGCGACATGGCGCTGCTGCTCGACCATCCCTTTTCGGGCGATGGCGCGCCGCGCCGGCGCGAAGCCGCGCTGGCCGGGTTCGCCGCCTTTCCGAACCTGCGATGGATCGCGTCCACTGCCCGCCGGGTCGAGACCAGCGACTGCCACGGCCTCGCCGCGCGTATCGACACGCCCGATGCCGGCTTCCAGACAGAAGAAGTTGCGATGCCCGGCATCGTCGACCGGATCGGCGGCGGCGACGCTTTCGCGGCGGGCGTGCTGCACGGGCTGATCGAGGGCGTTTCTGCGTCCCGCGCCGCCGAGCTGGGCCTGGCGCTGGCCTGCCTCAAGCACAGCGTCCCCGGCGACATGGCGCTGTTCTCCCGCGCCCAGGTGGAAGGCTTTTCGGGCGAGGGCGCGGACGTGCGGCGCTGACTTCGCTTCGGAGGCTAGAACCACCGCCAGATCGGGTTCGCCGGATCGGCCAGCAGCTTCACGGTCAGCGCCGCCGAGAGCAGCACGAGCAGCGGCCGCACACCGCGCCCGCCATAGCGGATCGCCAGCCGCGCGCCGATCTGGTTGCCGGCCATGTTCGCCAGCGCCATCGCGATGCCGAGCCCCCAGAGCAGCTTGCCGCCCGCGATCATCGCGAGCAGCCCGGCGAGATTGGTCGAGAGGTTGAGGAACTTGGTGTTGCCGATCGCGCGGACCAGCCCCAGCCCCGCCAGCGCAACCAGCACGGTGGTGAAGAACGAGCCCGTGCCCGGCCCGAAGAACCCGTCATAGAAGCCGATGCCGGTGACGATCAGCGTGAGCCCCACCGGCCCGATCCGGGCGTGGCGATCGGCCTCGCTCATCCGCGGCGCCAGCAGGAAATAAAGCCCCATCAGGATCAGCAGCACGGGCACGAAGGCCGTGAGGAACGAGGGGTTCATGAACTGCAGCGTCGTCGCCCCCGCCGCCGCGCCGGCAAAGGCGCCGCAGGCGGGCAAGGCGAAGCGGCGGAAGTCGACATGGCCGGCCCGGGCATAGGTGAGCAGCGCCGATCCGGTGCCGCAGGCGCTGGCGAGCTTGTTGGTGGCGATCGCCGAGACGGGCGGGATGCCCGCCGCCATCAGCGCGGGCAGCGAGATCAGCCCGCCGCCGCCCGCCATCGCGTCGATCGTGCCGGCGAGCAGCGCCATGGTGACGAGGAAGGCGAGGATGTCGGGCGTGAGGTGCATGGCCAGCCCGATAGGACAGGCTCGTCCGGCGAAAAAGAGGGGCGCGGCCGAGGGAGTCGGACCGCGCCCCAGGGACGGAGCCGGTCAGGGCAGCAGCTGGCTGCTCAATTCGGGAACCGCGACGGCCAGGTCATAGGCGACGATCTTGGCCATCGCCTTGGCACCGACCTCGCCGAGATGGGTGTAGTCGAACTTCTCGACGATCCGGCCGCGCGGGCCAGTCCTGGGCAAGGTCGATGCCGGCGGCGCCTCGGGCGCGGGGCGCGGGCGCAGCGTGGTGCCGGCCCGCGCGGCCGCCACTTCCTCGGCAAGCGGATCGGCCATCGCCAGCTTCATCGATTCGACCGCGCCGAGCTGCTCGACCGCCCTGGCGCTGTCGCGGTTGAGCTCGACCACCGGCACCTTGTTCTCGAGCGCGACCTTCCGGATCGCATCGGCCCAGGCGGCCAGCGTGTTGTCGAGCCGGCCGTTCCGGAACTCGCGACGCGAAAGCGGGGTAACCAGCACCGGCACCGCCCCCGCGGCACGCACGTCGAGCACCATCTGCCTGAGGTTCGCCGGGAAGTCGGTGTTCAGGTCGGTCCAGCGCTCGGCCTTGGTCGACTGGTCGTTATGCGCGAACTGGATGAGGACATATTTCCGCGCATAGCCCGCCGCCCGGGCCTCACCCATCGCGATGTCCCATGAGCCCTCGGCCCGGTAGCTGCGGGTCGAACGGCCGCCGCGGCCCAGGTTGAGGCAGGCGACGTTCGACTTGACGTGATAGGCGCAGAACACGGACGCCCAGCCGCTGCCGGGCGCCATGGTGGAATCGCCGACCAGGATGATCTTGTAGGCGGTGATCGGCGGCGCATCGACGCGCTTCTCCCGCTTCTCGAGCGAAGGCTGGGCCTCCAGGGCCTGGGCGAAGGCCGCCCCCGGCAGTGCCGCCAGCGCGGCCAGCGTGATCATCGTCCTCAACATGTCATGCCCTCCCCGTCGCGGCCGCCCCCTCGATCACGAGAAGGCCAGGCCGCCATTGATGTCCATGTTGACGCCCGTCAGGAACGACGAGTCGCCCGAGGCGAGGAAGACCACCGCCGACGCCACTTCGTCCGCATGCCCCTCGCGCCGCAGCGGCGTGTTGCCGGCTACGGCCTTGCGCCCCTCCGGCTTGGAGAAAATGTCGTGGAAGCTGGTGCCGATCAGCCCCGGGCACAGCGCGTTGACGCGGATGCCCCTGGGCCCCAGCTCCTTGGCCAGGCTGCGGGTAAAGGTCATCAGCGCGCCCTTGGCAGTGGCGTAGATCGAGGCACCCGGCCCGCCGCCGTCGCGGCCGGCGAGCGACGAGAGGTTCACGATCGCGCTGCCCTCGCCCAGATGCGGCAGCACCGCCTTGGTGACGAGGAAGGCCGATTTCAGGTTGAGTTCCATCACCTGGTCGAAGAACGCCTCGTCCATTTCGGCCAGGGTCTTGCGGGCGACCATGCCGCCGGCGACGTTGACCAGCACGTCGACGCGCTGGCCGAATGCGGCGGTCGTCTCGTCGACCAGCCTCGACACCTGCTCGGGCCTGGTCACATCGGCCTGGACCAGGATCGCGGTGCCGCCCGCGGCCTCGATCTCGGCCACGGTCGCCCGCGCCGCGCCCGCGTCGCTGCGATAATTCACCGCGACCCTGGCGCCTTCCGCCGCCAGCTGCAGCGAAACCGACTTGCCGATGTCACGCCCGCCGCCGGTTACGATGGCGACCTTGTCCTTCAATTTCATGCTGGGTCCTGCTTGGTCTGGGGAGGAGTTTCGACGCGCGGGACTCCGCGGCCGAGAATGAGGATGGCGAGAAGCGCGAGCGGCACGATCGCGGCGGCCAGCGCGAAGATCGGAGCGTAGCCCTTGCTGGTCATCACCGGCACGAGCCAGGTGGTGATGAGGGTGCCGGCCACCGCGGCGGTGCCGCTGATGCCGGCGAGGCTGCCCACCGCGCCGCCGGCGAAATAGTCGCCCGGCATGGTCTGGATATTGTTGATCGCCACCTGGAAGCCGAACAGGATCACCGCGATCAGCAGCACGGCCGCCAGCGGAGTCGATGCGCTCGCGGTGAGCAGCAGCGCCGGCAGCATGATCCCGCAGCCGATGGCGATGGCAAGCTTGCGCGCCGCCAGCGCACTCCAGCCCCGGGCGATCAGCACGCCGGAGAACCAGCCGCCAAGCAGGCTGCCCAGCATCGCGCCGACGAACGGCACCCAGCCGAACATGCCAATCTGCTTGACGTCGAAGCCGAAGGTCTCGGCCAGGTAGATCGGCAGCCAGGAGACGAACAGCCACCACACCGGATCGAGGAAGAAGCGGCCGAGCAGGATCGCCCAGCTCTGGCGATAGCGCAGCAGCGCGAGCATGCCCGGCGCGGGCGCTACGCTCTCGGGCGCATCGCCGGCCGCTGGGCGCGCGGCGATATGCGCGCGCTCCTCGTCGCTCAGCCAGGGATGGCGATCGGGATCGGCGCGATAGACGAACAGCCAGGGGATCAGCCAGACAAGGCCGAGCACGCCGACCAGCACGAAGGTCATCCGCCAGCCGAACCCGGCATAGAGCGCCGCGACGGCGGGCGCCGCGATGATCGCGCCGATCGCGGCGCCGGCATTGAAGATGCCCTGGGCGAAGGCGCGCTCCTGCGGCGGGAACCACAGCGCATTGGCCTTGACCGCACCCGGCCAGTTGCCCGCCTCCGACACGCCCAGGGTGACGCGCAGGCAGAGCAGCGCCCCCAGCGAGCGGACCAGCGCATGCGCGCCGATCGAGACCGACCAGACCGCAATGGCGATGACGAAGCCGATCCGCGTGCCGATCCGGTCGAGCAGCTTGCCGAACAGCGACTGGCCAAACGCATAGGCGATCATGAACATGGTCACCAGCAGGGCATAGTCCGCCTTGTCCGCCCCGATGTCCCTGGAGACGGCCGGCCACATCACCGCAAGCGCGTTGCGGTCGATATAGTTGATCACCGTCACCAGCCCGATCAGGCCGATGACGAGCCAGCGCAGGCCTTTGACCCTGGCCATCGGCTCAGTTCCCCTTGCCCGCATCGAAGCGCGCGAAATGGCCCCTCCAGTCGAGCTTGCGACCATCCACCGCCGCCGAATGTGCAGCATTGGCATCGGCCGAGAAGGCGATTGCCAGCGTGATCGCGCGGCCATCGGCGAGCCTGATCGTCACCAGATCCGCGTCGTTCGTGCGGACATGGGTAAAGCCCTTCACCCGGCTGTTGCTCGCCGTCGTCCTTTCCTCGCCCGCATCGTAATTGCCGTGCGGCTCGAGCAGGTTGACGAACTGGGCATTGGCCACCCCCGCCACGCGCTCGATCAGCAGCGGCTCCCGGCGCAGGTTGAAGCGGGGATCGTTGGCGCCGCTCTCGCCCAGGATCACGCTGGCACCGGCCGGGGCGAGCATGCGGTAGGTGTAGAAGCGATTGTCGTTGATCCAGGTGACCGCGCCATTCTCCGCGCCCGGCGTGCCGGTCGCGTCGACCCAGATGTGCTGATAGCCGTTCGCCTTGCCCAGCACCGGCCGCTCGGCGGTGTTCGACTGGAGCGGGAAGCCGATCGCGGTGATCTGCCCGGCATAATGGAGCGGCAGGTCATAGGTGGCGGGCTTGTCGCCGGTCACGTCGAGCAGGTCGACGATCATCGGGCTCTCGATGCCGGCGACCGGCAGCTGCACCAGCGTGCGGCGATAGCGCACCCCCGGATAGGCACCGGCCATCTCGGCGGTGCTGATCGTCGCCTGCGGAGTGCTTGCCCAGAAGAGCTGCCCGGGCGCGAGCTTGTCGCCGACCTTCCACTTGCCGCCGAAATTGCTGGTCTCGTTCACCACCAGCGTGTTGTGGGCGACGGTCTGCTTCGCCCAGCTCTCATTTTCCTTGAGGTAGCGCCCGCCATCCTTGCTCTCGACATTGAGGAAGCGGGCCGCGCCGTAATCGGTCACGATGGCATGGCCATTGTCGTAGAGAATGTATGACAGCTTGTCGAAATGACCGTGCCCCATGCCCATCGCGGCATTCTTGGCGACGAGCACCTGGTCGCTGTCGCCCGGGCCCGAGCGCATGATCGCCAGGCCGCCCATCTCGCCCCTGGGCCCGTCGCTCAGGAATTGCGAGACGAAGGGGAAGGGCTGGGCCTTGCCCGCCGCCAGGTCGCGCGCCACCATCAGCCCATCCGGCGTCAGCACGGTGCGGCCCTGCCATTTGGCGATCGAGAGCAGCGCCGGGTCCCTGGTCGCTTCATAGCCGATCGCCACCGACTGATAGAGCTCGTCGGTCTTCAGGCTCTTGTCCGGCATCGCGTCGTTGAACGGGAAGAAATAGCCGTCATAGGTCGTCTGGATCGAGGTGCGGATCGCCTTCAGCAGCACGCCGTCCCGGTGCTGGAAGATCTTCTGCTCGGGCTGGTTCGCCGCGATGAAGCGGGCGAACAGCACGAAGGGCAGCATCGCGTAGCGCTGGTAATAGGGTCCTTCGACATAATAGCCGTCGGGCGAGAAGAGCTGGTCGATCTGCGCCAGGAAGCCGAACTTGCCGTCGCGCTTCAGGCCCTTCAGCGCGACCTCGACGAAATCCTTGTCGCGCAGCGTGTAGCCGATCATGCCCACCGCGGCGCAGGCCCAGGTGGCATGGTTGTGGATCTGGTCGAACTCCTCGGCCTGGCCGGCCGACAGGAAGCGCGCCATCGGGCGGAACAGCTTGTCGTCGATCGTCGCGCGGTCGGCGGGGCTCAGCGAGTCCCGGATCGCGTCATAGCCCTGCACGGCATAGACCGCCCACACCGCGTCGTTGAGGCTCTGCCAGAACAGACGCCCCGGCCGCTGGTCGCTCGCCGCCGGATGATTGCCGAGCGTCGGGTAGAGCCTGGCATATTCGAGCAGCTCCGCCCTGGCGAAATCGGCATAACGCTGCTCGCCGGTGATGCGGAACAAGAGCCCGGCGCCATAGATGGCGGTGTAGTTCCTCTTGTGCTGCTCGTGCGTATAGCCGCCGCCCGGATCCTTGGGCTGGGGCACCACCACCCCCGCCTTGATCGCCTTGTCGACTTCGCGGCGGACCCGCTTCAGCTCGGCGGCGAACAGCGGATAGGCCGTGGCCTCCTTCGCCGTCGCCGCCATTTCGGGCGCGCGGAAAAGAGTCGGCTGATCGCCCGGCGCGGTCTGCGCCAGGGCAGGCGCGGCGAGCAGGGCGGCACCGGCGAGGAGGAACGCGAAACGAGTCATCAATGGCTTCCCGGAAGCGGCGAGGCCGCGGGCTTGGCGTACCAGGAGACACCCGTCTCCTCGCGCGTGAAGGGCTTGAGCGAAGGATCGGCACCCGTCTTCGCCAGTGCCGGATCGGTCGGATAGAGCAGGCCGTTGGCGGCGCGCGCGAGCGTCACCTGCCGGCGGTCCATCGCGATGGGCAGGGCGGCGGGGCCGGGCGCGGACAGGACGTTGCCGGCAAAGCCGATCCCGGCGATGTCCGCCCTGGCGACGAAGGGATCGCCGCGCTTCGCGTTGACGAACAGGTTGCCCTCGAACCGGGTCGAGACCGGCGGCAGCGACAGTTCCGCGCTCGCGCCATTGCCCAGCGTTACCGTCGCGGCGTCGATCACGCTGTTGCGCGCGATCAGCGCGTCCGCGACCTGGACATAGCGGTTGAGCGGCGAATTGGGCACGCCGTTCATCAGCGAGATCGCGCTGTACGGCCCCTCGCCCGCCAGCCCCTCGAGATAGTTGTTCCGCACGACCTGGCGACGATTGATCACGCGGACGCCGCCGGTGCGCTTCACGCCATTGCCGAAGAACATATTGTCCTCGATCACATTGCCGTGCCCGTGGCGCATCACGAACGCGCCCTGGCTCTCGACCACCATGTTGCGGCGCAGGATGTTCGCGCCGGACTTGATCGAGACGATCTCGACCTCGCCGTCGCAGCGCTCGAAATAATTGTCCTCGACGATCGTGAACGAGTCGCTCTGCGATTCCTGGCTGGTGCCGATGCGGATCGTCTCGCCGCCATTCTCCCCCAGCGGAGGCCGCGGGCCGAAATAATTATGGTCGATGCGATGATGGTTATCGAGCGGCAGGCTCGCGGCGCGGACCACGACCAGCATCGCCCCGCCATGCGCCTTGCCGACGAAGTGCGAGTGATCGACGCGGTTGTTGCGGCCATAGAGCGACACCCAGTGATCGGTCCTGGCCGCATCGGGCGGACCATAGCCGTCCACCACCACGCCGGTGAGCCGGGAATTCTCCGCCCAGCGCTTCGTCCCGTCGCGAAAGGCGATCAGCTCCTCGTCGCCGCCATGCCCATCCTTGAAGACGAGGTTCGACACGATGAGCCAGCGCCCCGCCATGCGCAGGCTCGATCGGCCGGCAAGGATCACCCTGCCCGGCGTCTCCGCGGTCAGCGTGATCGGCTTGTCCGCCTGGCCCTGGCCCGAGAAGCGCACCGCGAAATCGCGCCACTCGCCATTGGCGAGCACGATGCGGTCGCCCGGCGCCAGCGCCTTCGCGGCGGCGGCATATTCCTGTTGATTGTGGACGAGGGTGTCGCGCGCGGCTGCCGGACTGGCAGATATCGCAACCATCACCATCGACAGCGCCAAAGGTCGCAACGGATCCTCCCAACCGGCTCTGATGGCCGATATGAGTGGACTATCAGTCGAGATCGCTATGCGCAAGCCAATTTGAATACCAATTTACTGGACCAGAATTGGCATAGTGGTTCTATACCATGGCAGTCAGCCCCGAGGGCGGCCGGCGAAGAGCGGCGCGAGCGTCACCGCACCGGCGCCGATCAGGATCGCGGCGACCGCCGGCTCCAGCTCGTCCGCGAGCCAGAAATAGGCCGCCGCGCTCGCCGCCATGGCAAGGACCAACCCCGCCAGCAACGATGCCGCGCGCAGCAGCGGGCCGGCACGGCGCGGCCAGCCGTCGACGATCCGGCGAACCCGGTCCAGCGCCGCGGCGGAGAAGCCCGCGGCCTCGGCACGCATGGCCTCGCCGGCATCGATCGCCGCGCCTTCGAGCCGGTACAGGATGGCGAAGCGGCGAAGCGCCTCGAGCCGTGGGTTGGCGAGGCCGGATACCCGGCGCGAGCCGAACAGCATCGCTCCCAGCCGTTCGATCCGGCGCGGCGCGCGCAGCGAGGCACGGCCATCCGCCTGGGAAAGCTGGAGCGTGCGCAGCTCGAGCGGGCTCAGCACGACCTCGGTCGGCACGGCGCCGGCCATGCCCTCCAGCATCGCGATCCGGCTCTCGAGATATGCCATTGCAATCCTCCTGTTCGACGGAACGCTATCTAGGTGCGGCCCCCGCCCGGGATTAGCCACGCGCGCGGCATCGCAAGGTTTCCGCAAATGCGACGATTCCGGGACGGAGCGGAAGCGCACGGCCCGCAGGCCCCGGTGACGCCCAGTCGGTCCGGAAGCGGGACAAAAGAACTTGATACCTTATATCATCGCGATTACCGCGATGCAGCAAGTTTCATGGTTCGGGGAAGATTCGTCGATGTTGCGTCCGCTGCTGCTTGGTTCCGCTGCCCTGCTCGCCCTGCCCGCTTATGCCCAGACGGCTGCGGACGGCATGGTCGCCGCCGCGCCGGCGAACGACGGCGGCAGCCCGGCGGCGGCCCCGCAGGACCATGACCAGCCGGGCGCCCAGATCGTCGTCACCGGCACGCGCGCCCGCAACACCGCCGATGTGCTGGGCGGCACCACCGTCCTCGCCAAGGAAGAGCTCACGCGCGACCTGCGCCCGACGATCGGCGAGACCCTGGCCCAGCAGCCGGGCGTCTCGGCCTCGTCCTTCGGCCCCAATGCCTCGCGCCCGGTGCTGCGCGGCTTCATCGGCGCCCGCGCGCCGCTGCTCACCGACGGCATCGGCAGCATCGATGTGTCGAACACCTCGGCCGATCACGCGCCGATCATCAACCCGCTCACCGCCGATCGCATCGAAGTGCTGCGCGGGCCGACCGCGCTGATCTTCGGCCCCTCGGCGATCGGCGGCGTGGTCAACGTCATCGACAGCCGCATCCCGCGCCACATGCCCCAGGAGGCCATCCATTTCGACGGCATCGCCAGCTATGGCAGCGCCGCCGACGAGCGCTCGGCCTCGGGCGCGGCGGACGTGCCGGTGACGAGCAAGATCGTCCTCCACGCCGATGGCAGCTTCACCCAGACCGGCGACCAGCGCACCGGCGGCTATGTCCTGTCGCCCGCGCTCCGGGCCCAGGCGGCGGCGAGCGCCGATCCCGCGATCCAGGACCTGGCCGACCTCAAGGGCAGAGTGCCCAACACCGCCGCCAAGACCTGGGACGTCGCCGGCGGCGCCGCGATCATCGACGGCAACAACAATCTCGGCTTCTCGGTAAGCCATTTCGACACCTTCTACGGCGTGCCCGTCCGCTATTCGCTGGATCCGTCGATCGAGGCCGAGCAGGTGCGTCTCCATGCGCAGCAGACCCGCGTCGACATCCGCGGCGAAGTCGATACCGGCGGCGGCATCTTCAAGCAGATCCGCACCCGCCTGGCCGCGGCCGACTACAAGCATTCGGAGATCGCGGAAGACGGCGCCGTCGGCACCACCTTCTACAATCAGGGCTATGAGGGCCGGCTCGAGCTGGTCCAGGCCGCGCGCGGCGGCTGGGAAGGCATGGTCGGCGGCCAGTTCTCGCTGCGCGACATGCATGTGGTGGGCGACGAGAAGTTCCTGCCCAAGAATTCGGCGCAGCAATTCGGCCTGTTCACGCTCCAGTCGCTCGACATGGGCGCGTTCAAGGCCGAGGCCGCGGCGCGCTTCGAGCATAATATCGTCGATGCCCAGGCCGATGCCGATCTCGGCAACCCGGCCTATAATCGCAGCTTCGACAGCTTCTCCGCGTCGCTCGGCGCCAGCTATGCGGTGGCCAAGGGCATGCGCTTCGGCATCAACGTCTCGCGCGCCGAGCGGGCGCCGACGCCGGAAGAGCTGTTCGCCAACGGCCCGCATGCCGGCACCCAGGCGTTCGAGATCGGCAACCCGAACTTCGGCAGCGAGAAGAGCTGGGGCGTCGAGGCGACCTTCAAGGGCTCGGGCGACGGCTTCGCCTTCTCGACCGCGGCCTATTACAACTGGTTCACCGGCTATATCTACGACACGCCGACCGGCGCGACGCGGGACGACCTGCCGGTGTTCCAGTACAATCAGGCGAATGCCCGCTATTACGGGTTCGAGGCCGAGGGCTCGTTCCGCATCGCGACGGTGAAGGCCTTCACGATCAACGCCACCGCGCTGGCCGATTATGTCCATGCCGAGATCGTCGGCACCGGCCCGGCGCCGCGCATCCCGCCGCTTCGCGTCAATGGCGGGCTCGAGGCGACTTCGGACCGCTTCACGCTTCGCGGCGAAGTCGAGCATGTGTTCGACCAGACGCGCATCTCGGCCTTCGAGACGCCGACCGACGGCTTCACCTTCGTCAACGCCTCGATTTCTTGGAAGCCCTGGGGCGCCGGCTCGAACACCAGCCTGCAGCTATCGGCGAACAACATCTTCAACGTCGAGGCCCGGCGGGCCGCGAGCGTGCTGAAGGACTATGCGCCGCTGCCCGGCCGCGACATCCGCGTGACCGCGCGCATCCAGATCTAGTCCGGCGCCCATCTACTCATAATCGTCATCCCCGCGCAGGCGGGGAGCCAGAGTCGCGAAGGGCATTGCTCTGTTACCCTGGATCCCCGCCTGCGCGGGGATGACGGAATTGAGGTTGGGCCGGAGCATTGCATCGCGCCTCTCGTTACGCGATCCAATGCCGATGCACCCCGCCCCCGAAGCCCCGCCCGCCTCCCGCCGCCTGCCCTGGCCGATCCTCGCCGTGGCGGGTTTCGCGCTGTTCCTGCTCGCGCTGATCTGGTTCGGGCACGAGCTGGTCGAGGGCGACGGCGCGGCGATGGACCGCGCGATCATGCTGGCGATGCGCGACGGCGCGCATCCGATCGGTCCGGCCTGGCTTCCCTCGGCGGTGCGCGACGTCACCGCGCTGGGCAGCACCACGGTGCTGAGCTTCCTCGTGCTGGTCGCCACGATCTTCCTGTGGCTCGCCGGCCGGCTGCGCACCGCGCTGCTCCTCATCGGCGCGACGACGCTCGGCTCGCTCGCCGTGGAGATGATCAAGGCGCTGGTCAGCCGCTCGCGGCCCGACCTGGTCGGCCGGCTGATGGAGGAAACCTCCAAGAGCTTCCCCAGCGGCCATGCCGCGCTGAGCGCGATCGTCTATCTCACGCTCGCCACCCTGCTCTTCCCGGTATTGCCCGATCGCCGCATCCGCGCCTTCGTGCTCGTCGTCGCGCTGGTGCTCACTTTCTCGGTGGGCGTCAGCCGCGTCTATCTGGGCGTGCACTGGCCAAGCGACGTCGCCGCCGGCTGGGCGTTCGGCGGCGTCTGGGCGATGCTGTGGTGGCGGATCGAGCTGGCGCTGCTCGCCCGCGCCGGGCCCGGCGGCGCCTAGGCCCCGCGCTCGGCCAGCTTGCGCTCCCAGGCGAGCGCATCCTTGACGATGCCTTCGAGATCGTCGTGCCGCGGCCGCCACGGCAGCGCCGCCAGGATCGCGCCATTGTCCGCGACCAGCGCATCGGGATCGCCCGCGCGACGCCCCTCCAGCCGGCGCTCGATCGTCAGGTTCGTCACTCGGTCGACCGCGTCGAGGACCTGCAGCACCGAGAAGCCGCGGCCATAGCCGGCGTTCAGGATATGGCTCTCGCCCGGCCGCGCGATCAGCAGGTCGAGCGCGTCGACATGCGCGGCGGCCAGGTCGCTGACATGGATATAGTCGCGCACGCCGGTGCCGTCGGGCGTGTCGAAATCGGTGCCGAAGACCGAGACATGGCCGCGCTTGCCCGTCGCCGCCTCGACCGCGACCTTGATCAGGTGCGTCGCCCCCGCGGTCGACTGGCCGGAGCGGCCCCGCGGATCGGCCCCCGCGACGTTGAAATAGCGCAGCGCCGCATAGTTGATCGGATGCGCGGCGGCGACGTCCTTCAGCATGATCTCGGTCATCAGCTTGGACATGCCGTACGGGTTGATCGGCTGCTTCGGGCTGTCCTCGCGCACCGGCACCACTTCGGGGATGCCATAGGTCGCGGCGGTGGAGGAGAAGATGAAGTGCCTCACTCCTTCGGCCACCGCGCTTTCGATCAGCGCGCGGCTGGCCGCGGTGTTGTTGCGATAATATTTGAGCGGGTCGGTCACGCTCTCGGGCACCACCACCGATCCGGCGAAGTGCATGATCGCGGTCACGCCGTGCGCGCGGATCGCGGCGCGGACCGCCGCGTCGTCCTCGATGCCCGCCACCACCAGCGCCGCGCGCGGATCGACCGCCCAGTCGAAGCCGGTGACGAGATTGTCGACCACCACGACCTTCCAGCCCGCATCGAGCAGCGCCAGCACGGCATGGCTGCCGATATAGCCTGCCCCGCCCGTGACCAGCACCGTGCCTTCGCGCATGTCCAACTCCGCATTGCTCTTGGCGCGCTCAATCCTATCTTTGCGCCGATAGCAAGGAGTTCGCGATGACCATCGAGACCGCAACATTGGCCGGAGGCTGTTTCTGGTGCACCGAGGCCGTGTTCAACGACGTGATCGGCGTCCAGTCGGTCGAAAGCGGCTATATCGGGGGGACCCGGGAGAACCCGACCTACAAGCAAGTCTGCTCGGGCGAGACCGGGCACGCGGAAGCGATCCGGGTGGGCTTCGACACCGACCAGATCAGCTATGGCGAGATCCTCGACATCTTCCTGGCGACGCACGACCCGACCCAGCTGAACCGCCAGGGCAATGATATCGGCACCCAGTATCGCTCGGCGATCTTCCCGCATTCGGCCGAGCAGGAACGCGAGGCGCTGGACGCGATCGACCGGGCCCGCCCGGACTGGCCCGAGCCGATCGTCACTGCGATCGAGCCGCTCGGCCAATGGTGGCCGGCCGAGGACTATCACCAGGAATATTGGCAGGGCGACGGCCAGCGCAATCCCTATTGCCTGGCCGTGATCCCGCCCAAGCTGCGCAAGCTCCGCAAGAGCTTCGCCGCCCGGAGCAAGGAAGGCACGCCGGCCTGACCCGAAGGATCCTCCCCCGGCTTCACCGGGGGAGGATTTTCAGTTCACTCCGCCGGCAGCGCCTCGCCTTCGATCGGCGGGCGCTTGCCCGCTTCGGCGCCGAGCGCCTTGTAGACGAAGCCGCCGAGCAGCCCGCCGACGATCGGAGCGATCCAGAACCAGACCAGCTGCTGGAGCGCGATGCCGCCTTCGAGCAGCGCGGGGCCGGTCGAACGCGCCGGATTGACCGAGGTGTTGGTGACGGGGATCGAGATCAGGTGGATCAGCGTCAGCGCCAGCCCGATCGCGATCGGCGCGAAGCCGGCGGGGGCGCGGCTGTCGGTCGATCCCATGATCACCATCAGGAACATGAAGGTCAGCACGACTTCGATCGCCATGCCCGATTCGAAGGAGAAATGGCCCGGCGAATGCGCGCCGAAGCCGTTTGAGGCTAGGCCGCCGGCAAAGCCCGGCCCGCCGCTGGCGATGTACCAGAGCAGCCCCGCGCCGATCACCGCGCCGATCACCTGCGCGATCACGTAGAGCGGAATGTCCTTCGCCGGAAAGCGGCCGCCGGCCCACAGGCCGAAGGTGACCGCCGGATTGAGGTGGCAGCCCGAGATATGGCCGATCGAATAGGCCATGGTGAGCACCGTGAGGCCGAAGGCGAGGCTGACGCCCGCCAGCCCGATGCCGACATCGGGGAACGCAGCGGCGAGCACGGCGCTGCCGCATCCGCCGAAAACGAGCCAGAACGTGCCGATCAGTTCGGCGAGCCCGCGTTGCACATTGCTCATGATATTGCCCTCCTGCTGTGTCCGGTCTCTCTCCCAAACCCCCAGACCTGCGCAGATTTGTAGGTCTTCGGCGGCGGGAATGCAAAGCGCGGCGGATCGCGGTTGCGACGCGGCGGCGGCTGTGGTGAGGGAAGGGCGATGACGCTTCCCGATCGCAGCTTCGCCGCCTTCCTGTTCGACATGGACGGCACGCTCGTGAACAGCATGGCCGTGGTCGACCGGGTGTGGCGCGCCTGGGCGGCGCGGCACGGCATCGCGGCCGATCCGCTGATGGCCGCCCTGCACGGCGTCCGCGCGATCGAGACGATCCGCCGTTTCGCGCCCGCCGGCGTGGATGCCGAGGCGGAGACGGAAGCGCTTACCCAGGCCGAGATCGACGATATCGATGGCCTGGTCGAGATCGGTGGCGCGGCGGCGTTCCTCTCCCGCCTGCCCGCTGATCGCTGGGCGCTGGTCACTTCCGCGCCGCGCGCGCTGGCGCTGCGCCGGCTGGCGGCGGCGGGGGTGGCCCTGCCCGAAGTGGTGATCGCCGCCGAGGACGTGGCGCACGGCAAGCCGGCGCCCGATTGCTTCCTTGCGGCGGCCGATCGGCTCGGCGTTGCCATCGGCGACTGCCTGGTGTGGGAGGACAGCCCGGCCGGCCTCGCCGCCGCCGACGCGGCCGGTGCCGCCGCGATCGTGATCACCGAGACGCATCACGGCCCGCTCGACACCCCGCATCCGATGCGGGTCGACTATCGGGGCCTCGACATCGAGACCGACGCGCGGGGCTGGCTGAGGCTGGTCGCCGGCTAGCCGGGCCGCATATCCTCCATCGTCATCCCCGCCTTCGCGGGGATGACGGCATGGTTTCGAAAGCTCGTCTGGATCCCCAACCCGGCGCTTCGCGCAATCCTTGCAATGTAGGGCTTCGCCTGCTCGATGCTGGCGGATGCGTACCGGCTTCCTCTCCCACTCCTGTCGGACCCGTCGCCGTCCAAGGTGCGGGTGGAGAAAACAGGCCCCCCGTAGCGTATGTTTCGTAAACTTCCGCGCGGCGCGCCGGCCCCGAATCGGCCGGATGCCGGAGCTAGTGCGCGGCGCGGCGCAGCCGGTCATTGATCGCCACGCCGATCCCGGATGCGGGGATCGGCGCCACCGCGATGGCGGGCGCGGCGCTCGCATCGGCACGATGCAGCGCGTCGAACAGGTTCGCCGCGGCTTCGGCAAGATCGCCGGCGGCGGACAAGGTCTCGGCCCCGGCAACCGTGCCGAAGCCGATGAGATACTCGCCGTCCTTCGCATCGGTGGCGTTCAGCCGCACCGGCTTGGAGGGGGCATAATGGCTGTCGAGCTGGCCGGGCGCCGTGATCTTGCCATCCGGCGCAGCGATCGCGAGCCCGAGCTCCTCGGCACCGAGCGGGCCGGGGCGCAATATCCGTTCGCCCATCACGATGGTCGATTCCACGCCCGCCGGGGTCGCGCCGTCGTCGATCACCAGCGGGATCCGGCCCGCGAGGCTCCTGGCGACATGCGCTGCGCGAGTCGGGCTGATCGTGCCGCTGGCATTGGCCGAAGGCGCCGCCAGCGGCTTGCCGCTCGCCGCCAGCAAGGCCTGCATCGCCCGGTGGCGTGGCACCCGGATCGCGATCGTGTCGAGCCCGGCCGTGACCAGCGACGCGATGCCCGCATCCGGGCGCACGGGCAACACCAGGGTCAGCGGCCCCGGCCAGAAGCGCATGGCGAGGTCGCGCGCCCGGGCGTCGAAAACCGCGATCCGCTCGGCAGTGGCGAGATCCGGCACATGGACGATCAGCGGATTGAAGCTCGGCCGCCCCTTGGCCGCGTAGATCCCCGCGACCGCGCGCGAATCGGTGGCGTCGGCGGCGAGGCCATAGACCGTCTCGGTCGGCACCGCGACGCATGCACCGGCGCGAATCAGCGCGGCAGCCTCGGCGATGGCGGCCGTGCCGTAGGGTAAGATGCGCGGATTTGTCGGGCTCACTTCGGGCGAGCTATACGGCGCGAAACCAGACCACAAGAGAGGCTCTATGTTCATCCCCGCCACCGCCGATCAGCGCTTCGTGCTCGAGACCATCGTCCGCCTGGCCGAGATCAGCGAGGAAGCGGCCGAAATGACCGATGCGGTGCTGGAGGGCGCCGGCGCGTTCGCGGCGGGCGAGTGGGCGCCGCTGGAGCGGCTGGGCGATACCGACGGACCGCGATGGACGCCGGATGGCGTGAAGATGCCGGCCGGGTTCGCGGATGCGTACCGGGCTTATGTGGAGGGCGGCTGGGGCACGATCGGCTCGCCGGTGGAGCATGGCGGCCAGGGGCTGCCGGTGAGCCTGTCGATCGCGGTGCTGGAGACGCTCGGCACGGCGAACATGGGCTTCGCGCTGGCGCCGATCCTCACCGTGGGCGCGGTGGAGGCGCTGATGCATCACGGCACGCCCGCGCAGCAGGCGGCCTATCTCCCGCATCTCTCCACCGGCGCCTGGACCGGCACGATGAACCTGACCGAGCCGCAGGCGGGCTCGGACGTCGGCGCGCTCAAGACCCGGGCGGAACCTGCCGGGGACGGCAAGTGGCGGATCAAGGGTACCAAGATCTTCATCTCGTTCGGCGACCACGACATGGCCGACAACATCGCCCACCTCGTGCTGGCCCGCACGCCGGGGGCGCCGGCGGGAACCCGGGGCATCTCGCTGTTCCTGGTGCCGAAATACCGGCTGAACGAAGACGGCACGCCGGGCGAATTCAACGATGTGCGCACCGTCTCGATCGAGCACAAGATGGGCCTCCACGCCTCGCCCACCTGCGTGCTGAGCTTCGGCGATCATGACGATTGCATCGGGGAGCTGGTCGGCCCCGAGCTGGGCGGCATCCGGGCGATGTTCACGATGATGAACAATGCCCGGCTGAACGTCGGCCTGCAGGGCGTGCAGGTGGCCGAGCGCGCCACCCAGCGCGCCGTCGCCTATGCCCGCGAGCGGGTGCAGGGCTATCGTGGCGGCGAACAGGTCGCGATCGTCGAGCATCCCGATGTCCGCCGCATGCTGCTGCGCATGAAGGCGCAGACCCAGGCGGCGCGGGCCCTGGTCTATTACGCCTTCGGCCAGCTCGATCGGGCCCGGGCCGGCGATGCGGCGGCGGAGAAGCGCGTCGAGCTGCTCACCCCGCTCGCCAAGGCGCATGGCACCGATCTCGGCAACGAAGTCGCCAGCCTCGGCGTCCAGGTCCATGGCGGCATGGGCTATATCGAGGAGACTGGCGCCGCCCAGCATTTCCGCGACGCCCGCATCACGCCCATCTACGAAGGCACCAACGGCATCCAGGCCGCCGACCTGGTGGGACGCAAGCTCGCCATGGACAATGGCGGCACGCTGCTCGGCCTGATCGGGCAGATGCGCGAGGATGCCGAGGATACCGGGCTGCTCAACCTGATCGACGCGTGCGAGGAAGTCGCCCGCAACCTGCTGGGAAGCGAGATGGATGACCGGCTGGCAGCCAGCTATCCGTTCCTCACGATGCTCTCCACCGCGGTGTGCGGCTGGCTGATGGAAGCGAGCGGCCGCGCCGCCGCCCGTAGCGAGGGCGATCCGGCGTTCCTGAAGATGAAGCAGGCCGCGGCGCGCTTCTATGTCTCCCAGATCGTGCCCGAGGCGATGGGGCTCAAGCCCGCGGCCATGGCCAGGGCGGAAATGCTCTACGCGGTCGATGCCGAGGGCTTCGCCGCGTAGAGCTTCCCCCTTTAGAGTGCGGGATCATAGCGGAAGCGCGCGGACAACTCGCCGGCTATTGGCGCCGAATTGGCTGGATTTACAATGCAATGCCGAACCAGCGCGCCAATGCCGCCTCCCCCGCCCGCGTGACTTCGAGCGCGCGGGTACCCTGGCGGGGCCGCACCCAGCTGCGCGCGACGAAATGGCGGTAGAGCGCCGTGGCGGGCGCGCCGGCGAGATGCGGGCGGCGCTCGCTCCAGTCGAGGCAGGCGCGGCACGGGGCGTCGAGCGCCGCCTCCGCCACGCCAAGCTCGCCGAGCAACGCCACGCCGGCTTCGGTGAGTGCCGCGCCGTCATGGCCGAGCACCAGCTGGCCGCGCTCGGCCATACGCCCGGCGATCGCGACGGCGAGTTCGCCCGCGAGGTGATCATAGCAGGTCCGCGCGCGCCGAAGCCCGGCGTCGCGGGGTCCGGTGACCGGAAGCGGGCGGCGCGACAGTTCCTCGGCGACGCTCATCACGCTTTCGACCATCTGCGCCACCCCGGGCGAAGCGAGGCGGAAATAGCGGTGGCGCCCCTGCGCGGCGGGCGCGACCATTCCCGCTTCGGCGAGCCGGGCGAGATGACCGCTCGCAGTCTGCGGCGTCACGCCGGCGAAGCGCGCCAGCTCGCCCGCGGTGAGCGCGCGGCCGTCCATCAGCGCGAACAGCATGTTGGCGCGCGCGGGATCGCCCATCAGCGCGGCGGTCTCGGCAAAGGCGGAAATGCGCTGCATCCACGCATCATGCCCGTGCGGGGCGGGCAATGCTACGGCGCCGGCCGAAGCATCGCCTGCGGCCGGGCGGCAGAAAGGCGGCGGAGGAGAAATCCGATGCTGACCTGCTTCATCCGCTACGAGATCGAGCCCTTCGGGGCAGAGGCCTTTGCCGAATATGCCCGTGCCTGGGGCGAGGCGATCCCGCGCTGCGGCGCCGGCCTGATCGGCTATTTCGGGCCCGCCGAGGGCTCGGCGACGACTGCCTACGGCGTCTACGATATCGATTCGCTCGCCGCCTATGAAGCCTATCGCGCCCGCCTCCGCGACGATCCCGCCGGCCGCGCCAACTATGATTTCGCCGCGCGCGAGCGGTTCATCCGGCGCGAGGACAGGATCTTCCTTCGCCGCCTTTCCCCGGCGCCGGTGCGGCCATGATCGCGGTGCTGTTCGAAGCCTGGCCGGCAGAGGGCCGGGGCGATCGCTATCTCGATCTCGCCGCCTCGCTCGGCCCGGAGCTGGCGGCGGTCGACGGCTTCCTCGGGATCGAGCGGTTCGCGAGCCTGGCCGAGCCGGGCAAGCTGCTGTCGCTTTCCTGGTGGCGCGACGAAGCCGCGATCGCGGCCTGGCGCGACTTCGGCCCGCACCGCGCGGCACAGGCCGAAGGTCGTGCGGGAATCTTCCGCGACTATCGGATCAGCATCGCGACGGTCGTGCGCGGCCATGGCATGCACGACCATGCCGGTCAGTGATAGCGATTGCCGCCCGGATCGGCACGGAAGCCATTGTCGCCGCGCGCGCAACGCGCATCGTCGGGATGCTTCTTGCAGAGCTTGCGCAGTTCCTTGCCCTCGCGCGCTTCCTGCTCGCGCATCTTGCGGCCATAGTTGCGATCGGCCTCGTCCTGGCTGGTCGTCGCCCAGTCGGCGGCCTTGGCACCCGCCTTCACCGGCAGGGTGGCGACATCGACCACGGTCTTGGCGATGCAGCCGCCACCAAGCAGCGGCAGCATCGCGCAGATCGGAACCAGAAGCTTGCGCATGTAAATCCTCTATCCCCCCGTCCGCGCGTGCGACCCGGCCGCCGCATCCCGCGCCTCGACACCGACATGCGGGAAATCGGTGAAGAAACCGTCCACGCCCAGCCCGATGAAGTACAGGATCTCGTCCTTCAGTCGACCATGGTCCATCGGATTTGCGCCGGAGCGGTAGTCCGGCAGGAGGAAGAAGTTCTCCGCCCGAAACGTCCACGGATGGAGCCTGAGCCCCGCGGCATGCGCATCGGCGACCAAAGTGGTGGCCGGGCCGGATGCCGGCTGGATCATCGTCCGCTCCGGGCCGATGCCATAGGCATAGGCGGCCACTGCCTTCAGCCCCGCCGGCGTGGCCATCGCCTTGTAGCTGGGCTGCGCGCCGTCCGCCGGGCCGCCGCTTCCCGCCATCAGCTGGATCAGCCGCACCTGCGTCATCGTCTTCAGCTTCTTGAGATTATCCACCTCGAACGACTGGATGAAGACCGGCGCGTCGGCCCGGTCCCAGCCCGCCGCCTTGAGCTTGTCGACCAGCCGCTGCTCCAGCGGCAGGCCGATCGAGGCGAAATAGGTCGGATGCTTCGTCTCGGGATAGATGCCGATCGTCCGCCCCGTCTCCTTCGAAGCCCGCTTGGCAAGGGCGATCACGTCGTCGAGCGTCGGGATCGCGGCCTGGCCGTCATATTTCGTGTTGCCCGGGCGGAGCTTGGGCAGCCGCTCCTTGGCACGCAGCGTCTTCAGTTCGGCGAGCGTGAAATCCTCGGTGAACCAGCCGGTGAGCTTCTCGCCGTCGATCGTCTTGGTCGTCCTGCGCGCGGCGAACTCGGGATGGTCCGCCACGTCGGTCGTATCGGCGATGTTGTTCTCGTGCCGGGCGACGAGCACGCCGTCCTTGGTCGGCACCAGATCGGGCTCGATGAAATCGGCGCCCTGCTCGATCGCGCGCTGATAGGAGAGCAACGTGTGCTCGGGGCGCTCGCCCGAAGCGCCGCGATGCGCGATGACGATGACCTTGTCCGCTTTCCCATGCATCGCGTGATCCTGCCCCAAGGCGGCGCCCGGCACCATCAGCATCAGCGCCGCAATCAACGATCTCGTCACGAAACTCTCCCTTCGCTACGAAATTGGCCTAGGCTCGGGATGTGACGGTTGCGAGGCGATATGGCGGATAACGACAGCGTGCTCGCGGCGGCGCGCGCCTGGAAAGGCGAACGGCTGGCGCTGGCCACCGTCGTCTCGACCTGGGGATCGGCGCCCCGGCCGCCCGGAAGCCATATGCTCGTCCACCGCGACGGGCGGTTCGAAGGCTCGGTCTCGGGCGGCTGCGTGGAGGCCGACATCCTCCAGACCGCCGCCGAGGTGATCGCCGGCGCGCCCGCGGTGGTGAAGCAATATGGCGTCGCCGATCCGGCCGCCTGGGAAGTGGGCCTGCCCTGTGGCGGCGAGATCGCGGTGCTGGTCCAGCCGGTTTCGGCGGAGGGTTTCCCGCCCGCGCTCTTCGATGCGATCGACGCGGCGCGGGCGGACGGCGTGCCGTTCGATGTCGGCACCGACCTTGCCACCGGCCGGTCGATGAAGGGCGCCGGCGGCTTCCGCAACCGCTACGATCCGCCGCGCCGGCTACTGATCGTCGGAGCCGTGCAGATCGCCCAGTCGCTGGCCGGCCTTGCCCGCGAGATCGGCATCCGCACCCATGTCATCGATCCGCGCGGGAGATTTCTGACGCCCGAGCGTTTTCCCGGCGTGATGCTCGACGACCGCTGGCCAGACGAAGCCGTGACAGCTCTCCGCCCCGATCCGGCGACGGCGGTGGTGACGCTGAGCCACGATCCGAAGATCGACGACGCGGCGCTGGTCGCGGCGCTCGGTTTCCCGACCGGCTATGTCGCCGCGCTGGGCTCGCGCAGGAGCCACGCCGCGCGCCTCGAACGGCTCGCCGCCGCCGGGGTCGGGACCGCCGATCTCGACCGGATCCAGGGGCCGGCCGGCCTGGCCATCGGGGCGATCGGCCCCGCCGAGATCGCCCTTTCCATCGCCGCAGCCATGGTGAAGACCTTCCATGCTCACACCTGAACAGACCGCGCTTATCCTGCTCGCCGCCGGCCGCTCCCGCCGCTTCAACGACGGCGACAAGCTCGCCGAGACATTTCTGGACAAGCCGCTCGCCTATCATGTGGTGACGGCGTTGGAGCGCGTGCCCTTCCAGGCGCGGATCGCCGTGGTGTCCGCCACCACGCTCGACTTCGCCGCCCTGGGCTATGACGTGGTCGAGAACCCCGATCCCGCGCTTGGCCAGGCACGCTCGCTCGGCTTCGGGGTGGCGCGCGCGCAGGAGCTGGGCTGCGAGGCGGTGCTCGTCGCGCTTGCCGACATGCCGCGCGTCACCGCCGCCCATGTCCACCGGCTGATGGACGCTGCCGACGGCCCGGCGACGATCGTCGCCTCCTCGGACGGCGTGCAGCCCATGCCGCCCGCCCTGTTCGGCAGGGACATGTTCCCCATGCTGATGCAGCTGGAGGGCGATCACGGCGCGCGCGACCTGATCCGGCGCGGCCACCACGTCATCGCCCCGCCCGCCGAGCTGGTCGATATCGACACGCAGGAAGACCTGCGCGCCCTGCGCGAGCGCTACGGCCTGCGTACCGACGGCCTGCCCGAGCAGCCGCCCGCGCGCGTCACTCGTGACGAAGCGCGTCGATCGGATTGAGGCTGGCCGCGCGGCGCGCCGGGAAATAGCCGAACACCACGCCGATGATCGCCGAGATCGCAAACGCGATCACATTGATCTGCACGTCGAACAGGAAGGGCAGCGAGCCCAGCCACGCCATCAGCGCGACCGCGAGCTGGGCGATCAGCAGGCCGATGACGCCGCCCAGCATCGACAGCACCACCGCCTCGACCAGGAACTGCATCAGCACCTCGCTCGCCACCGCGCCGATGGCCAGGCGGATGCCGATCTCGCGCGTCCGCTCGGTCACGGAGACCAGCATGATGTTCATGATGCCGATCCCGCCCACGATAAGGCTGATCATCGCCACCGCCGCGACGATCTGGGTGAGCAGCGTGGTGGTGCTGGTCAATGCCTGGCTGATCTGGGCGGTGTCGAAGATGTTGAAGTCGACGTCCTTGCCGCCGGTGATGTTGCGGCGCTCGCGCAGCAGGTCGGTGATCGAGGACTGGACCTGGGCGCTGTCGTAATCGGGATCGGTGCCGACCAGCATCAGGCGCACGTCGGGATTGCCGGTGAAGCGGCGCTGCACCTGCTTGATCGGCATGATGATCACATCGTCCTGGTCGCCGCCGAACCCGGCCTGCCCACGCGTCTGGAGCACGCCGATCACGTCGCACGAGATGCCGTTGACCCGGATTCGATCGCCCACGGCGCTGCCGCCGCGGAACAGGTTGGTCCGGATCGTGGTGCCGATGATGCACACTGCCTTGCCGGCCTGCTCCTCGGGCCGGGTCCAGTAGCGGCCCTCGACCAGCGGCCAGGGCTGGACCTGGAAATAGGCGCTGGTGGTGCCGTTGACCGTCGTCGACCAGTTGGCGCCGTTGTAGATCACGGTCGCGGTGGTCTGCGCCTGGGGAGCGACCGCGGTGACGCCGGCGACCTGGTCGCGGATCGCGGTGACGTCGTCCGCCTTGAAGTCGGGCGGGCGCGGGCCGCCGCCGCCGCGGCCGAAGCCCTGGCCCGGACGGATCTGGAGGATGTTGGTGCCGAGCGCCGAGATCTGCTGCTGCACCGCCGCCGTGGTCGCCTTGCCCAGCGTCACCATGGTGACGACCGCGGCGACGCCGATGATGATGCCGAGCGTCGTCAGGAACGAGCGCAGCTTGTGGCGCAGGATCGATCGGATCGCGAGGATGAAGGTGGTGCCGAACATCAGTGCCCCACCGCCTCGCCCTGGCGATGCTGGTCCTCGACCCGCTCGACCAGCCCGTCCTTGAAATGGACGATGGTGTGCGCGAATGCCGCCATGTCCGGCTCGTGCGTGACCATCAGCACGGTGATGCCGCTCGTCCTGTTGAGATCGGTGAGCAGCTCCATGATCTCCACCGAGCGCTCCGAATCGAGATTGCCGGTGGGCTCGTCGGCAAGCAGCACGTCGGGGCTGGTGACGATCGCCCGCGCGATGGCGACGCGCTGCTGCTGGCCGCCGGAGAGCTCGGCGGGGGTATGGTCCCACCACTCCTTGAGCCCGACCTTGTCGAGAGCCGCCATCGCCGTCTCGCGGCGCTGCCGCTTGGCGTCGCCGCGATAGAGCAGCGGCAGCTCGACATTCTCGAGCGCGCTGGTGCGGGCGAGCAGGTTGAAGCCCTGGAAGACGAAGCCGAGATATTTGCGCCGCAGCAGCGCGCGCTGGTCGCGCTCGAGCTTCTCGACATGCACGCCCTTGAACAGGAACGTGCCGCTGGAAGGCATATCGAGGCAGCCCAGGATGTTCATCGTCGTCGACTTGCCCGAGCCCGACGGGCCCATCACCGCGACGAAATCGCCGGCCTGGATGTCGAGGTCGATACCCTTCAGCGCCTGGAACTGCGTCGCCCCCTCGCCATAGCTCTTGGTGACGCCGCGCAAGCGGATCAGCGGCGCGTCACTGTCCGCCACGCTGGCCTCCGCCACCGCCGCCGCCCTGGCCGCCGCCCTGCCGCCGCTGCCCGCCGGAGCGGCGCTGGCCCGAGCTGCCATCGGCGAGCTGGCCGGTGATCACCTTGTCGCCGGGCTTCAGATTGCCCCCGGTGACCTCGGTCACGGTGCCGTCGGTGCTGCCGGTCGTGACCGGCACTTCCTGCGGCTTGCCGTCGGCACCCAGGATGTAGACGCTCCGCTCGCCGGCGCGATCGCCGGTCGCCGTCTTCTGCTGCTGCCCGCTGCCGCCACCGCCGCGCCGCGGGCGGCTGGGGACCAGCGCCCCGGCGATGCCGCCCTTCGCGCTGCTGCCGGCCGCGCCCTGGGCGGCCGCGGCCGGCGTGAAGCGCAATGCCGCATTGGGCACGAGCAGCACGTTCTGGCGCGACATCGTCACGATGTCCGCCGTCGCGGTCATGCCGGGGCGCAGCTGCTCGTCCGCATTGGCGACCGACAGATCGGCGGCATAGGAAACCACCTGGTTCGCGGTGGTGCTCGAAGTCGAGGACGAGGACGAGGAACTTGCGTCCTGCACCGACAGGTTGGAGCCCACCTCGACCCGCGTGATCTTCGCCGGGAAGGTCTTGCCCGGAAAGGCGTCGACGGTGAAGGTCGCGTCCTGCCCCTCGCGCACCTGGCCCACATCGGCCTCGTCGATCGCCACCTCCAGCTTCATCCGCGACAGGTCCTGCGCGATCACGAACAGCGTCGGCGTGTTGAACGAGGCGGCGACCGTCTGGCCGGGATCGATCTGGCGCGCCAGGATCACGCCGGTCACGGGCGAGCGGATGATCGCCCGCGTGCGCTGGATCCGGGCCGAGGACAGCTGGGCGCGGGCCGAGGTCACATTGGCATTGGCCGCGTTCAGATTGGCCAGCGCGCGATTGCGGTCGCCGATCGCGCCGTCCATCTCGGTCTTGGCGGGCACCTTGCCGCCCGAGAGCCGGCTGACTTCCTGGAAGCGCGCCAGCGTGGCGTTGCTCTGCTCCAGCGTCGCCCGCGCCTGGCCCACCGCGGCGATGTTCGCCGCGAGCGTCGCCTCGGCCTGCTTCACCTGATCGTCGATCTGCGACGGATCGATCAGCGCCAGCGGCTGGCCGGCGGTGACCCGGTCGTTGACGTCGGCCAGCACCTTGATGACCTGGCCCGACAGCTGCGAGCCCACGGTCACCTGGTTGGTCGGCGCCAGCTTGCCGGTGGCGGAGACGGTGACGGTCAGGTTGCCGCGCGCGACATCGTCCGTCGCATATTTGACTTCGCTGCTGCTGCCGAAGAAGTGCCACAGGAGCAGCAGCGCCAGCAGCACGACGATGCCGACCAGGCCCCATTTGAGCCAGCGCCGCCACCAGGGGCGCGGGGGCGTGCCCAGAAAGGCGTCGAGATTCTGGTTGGGATCAGTTGCCATTCGCGGTGCCGCCTGTCGTGGGAACGGTGGGAGTGGTGCTCGGGTCCCAGCCGCCGCCCAGCGCCTGGTAGAGCTGGATCAGCGCCGTCGCCGCATCCGACCGCGCCGACACGACGCCGTTGCGCGCGGAGATCAGCGCGGATTCGGCCTGGTTGAGCGTGGTGAAATCGGTGAGGCCCGAGCGATATTGCATGCGGGCGAGCAGCGCCTGATTGCTCGACGCTTCCAGCGCGACCGCGAATTCCTGCTGGCGGCGCTGCGCCGTCTGCAGCGCGACGATCGCATTCTCGATATCCTCGAGGCTGGTCAGCACGGTCGACTTGTAGGTGAGGAACGCGCCGTCCGCGGCGGCTTCGGACGCGCGGACCTGGCTGGCGCGGCGGCCGCCGTCGAAGAGCGTCTGGGCGATGTTGGCGAAGAGCCGGCCGGTGATCACGTCGAAGATCGACGAGAGCGCGGTGCTGCCCGCATCGATGCTGCCGCCGATCGAGAGCTGGGGATAGAGCTGCGCGGCGGCGACGCCGATGTTCGCGGTGGCGGCGGCGAGGTTGCGCTCGGCGGCCCGCACGTCCGGCCGCTGGCGCAGCGTGTCGGCGGGAATGCCGGCGGCAACGCTGGCGGGACCGGTAGGGATCGGCTTCACCGCCTCCATCTCGGCCTTGAGCGCGCTCGGCGCCTGCCCGGTCAGCACGCCCAGGCGTGAGACATAGCTGTTGTAGCTCGCCTCGAGCGTCGGGATCGACGCGGCAAGCTGCGCCCGGCTCGCCCGCGCCTGCTCCTGGTCGAGCGACGAGACCAGGCCGGCCTGCAGGCGCCATCCGGCGATCTGGAGATTGTCGTCCGCGATGCCCAGGCTGTCGCGCGCATTGGCGATCTGCGCCTGGGCTACGCGCGCAAGCACATAGTTGCGCGCCGTCTCGGCCTCCGCGGAGATCAGCACCGTCGCAAGATCATAGCCGCTCGCCGCATAGGACGCCCGCGCGCCTTCCACCCCGCGGCGCACCCCGCCGAACAGGTCGACCTGATAATTCGCATCGGCGCCGAGCGAGAAGCTGGTCGCGCCGCCCTGCGAGAAGCTCGTCACCGTGCCGTCGGGCAATGTCGTGGTGCTGGAGCCGCCGCGCAGCGGCTCGCTGCGCGACACGCCGCCGGAGACGCTGAGGCTCGGGAGCAGATTCGCGCGCTGCTGGACCAGCGACTCGCGCGCCTGGCGGAGCCGCACGACCGCCTGAGCCACGTCGAGATTCGCCGCCTGGGCGCGCTGCACCAGGCCGGTCAGCATCGGATCGTCGAACCGGGTCCACCACTGGCTCAGGTCTTCCCGCGCCTTCTGCTCGGCGGAGACGGACCAGCCGTCCGGCACGCCCAGCTCGCTCGCGGCGCGCGGATGATAGTCCGGGCCCGCCGCGCAGGCGGACAGCGACAGGGCAAGCGCGATGCTCGGGGTCAGCGGACGATTGGCCATGGCACTCTAGATGTTTCCAAAGCCGTTTCGGTTCCAGAAGAATATTGTCGCAGTCTGTCGTGGTTCATGCCGGATCATGCGCGGAAACATATTCTGCGCTTGGCGCGGCGCCCGCGCTTGGGCAGAGAGACGCCAATAAAATGAGGAGCCCGTAGCGATGAGCGATACCGTCAGCGTCCACCCCGTACCGGAAAGCTGGGCGCACGGCGCCCGGGTGGATGCTGAAGGCTATGAGAAGCTCTACGGCATGAGCCTCGCCGATCCGGGCAGCTTCTGGCTCGAGCAGTCGCGCCGGCTGGACTGGGTGAAGCGCCCGGAGATCGCCGGCGACTGGTCGTTCGACGAAAGCGATTTCCGGATCAACTGGTTCGCGGACGGCAAGCTGAACGTCGCGGCGAACTGCATCGACCGGCATCTGGCGAAGCGCGGCGACGCGGTCGCGATCATCTGGGAGCCGGACGCGCCGGAGGAGGCGCCGCGGCGTTACACCTATCGCCAGCTCCATGCCGAGGTCAGCCGTTTCGCCAATGTGCTGAAGGCGCAGGGCGTCCGCAAGGGCGACCGCGTCACCATCTACATGCCGATGATTCCCGAGGCGGCGTTCGCGCTGCTGGCCTGCGCGCGGATCGGCGCGATCCATTCGGTCGTGTTCGGCGGCTTTTCCCCGGAAGCCCTGGCGGGCCGCATCACCGACTGCGATTCCGCCGTGGTGATCACCGCCGACGAGGGCCGGCGCGGCGGCAAGAAGGTGCCGCTCAAGACCAATGTCGATGCGGCCGCCGAGCATGTCCGCTGCCTCGAGAAGGTGATCGTGGTGCAGGCCACCGGCGGCGACGTGCCGATGCAGGAAGGCCGCGACGTCTGGTATCACGCCGCCGCCGCGGAGGTTCCGGCCGACTGCCCGGCCGAGCCGATGGGCGCCGAGGACCCGCTGTTCATCCTCTACACCTCGGGCTCGACCGGCAAGCCCAAGGGCGTGCTCCATTCCTCGGGCGGCTATCTGCTCTGGGCGAGCCTGACCCACGAGCTGGTCTTCGACTATCGCCCCGGCCAGGTCTATTGGTGCGCGGCCGATATCGGCTGGGTCACCGGGCACAGCTATATCGTCTATGGTCCGCTCGCGAACGGCGGCACCACGCTGATGTTCGAAGGCGTGCCCAACTGGCCCGATGCCAGCCGCATCTGGCAAGTGGTCGACCGCCACAAGGTCGAGATCCTCTACACCGCCCCCACCGCGCTGCGCGCGCTGATGCGCGAGGGCGACCAATATGTCACCGCCACGTCGCGCAAGTCGCTCAAGCTGCTCGGCACGGTCGGCGAGCCGATCAATCCCGAGGCGTGGCGCTGGTATTACGACGTGGTCGGCGAGGGCCGCTGCCCGATCGTCGACACCTGGTGGCAGACCGAGACCGGCGGCCACATGATCACCCCGCTGCCCGGCGCGACGCCGCTCAAGCCCGGCTCGGCCACCCGCCCCTTCCCCGGCGTCGACCCCCAGATCGTCGATGGCGAAGGCAATGTCCTGCACGGCGCGACCGAGGGGAACCTCGTCATCGCGCGCAGCTGGCCGGGGCAGATGCGCACCGTCTGGGGCGATCATGCACGCTTCTTCCAGACCTATTTCACCACCTATCGCGGCAAATATTTCACCGGCGACGGCTGCCGCCGCGACGAGGACGGCTATTACTGGATCACCGGCCGGGTCGACGACGTGATCAATGTCTCGGGCCACCGCATGGGCACCGCCGAGGTGGAGAGCGCACTGGTGCTCCACCCCAAGGTCGCCGAGGCCGCAGTGGTCGGCATGCCGCACGACATCAAGGGCCAGGGCATCTATGCCTATGTCACCCTCAACGCGAACTGCACCGCCGACGAGGCCCTGCGCGCCGAGCTGATCAAATGGGTCCGCACCGAGATCGGCCCGATCGCGACGCCCGACGCGCTCCAGTTCGCGCCGGGCCTGCCCAAGACCCGCTCGGGCAAGATCATGCGCCGCATCCTGCGCAAGATCGCCGAGGGCGACGTCTCGTCGCTGGGCGACACCTCGACGCTCGCCGATCCCTCGGTGGTCGACGACCTGGTGAAGAACCGCGTGGGATGAGCGGGGATCGCATCCGGATCGTCGAGGGGGACATCACGCGCCTCGACGTGGATGCGATCGTCAACGCGGCGAAGAATTCGCTGCTCGGCGGCGGGGGCGTGGACGGGGCGATCCACCGTGCCGCCGGCCCCGAGCTGCTCGCCGAGTGCCGCGCGCTGGGCGGCTGCGCGACCGGTGATGCCAAGCTCACGCGCGGCTATCGCCTGCCCGCCGGCCATGTGATCCACACCGTCGGCCCGGTCTGGCACGGCGGCGGGCATGACGAGCCCGCACTGCTCGCCAGCTGCTATCGCCGCTGCTTCGCGATCGCCCGCGCCCATGGCTTCCGCACGCTCGCCTTCCCGGCGATCAGCTGCGGCGTCCATGGCTATCCGGTCGCGGCGGCGACAAGGATCGCCGTAGCCGAGGCGCGCCGGGCGCTGGACGAGGACCCCGAGCTCCAGCTGATCTTCGCCACTTTCGGCACCGAGGTCACCGCCGCCTACGAACAGGAATTGCGAAGCTGAAACCCGTTGCGAGTGTAACTACCCGGCGTTACATCCGGCTAACACAGTCTTTCGGGGGAATCCTCAACATGAAGATCAGCAACATGGTGCGTCTGGCCGCCGGCGTGGCACTGCTCGCCGTCTCGCCGGCGATGGCGCAGACCGCCAAGCCGAAATATGGCAGCTTCGGCGTCGACCTCACCGCGCAGAAGCCGAGCGTGAAGCCGGGCGACGATTTCTGGACCTTCGCGAACGGCGGCTGGAACGACCGCGTCGAGATCGCCGCGGACCGCGCCTCGGCCGGCTTCGGCACGCTGCTCTCGATCGAGGCCGAGGCGAATGTCCGCGCGATCCTCGACGACATGGCGAAGAACCCCTCGGCCTATGGCGCCTCGGGCAGGCAGGTCGGCGATTTCTACGCCAGCTGGATGGACGAGGCCGGCATCGAGAAGCTCGGCACCGCCCCGCTCAAGCCCTATCTCGCCAGGATCAACGGCGTGAAGGACCTCGACGCGCTGCAGGTGCTGTTCGCCACCGTCGGCTATGCCTCGCCGGTCGAGCTGGGGATCATCCCCGACCTCGCCGATCCGACGCATTACACCGCGGTCACCGGCCAGGGCGGCCTGGGCATGCCCCGCGACTATTACCTGCTCGAGGGCGAGAAGTACGATGCCTTCCGCAAGGCCTATCGCGCCTATGTCCAGAAGATCCAGGAGCTGGCGGGCATCCCCGATGCCGCCGCCAAGGCCGATGCGATCGTCGCGCTCGAGACCGCGATGGCCAAGGTCCAGTGGTCGCCGGCCGAGAGCCGCGACATCGCCAAGCTCAACGACCCGCAGACGCTGGCCGGCCTCAAGGCCAAGGCGCCCGACTTCAACTGGGCGCTGATGCTCAAGACCGCCGGTCTCGAGAGCTCGCCCAAGGTGCTGATGACGCAGAACACCGCCGTCACCGCGCTCGGCAAGCTGATGACCGCCACCCCGCTCCAGGCCTGGAAGGACTATCTCGCCTATCGTTTCGTCAGCGATCATGCGCAGTTCCTGCCCAAGGCCTTGGACGACACCCGCTTCGCCTTCTATTCGCAGACGCTGTCCGGCGTGAAGGTGCAGCGCGAGCGCTGGAAGCGCGGCGTGCAGCTGGTCAACGGCGCGCTCGGCGAGGCGGTCGGCGCGATCTACGTCTCGAAATATTATCCGCCCGCGGCCGAGAAGCAGATGGCCGAGCTGATCGAGAATCTGCGCGCCTCCTACAAGGAGCGCATCGCCGCCTCGACCTGGATGGACGAAGGGACCAAGCAGAAGGCACTCGCCAAGCTTGCCGCCTTCGAGCCGCGCATCGGCCATCCGGACAAATATATCGACTATTCGTCGTTCAAGGTCGTCCGCGGCGACCTGCTCGGCAATGCGATGCGTTCGGGCGAGTTCCAGCACGAACTCGAGCTGTCGCGCTTCCCCAAACCGGTCGACCGCACCCTGTGGGACATGACCCCGCAGACGGTGAACGCCTATTACAATCCGCTCTCCAACCAGATCACCTTCCCGGCCGCGATCCTGCAGCCGCCCTTCTTCGATCCCAATGCCGATGCGGCCGTGAACTATGGCGCGATCGGCGCGATCATCGGCCATGAGATGGGCCATGGCTTCGACGACCAGGGCAGCCAGTTCGGCCCGACCGGCAAGTTCGAGAACTGGTGGACCGACGGCGCCAAGAAGGCGTTCGGCGACCGGACCAAGGCGCTCTCGACTCAATATGACGCCTATGAGGCCGTGCCGGGCACCCATGTGCAGGGCGCGCTGACGCTGGGCGAGAATATCGGCGACCTGGGCGGCGTCGAGGCGGCGTACGGCGCTTATCAGCGCTATCAGGCCGAGCATGGCAAGGCGCCGGTGATCGGCGGGCTGACCGGCGACCAGCGCTTCTTCCTGGCCTATGCCCAGGCCTGGCAGACCAAGCTGCGCGAGGGCACCGCCCGCCAGCTGGCGCTGACCGACCCGCACTCGCCGGCGATGTTCCGCGTCAACGGCATCGTCCGCAACGTCGACGCCTGGTACAAGGCGTTCAACATCCAGCCGGGCGACAAGCTGTACCTCGCGCCCGCGCAGCGCGTGCACATCTGGTAAGCCCTCGGGCTTCACCGAAGGAAGCGGCCCGGCAGCGATGCCGGGCCGTTTTCGTTTTCCTACATGCGCGTTCCCGCGACTCGGGCAACGGCCCGCCCCGGGCGGCGGAAAGTCACGAAAGGTCCCGACATATGGCGAGCGCGGCGGCCCGGGTGCCGGCGCAATATCGTTACGCGCGGCTGATCCTATCTTTCCAACGGCTTCAAAGAGCGGCCGGGCAGCGCGCCGGCTGCCGACAGCCGATCAGACGAAATCCTACATTGCAACCGCATGGCCGGGCGCGGCAAAGGGGCGCATGACTCCACGCGAACTCATCGATACCGCGATCGTCCCCGGCGGGGGCGAGGCGCTGCGCCTGTTCCGCCGCGGGCGCGACTTCATGATCGTGCTCGATCGCAACGAACTGATGTCGAGCCGGATGAGCGGCTCGGAGGAAGCGCTGGCAGTGATGAGCTGCGAACGGCTCGACGGCGCGGCGCCGCATCTGCTGATCGGCGGCTATGGGATGGGCTTCACCCTGCGCGCGGCACAGGCGGTGCTGGGCCCGGAGGCCAGGCTGACCGTCGCCGAGCTGGTGCCGGAGATCATCGCATGGGCGAAGGGGCCGATGGCCGAGCTGGCCGCCGGCTGCCTCGACGATCCGCGCGTCGACGTGATCCTCGACGACGTCGCCGCGGTGATCGGCCGCGCGCGCGCGACCTATGACGCGATCCTGCTCGACGTCGACAACGGCCCGGACGGGCTGACCCGCGACGCCAACGACCGGCTCTATTCGCCGCGCGGGCTGCAGAAGCAATGGGAGGCGCTCAAGCCGGGCGGCGTGCTGGCGGTCTGGTCCGCCGCGCCCGACAACGCCTTTGCCCGGCGCATGAAGGATATCGGTTTCCAGGTGGAGGAAGTCGCGGTCCGCGCGCGCAGCAACGGCAAGGGCCCGCGGCACGTGATCTGGTTCGGGCGGAAGCGGTAACGATCCGGACGGGCCTCTGCGCCCCGTCGCCCTGAAACAAGTTGGCGCTTGTCCCGTAAAGACAAGGAGTGCCCGATCGCCGTCATCCCCGCGCAGGCGGGGATCCAGGGTAGTTGCGGGATATCGGCGCCACCGCGCGAACGCTCTCCGGAAGTGCCGGGAATGCCTTGCACCCGTGCCGCGCCTGACCCTGGATCCCCGCCTGCGCGGGGATGACGGAATGGGGTGTCCTTAGCCCAAGGGGATAAACGCCAACTTGTTTCGGGGTCCAGCTATCGGCAAGCGACAGGCACGAAGCGCAAGCGCTCCGCCCATCGCGCGTTGGATGCTGAAGCGAGTTCAGCATGCCGAAGGAGAGATGGTTGCACTTCCTGCAACTCACTCCCCAACCCATTGCAGTTGCGGAAAGCGCAACCCTGACCCATTTGCCCCGTTGCTGCATCGCAGCAAAGCATGCACGCATGAGGGTTTCACGATGTTCTCGCTTATCTCGCTCTTCCTCGCCGCTCGCCGCGAGGTCACGCTGCCGGTCGCCGCTCAGGCGCCCCGCCCCGTCGCCGACGAGCAGGTCGAGTTGCGCCTCGCCGCCTGACCGGGCGCCGCCGGCACACGCAAAAAGGGGGAGCGGCGACGCTCCCCCTTTTCGTTTGCGCTTGCGCACGGGCCCTTTTCGTTTGCGCTTGCGCGCGGACCCCTTTCGTTTGCGCGGAATGCGCGGCGCTTATTTCACGCCGTGCATCCAATATTTCAGCGGCCAGCTCAGCAGCAGGAGCAGCACGCCGAGGAGGATCGCCGCGATCGAGATGGTGGTGAACACGTCGACATAGACGGTGAGGCTGGTCTTGAGGTTGGTCACCTGGCCACCCACCGTGTCGACGCTGGCGAACTGCGCGATCACGCCGGCGAAATATTGCGCCACCGAGATCGACAGGAACCACACGCCCATCATCAGCCCGACCACGCGCGCGATCGACAGCTTGGTGATCATCGACAGGCCGACCGGCGAGATGCACAGCTCGGCGAAGGAATGGATGAAATAAAGGCCGGCCAGCCACCAGATGCCCACCTGGAAATTGGCATCGGCATAGCGGGAGCCCCAGACGAGCAGCAGGAAGCCCGCCGCCACGCCGATCAGCGCGATGCCGAACTTGACCGGGATCGACGGCTCCAGCCCACGCTTTGCCAGCGCGGTCCACAGCATCGACATGAAGGGCGCGAGCAGCACGATGAAGGCCGCGTTGAAGAACTGGGTCTGGCCCGCGGTGATGGTGAACAGCCCGAACACGGAGAGATCGGTGTTGCGGTCCGCGAACAGAGTGAGCGACGAGCCCGCCTGCTCGAACAGCGTCCAGAACACCACGTTGAAGACGATCAGCACCATCGCCGCCAGCATCATCTGGAACTCGGTCCTGCTGCCCGCGACGAACGACCAGACCAGGATCGCCGGCACGCCGAGCAGGAACGAGCCGAACAGCAGCTTGCCCATCAGCGGCAGCGACGCGACATAGCCGAGGAAGCCGGAACCCGCGGCAGGCGCGGCCGAGTGCATCAGGTTGACGTAGAGCAGGTAGAAGAGCGGCACGACGCAGAGCGCCACCGCATAGATGATCCATTGCTGCGCGTTCACGCCCGGCTTGGCCGGGGGCTCGCCATAGCCGTCGAGCTTGCCGCCGTTGAACTGGATCAGCGCCCAGGAGATCATCATGCCGATCGCGGCAAGGCCGAAGCCCCAGCTCCAGCCATAGGCCACGGCGAGCCAGGGGCAGAGGATCTGCGAGAAGAGCGAGCCGGTGTTGATGCCCATGTAGAAGATGGTGAAGCCGCTGTCGCGTCGTCGGTCGCCCTGCTCGTAGAGCTCGCCGACCATGGTGGAGATGTTCGGCTTGAAGAAGCCGTTGCCCACCGAGACCATCGACAGCGCGATCAGCATCACCATCACGTAGAAGGCGCTGCGGTCCGCGCCGGATTCGAAGCTGCCCTTGGCGACCTTGCGCGCGACGGCACCGGCATCGAGCAGGTCGACGGTGCCGTCGTCATTGCCCTTGATCTCGAGCTGCTTCGCGCCGTCGACGACGTAGCGGACTTCCTTGCCCTCCGCCGACTTGCCGATCGAGACTTCGTAGCGCTGGCCGTCGATCGTCGCATGCGGCTTGGCGGTGGGGCCGCCGAAGCAGAGGATCAGATAGCCGAGCGACATGATGATCGCGCCGAACTTCACCGCGCGCTTGGAGCCCAGATACTGGTCGGCCAGATAGCCGCCGATCAGCGGGGTGAGATAGACGAGGGCGGTGTAGCCACCATAAAGGCCGGTCGCCTCGCGGTCGCCGAACATGAAATGCTGCGTGAGGTAGAGCGTCAGCAGCGCGCGCATGCCGTAATAGCCGAAGCGCTCCCACATCTCGGTGGTGAACATGCGCGCCAGCTGGCGGGGATGCCCGAACCACGTCTTCTCCGCGGCGGGATTGACGTGGGTGATGTCCGGCTCTGCCGGACTGTCGGCGGTTGGAGTTTCGACCATGCGGTTTATTGCCCTTTAGATATTCGGTTCCGGGCCATAGGCCCGGCGCATGGGCGGCCAAACTAGACGGAATGAAGCGGCTGTAAAGCATGGGCCGTTGTGCGCAGCATCCCGGACGGCGCGCATCGGAGCAACGCGCTGACATGCGAGCCCGCTCTATTGGAGCACGATGGTGGCGCCCACCTTCAGCAGGCCGCGAATGTGATCCGGCGATCGCCCGCCGCTATAGGAGAATTCGAACCGTCTGGCACCGCTGCTGGCCCTGCTGACGGCAAAGACGGTGGCCGCTATCGCGAATTGCCGATATGGCGTCCTGAGCGGTCCATTGAGAGTGATCACGCCCGAGGTTGCGTCCAGCCAGGTGACGGCCTTGATCCTGCCGGCCTGCGGATAACGCGGATCCGCAACCAGCGCCTCGCCCTCGGTCATGCCCTTCCTCCTCGATACCGGCTTCCGGCGGCGAGCTTCCCGCCGAACCGTTGGGCAGTCGAATCGTTTTACCACCGTTTCGATCGCACTCCACGGCTTGGCGCGCCCGCATGCCGACCCTAGATGCGCCCCATGGCCTTCAACGACACCTCCACCCCGCTCTCGCTCCTCCGCACCCGCCGCTCGGGCAAGCCGCGCGACATGGCCGGGCCCGGGCCCGGGCCCGAGCAGCTCGACGCGATGATCGGGATCGCCGCGCGCACGCCCGATCATGGCAAGCTCTTCCCCTGGCGCTTCGTGATCGTGCCCCCGGCGGCGCGGGCCGCGCTGGGCGAGCGGCTCGTCGCGATATTGCGCAGCGAGAAGGCCGACTGCACGGCGCGCGACGAGGAAGCGGCGCTCCAGTTCGCCAGCCAGGCACCGGCGCTGGTGGTGGTGCTCTCCGCGCCCGTGGTGCCGCACAAGATCCCGGCCTGGGAGCAGGAGCTCTCCGCCGGCGCCGCCTGCATGAACCTGCTCCACGCCGCGCATGCCATGGGCTTCGCCGGCGCCTGGATCACCGGCTGGGCCGCCTATTCGGACGCGGTGCGCGACCTGTTCGGGACAGCGCCACAGAAGATCGCCGGATTCGTCTTCATCGGCACCCCCGCCCTGCCGCTGGAGGAGCGCCCGCGGCCCATACTGTCCGAAATCGTACATACGTGGAATCCGGGGTATGGACCCGACGCCTGATTGGTGTATTATCGCAGCATGACAGCGCTAGAGCATGAGGACAGCCCGGTCTACCTCAAGCTGCGCGCCAGCATCGCCGCGGCGATCCTGCGCGGGCAATACCGGGCAGGGGATCAGCTTCCGTCGGTGCGCGCGCTGGCGGCCGAGCATGGCGCCAATCCGCTCACGGTGGCCAAGGCCTATCAGAGCTTCCAGGACGATGGCTATGTCGAGGTGCGTCGCGGCGTCGGCATGTTCGTGCTGCCGGGCGCGGTGGAGAAGCTGCGGATCGCCGAGCGCGAGCGCTTCCTCACCGGCTATTGGCCGCGCGTGAAGGAGCATATCGCGCTGCTCGGCCTCGACGCCCGGGAATTGTTCGACCGCGAAACCGCCTGAGCCGGACCATGTCCCGCTGGCCCGGCGCCCGCGCGCTGCCGTTCCTCGCCGCGCTTTCGTGGCTCTGCCTCGGCGCGCACGAACTGGCCCATCATTTCGCCGGCCGCATCGTCTGCGGCGCCTGGGGCGGCATGACGCTAGCCAGCTTCACCCTGCCCGATGCCTGCCCGGCTTCGGCCGCCTGGATCGCGGCGCTGGCCGGGCCGGCGCTCAGCTGGCTGCTGATCTATGCGGGCGCCGCGCTGCGCGGTCCGCTGGGCCTGTTCCTGATCTTCGCCAACCTGCCGTTCGCGCGGATCGTCACCGCGGCGACGGGCGGCGGCGACGAGCGGATCATCGGCAGGGCGCTGTTCGGCGATGCCCTCGGCTTTCCCGCGATGCTGGCGCTCACCGTGGCGCTCGCGCTGCCGCCGCTCGTCCTCGCCTGGCGCCGGCTGCCCCGCCGGCACCGGATGGCGGGCTTCGCGGCCCTGCTCGTGCTGCCGATGCTGTGGGACCTGTTCTTCAAGCGCATGCTGATGGGTGCGCTGCTGCCCGCCGAGCCGATGTGGAACGGCGTGCCCGCCGCGATCCTCGCCAGCCATGCGGCCGCGGCGCTGCTCCTTCTCCTCTGCTGGCCGCGCGGCCGGGCGGCATAGGCGGCCCATGCTGATCATCACCGGCACCTTCCGGCTGCCCCCCGCCAACCTGCCTGCCGCGCGGCAGGCGATGGCGGCGATGGTCACGGCCAGCCGCGCCGAGGGAGGCTGCCTCCACTACAGCTATGGCGAGGACGTGCTCGATCCCGGGCTGATCCATGTGACCGAGCATTGGGCGGACCATGCGACGCTGGCGGCGCACGGGACCAGCCCGCACATCCGGGCATGGCGGGCCGCCTGGCCCGGGTTCGGCATCGGCGATCGCGATCTGACCCTGTTCGAGGCGGATGGCGGCCGGCCGGCCTAGTCCCAGCTTCCCAATATCTCCGCCACGGCGCGGAGCACCTGTGGCTTCATCTGGACGAACAGATGGCCGCTGCGCACCTCGACCGCCCGGCATTCGGCGCCCTCGCCCTCCTGGCAGATCAGCCCGTTCACGAACCCGTCGCTGCGGCTCCAGATCGCGGCCGATGGCATGGGGAGCGGCCGCGCCGCTTCCTCCAGCCGGCGGATCACGGCGGGATCGGCGATCCTCTCGCCGGTAAGCGCCTGGAAGGCGCGCCATACGTTGGTGGCGCCGGGCGGGCCGGCGAAAGGCGCGCTGACGGTGAGGACGGCGCGGACCAGATCGGGACGGCGATGCGCGACGATGCGGCTCATCACCCCGCCGAGCGAAACGCCGATCAGCGTAACCTTCCCGCCGGTCTCGCGCTCGATCTCCTCCACGCGGGCGATCAGCTTCTCGCAATCGGGGCCCACGGTGCGCACGCCGAAATTGCGGCCGAGCCGCCAGGGATAGGGGCGATAGCCGAGCCGGCGCAGCATGCCGCGCAGCACGAAGTTGGAGCGATCGGTGTTGCCCAGGCCGGGCGAGACCAGCACCGGCCGGCCGTCTCCCCGCGGCAGCCCGGCGATGCGGAACCGGGCGAGCTCGGCCAGGGTGAGCGCGGCGCGGGGCGGCTCGAGCGCGAAGGCAAGGCGGGGCGGCGGCTCGGTGGCGGTTTGCGGGATCATAGCCACAGCATTACCCCCCAGGGCAGCGGCGTCCATATGCCCATCCGCACGCCCGCCGCGCGCAGGCCCCGGCCGGTCCATTCGTTGCAGGTGCGAAGCGCGCTATAGCCGCCCTTGGCCGAATAGAAGGCGTCGCGCGCGCCATAGCCGCGCACCACCGGCCCCGCGGCGAAGCTGCCCCGGACATAGGCGACCAGCCGGCGATATTCCTCGGGCCGCAGCAGCACCGCGCGCACCGATCCGTCCACGCGCGGTGCGGGCACATGGGCGACATGGACCACGGTCGATCCCATGCCGGCCAGCGCCTTGGCGGTGCGCCAGGGATCGATGTCGCGCCAGCGGGCGGTGTGGAGGTAGAAGTCCCGATTGCCCCAGCCGATGGCGAGATAAGGCTCGGCGCCGTAGCGGGGATCGCCCAGATGCTCGGGCCGGGCAATGTCGCGGAACGCGGCGGCGGGCAGGATCAGGTCGGTATGCGCACCATTGTCGGCGACATAGATGCGCACGCCCGTGGCCGGCGGTGCCCGCCCGCCATTGACGGCGAACCCCGCACCCAGCGCCGCGGCGACGAGATAGAGCGCCACCGGCAGCACCAACACCCCGATCAGCCGTATCGATATCCGCATCCATGTCCGCAACCGGCCATCCCCCATTTCGCACCTGCACCATCGCATGCTATGCTATTTTCATGGCTCAAGACACGCATGTGCTCGATCACCCGCCCGAGGGTGCATCGGCCGATTGGACGATCCCGCAGAACTGGCAGGCCTATACTGCCGAAGAACACACAACCTGGGACAGGCTCTATGCGCGCCAGGCGAAGCTGCTGCCAGGCCGGGCGAGCAAGGCCTATCTCAAGGGCCTCGACGCGCTGCGGCTTTCCGAATCGGGCATTCCCAATTTCGAGGAACTGAGCGAGCGGCTGATGAAGCTCACCGGCTGGCAAGTGGTGGCGGTGCCCGGGCTGGTGCCCGACAATGTGTTCTTCGATCACATGGCCAATCGCCGCTTCGTCGCCGGCAACTTCATCCGCCGGCCCGACCAGCTGGACTATATCCAGGAGCCGGACGTCTTCCACGACGTGTTCGGCCATGTGCCGATGCTCGCCGACCCGGTGTTCGCCGACTATCTCGAGGCCTATGGCCGCGGCGGCAACCGGGCGCTCGAGCTGGGCGCGCTGAAGCAGCTCGGCCGGCTCTACTGGTACACGGTGGAGTTCGGGCTGGTCCGCGAGGAAGGCGACCTGCGCATCTATGGCGCGGGGATCGTCTCTTCCTTTGCCGAGAGCGTGTTCGCGCTGGAGAGCGACAGCCCCAACCGCATCGGCTTCGACCTGAAGCGCGTGATGCGCACCGATTATCGGATCGACGATTTCCAGCAGAATTATTTCGTCATCCCGAGCTATGCCGAGCTGCTGCGCGCCACGGTGGAGACCGATTTCGCCCCGCTCTACGACGAGATCCTCGGCCAGCCCGACATCCCGATCGCCGAGATCCTGCCGGGCGACGACGTGATCACCCGCGGCACCCAGGAATATGCCAACTCGAAACGCTAGCCTCCTCATCCCCGCTTTCGCGGGGATGACGGTGGGGTGTGGCGCCTCCCGGCCCTACCAGCTCCCGAATCCCGGCGCCTCGCCCTTGCCGCGACTCAGCCGGGTCACCCGCTCCGTCCCGTAGCGCACGCGCTTCGCCAGGGTCAGCGTCGGCCAGTCGCCGCGATCGGCGCGGTGGACGAGGCGCAGGCCCTGCCGGCGATAGGCCTGCGCCACCGTCTCGGCCTGCCCCGCCAGCAGCCCGGCGAGAATCAGCGTGCCCCCCTCGGCCAGCACCGCGCCCACGCTCGGCGCCAGCTCGACCAGCGGACCGGCGAGGATGTTGGCGATGACGAGGTCATAGGGCGCGCGGCCGATGAGCAGCGGATGCTCGACCCCCGCCGCGGCGGCGAGCGCCAGCGCGCCCTGCCCGCCACCGAGCCGCACGCCGTTCAGCTCGGCATTCTCGGCGGTAACCGCCACCGCGCGCGCATCGATGTCCGACGCGGTGGCATAGGCGCGCGGCCAGAGGTGGAGCGCGGCGAAGGCGAGCAGCCCGGTGCCGGTGCCGAGATCGAGCACGTTCTCGAAGCGCTTGCCCTCGCGCTTCAGCCGGTCGAGCGCGCGCAGGCAGCCCGAAGTGGTTTCGTGCGTGCCGGTGCCGAAGGCGAGGCCGGCATCGATGCGGAAGGCCGTGGCACCCGCAGGCACCCTGCCCTTGTTGGTGGCGGTATGGACATAGAAGCGGCCGGCATGGACCGGCTCGATCCCGGCCTGGCTGAGCGTCACCCAATCGGCATCGCGCACCTTTTCGGCCACTGCCTTCACGCCCTTCGCGCTCGGCGCCAGCGCCCGCACCGCGTCGAGCGCGGCACTGTTGGGCTTCGATTCGAAAAAGGCCTCGAGCTGCCAATGGTCGGGATCGTCCTCGATCCGCTCGCTGGTCAGCAGCACGGGCATCGGCTCGATGCCGAACAGTGCCTCGTCATCGGCGTCGATGGCCTCCGCTTCGGCGCGGGTGCAGGGCAGGATGAGCTTCCAGCTCGACATCAATCGATCTCCACGGGACGCGCGACGACCACCTTGAGATCGGGAATCTCGATCGCGCGATATTGCAGCTTGCGGCCCTGGCGCATCAGCAGCGCGAGGCGGGTCGGGCTCTGCATCCAGGCCTTGTCGATCCCGTCTATCCCGGCGAGCAGATAGGCCTGCCGCCCGGTGGCGAGATCGCCGACCAGCACATCCTGGCGCGCGCCGTCGGCAGCGCGGACGCGGAACACATAATAAGCGAGCGGCGCCTTCTGCGTGTCCACGCCTTCCTCCCCCGCACCCGCCATCGCCGGCAGATAGTCGCGGGAGACGATCCGGCGGCCATTGTCCGGCAGCAGCTTGCGGCTAACACCGCTCGTCTTGTCGAGCAGGATCACGTTGCGCTCGTCCGGTGCGCCCCCGCCCGAATAGGAGCCGGCATCGCCGCGCCGGATCGAGGAATCGGTGGCGATCACGATCTCCTGCGCGTTGGTGCCGTGCAGCGGATTGACCGCGGCGACGGCGAACACTTCCTTGGCGGCCTTGGCCTCGACCTGCGCCGGGGCATCGGCATTGCCATGCCCGCGCGTGAGCATCACGCCGCCGACCAGGACCACCGCCAGGATCACGATGCCCGCCCCGACCACGGCCAGCGCGCCGACAAGGAGGCCGCCGACGAAAGGCAGGCGCGCCGCCAGGCGGAGCCGGGGACTGGGGCTATCGGACATAGCTCGCTCCGTTGATGTCGAGCACCGCGCCGGTCATCGAGGGCGGCGCGGCCAGCGCGCAGAAACGGGCGAGCACGGCCACTTCGTCGGCATCGGCCACCCGGCCGAGCGGGATGTCGGCGAGCAGCTTCTCGCCGCCGCGGCTGGCGAGATAGTCGTCGGCCATGCCGGTCATGGTGAAGCCCGGGCAGATCGCGAAGGCGAGGATGCCGCTGCGCGCATAGCCCCGGGCAATGCTCTTGGTCATGCCGACCATGCCCGCCTTGGACGCGGCATAATGCCAGTGCGCCGGGCTGTCGCCGCGATAGGCGGCGCGGCTCGCCATGTTGACGATGCGGCCCGGGCGCCCCCCGGCCTGCCAATGGCAGATGGCGAGCCGGCAGAGCTCGGCCGAAGCGGTGAGGTTCACGCGCATCGTCCGCTCCCAGCTTGCCACCCAGTCGTCATGCTCGATGTCGAGCGGATTGCTCTCGAACACGCCGGCATTGTTGATGAGCACGTCGATCCGGCCGTCCAGCGCATCGAGCGCCTGGTTCCACAGGGCCCGGGGCGCCGCGGGATCGGCGAAGTCGGCGCGGATGCCGCTCCTGGTGCCCTGTCCGATCAGGCGCACCGCGTCGTTCTTGAAGCTCTCGGCGATCGCGGCGCCGATGCCGCGGCTCGCGCCGGTGAGGAGAATATGGGTGGCCATGCGCCTGCCTAGCGCGTCGCCCTGTCCCCGTCATCCCCGCGAAGGCGGAGGACCAGAGTAGCAAGTGCTGTCCTGCTTGCCTCTGGAGCCCTGCCTTCGCGGGAATGACGAAGCGCTTCAGGCAGCGACGCTGCTGGAGAAACTGTCCGCGGCGACGCGCAGCTTGTGGAGACGATCGTCGACTTCGGCCACGTCCTTCTGGAGCGTGTCGATCTCGTGCGTCACCGACTTGGTATCCTCGCGGATGGCGCCGATGGTGGCGGACATGGAATCGGCGGCGAGCGCCGTCTCGTCGACCGCCGCGGTGATCGCGGTCACGGTCTGCGCCTGGACCTCCATCGCGCTGCGGATGCGGTTGGCGCTTTCCTGCACCTCGCTCACTGTCGAGCGGATCGAGGCGTTGGTCTCCACCGTGCTCTTCGTCGCCGACTGGATCGCCGCGATCTTCGCCGCGATATCGTCCGTCGCCCGCGCCGTCTGGTTCGCCAGGCTTTTCACTTCCTGCGCCACCACTGCGAAGCCCCGACCGGCGTCGCCCGCCCGCGCCGCCTCGATCGTCGCGTTCAGCGCCAGCAGGTTCGTCTGCCCGGCAATGTCGCGGATCAGGCCCAGGATCGATTCGATCGACTTGGCATGGTCGCTCAGCGCCTCGCTCATCCCCACCGCGTCGGTCGCCTGCGACGAAGCACGCGTCGCGATCCCCGCCGCCGCTTCCACTTCCATCCGCGCATCCTCGATCGCCCGGATCAGGCCCGCCGCCGTCTGCGCCGCCTCGCGCATCGCCACCGCCGACTGTTCCGCCGCCGCCGCAACCTCCGACGCCTTGCCCAGCATCCCACGCGCCGAGCCCGAGGCGCCCTGCGCCTGCACCCGGATGCGGTTGGCGAGGCCGGTGGCCCCTTCGATCGATTCGGCGATGCTCGCCTTGAACTGCAGCGAACGGTCGCGGCGCGCCTGATCGGCATGGGCCGCGTCGCGCGCGCCGAGATGGCCGGCCATCAGATCGGCCTCGGCCATCGCCATGCGCTGGACCACGTCGCACAGCCGGCCCAGCTTCTCGGCATCGTCCGGCAGCGCCTCGCGCAATGCCCGCATCGTCTCGCTGTGCGCGAAGGAAAAGGCGGCGATCACGGCCGGCAGCGGGATGCCCACCGTATAGGTCTGCGCGGCATAGCCGCACACCATCTCGACCCATTCCTCGCTGAACGGCTTCTCGAACTTGATCGTGCCATAGCGCGCGCCGTGCGCGACCTGTTCCTCATAGCCCCCGGAGTCGTCGAGGATCCTGCGCATCGGCTGGCTGGCCGGCATTGCCTTGAAGTGGTGCCAGAACGCTTCCGCGATCTCGCGCTGGCGATGGCCGATCAGCGCGACGATCTCGCGGCAGCCCGATTCGATCAGGCCGTCCCAATCATATTCGCGGCGGTGATCCTCCACCGTCCGGGTGCCGCCGCTCCAGCGGCCGGGCTTGCGCGTCCCTACCATCCTGCCTCTCCTCCTCAGGCCGCGACCTTGGCGATGAAATCGCTGGCGCTGCCCTTCAGACTGCCGAGCTGCCCTTCGAGAGCGGCAAAGCCCTGGCCGACCCGGTCGATCTCGCTCGCCACCGCCTCGGTATCCTCGCGGATGGCGCCGATGGTAGCGGACATGGAATCGGCGGCGAGCGCCGTCTCGTCGACCGCCGCGGTGATCGCGGTCACGGTCTGCGCCTGGACCTCCATCGCGCTGCGGATGCGGTTGGCGCTTTCCTGCACCTCGCTCACTGTCGAGCGGATCGAGGCGTTGGTCTCCACCGTGCTCTTCGTCGCCGACTGGATCGCCGCGATCTTCGCCGCGATATCGTCCGTCGCCCGCGCCGTCTGGTTCGCCAGGCTCTTCACTTCCTGCGCCACCACTGCGAAGCCCCGACCGGCGTCGCCCGCCCGCGCCGCCTCGATCGTCGCGTTCAGCGCCAGCAGGTTCGTCTGCCCGGCAATGTCACGGATCAGCCCCAGGATCGATTCGATCGACTTGGCATGGTCGCTCAGCGCCTCGCTCATCCCCACCGCGTCGGTCGCCTGCGACGAAGCACGCGTCGCGATCCCCGCCGCCGCTTCCACTTCCATCCGCGCATCCTCGATCGCCCGGATCAGGCCCGCCGCCGTCTGCGCCGCCTCGCGCATCGCCACCGCCGACTGTTCCGCCGCCGCCGCAACCTCCGACGCCTTGCCCAGCATCCCGCGCGCCGAAGCGGAGGTGTGGCTGGCCTGGACGCGGAGCTGCTCGCCCTCGCGCGAGGCGCGCTGGACGGTGCCGCCGATCGAATCGCGGAAATCCTCGGCGAGCCGGTCGCGCGCCGCCTGGGCGCTGTGCTCGCGATACATGTTGTAGATCTCGACGGTGATGTCGCCTTCCAGCGCGGAGAGGCGCATCAGCGTGTCGATCAGCCCGGCGAGTCGCTGGTCCTCGGTGCCGACCCGGCGGATCAGGATCTCGAGCGCCACCCGGTCGCTCGCGCTGATCATCGAGAGCAGCGCCATCGGCGGCACGTTCGCGGCATAGGCGGCCGCGACCGAACGCTCGATCGACTCGATCCAGGGCCGGCCCTCGGCGTCGAGAAAGCGGTTCCTCAGGAAGACGACGCCGAGATCGATCATCTTCTGCGTATCGTCGGGCGCCCAGCTGCGCTCGTCGGCGAAGCAGCGCAGCCATTGCTGCCAATAGGCTTCCGAGACCGCGCGAATCTCCGGCTCCAGCGCCTCCCAGGCGGCACGGCCCGAGGCGGCCAGCGACCCTTCGAAATCGAAGATGCGAAGACGGGCGCGCACGTCGATGCGGGCGGCCGTGGAGCCCGGTGCCGGCAGATCCTCTAGCGATACGGCGTTGGTCACGAAACTTGTCCCCTTTGCGGCCGCGGGACGATCGGCCACTTGCCCGGGGATATGCGGGCGAAGTGGTTAAGGCCGGGTTAGCCAAGCCGGCAGTTGCGCATGCCAGCTTGCATCCGGCGGCATCGGGATTAAGGAGACGGCACCGACCGAGGAAGGACATAATCTTGGCCAATGTGCGCAACGAAGCGCGACCCACGTCGCCGCATCTGTCGATCTGGAAGTGGGGGCCCGCGATGGCGGTCTCCATCACCCACCGCGTCACCGGCAGCGGCATGGCGACCGTCGGGACGATCCTGTTCGTCTGGTGGCTGGTCGCCCTCGCCTCGGGCCCGGCGGCCTATGCGGCGTTCCTCGACCTGTTCACGGTCAAGTCCGGCGCGCTCAACATCGCCGGCTATGTCTTCGGCATCGGGCTCACCCTGTCCTTCTTCCAGCACATGAGCTCGGGCATCCGCCACCTGTTCCTCGACCAGGGCGCCAATTTCGAGCTCAAGGCCAACAAGACCACCGCGCTGCTGACCTATGTCGCCGCGATCCTCCTCACCATCGCCTTCTGGGGCTTCATCATCTGGGGTAAGACCAATGGGTAACGGCACCAGCATCGGCAAGGTCCGCGGCCTCGGCTCGGCGCACGAAGGCGCGCATCACTGGTGGCACCAGCGGCTGACCGCCGGCGCCAACCTGATCCTGATGCTGTGGTTCGTGCTCAGCATCGCGCTGCTGCCGGCCTATGATTTCGAGACCGTGCGCCACTGGATCGCCCAGACCCAGGTCGCCGTGCCCCTGATCCTCCTGGTCCTCGCCACTTTCTATCACTTCCGCCTCGGCCTGCAGGTGGTGATCGAGGACTATCAGCACGACGAGACGCACATCGTGCTGATGGTGCTGCTCAACTTCTTCACGCTGGCGGCGGGCACCACTGCCGTCTTCTCGATCCTCAAGATCGCCTTCACGGCGGGAGCAGCGCTCTGATGCCAAACAATTCTTCTGGCGCCTACAAGATCATCGACCACAGCTATGACGCTGTGGTGGTCGGCGCCGGCGGCTCGGGCCTGCGTGCCACCATGGGCTGCGCCGAGGCCGGCCTGAAGACCGCGTGCATCACCAAGGTGTTCCCCACCCGCTCGCACACCGTCGCGGCGCAGGGCGGCATCGCCGCCAGCCTGGGCAACAACACGCCCGATCACTGGTCGTGGCACATGTTCGACACCGTCAAGGGTTCCGACTGGCTCGGCGACCAGGACGCGATCGAATATATGGTCCGCGAAGCTCCGGCCGCGGTCTATGAGCTCGAACATGCCGGCGTGCCGTTCAGCCGCAACGACAATGGCACGATCTACCAGCGCCCGTTCGGCGGCCATATGCAGAACATGGGCGAAGGCCCGCCCGTGCAGCGCACCTGCGCCGCGGCCGACCGCACCGGCCATGCCATGCTCCACGCGCTCTACCAGCAGAGCCTGAAGTATGACGCGGACTTCTACGTCGAATATTTCGCGCTCGACCTGATCATGGAGAACGGCGCCTGCCGCGGCGTGATCGCCTTGTGCATGGAAGACGGCTCGATCCACCGCTTCCGTTCGCACGCCGTCGTGCTCGCCACCGGCGGCGGCGGCCGGGTCTATCAGTCGGCGACGTCGGCGCACACCTGCACCGGCGACGGCAACGGCATGGCGCTGCGCGCGGGCATCGCGCTGCAGGACATGGAGTTCGTCCAGTTCCACCCGACCGGCATCTACGGCGCCGGCGTCCTCATCACCGAGGGCGCGCGCGGCGAGGGCGGCTATCTGACCAACTCCGAGGGCGAGCGCTTCATGGAGCGCTATGCCCCCTCGGCCAAGGACCTTGCCAGCCGCGACGTCGTCGCGCGCTCGATGGCGATGGAGATCCGCGAGGGCCGCGGCGTGGGCAAGGAGAAGGACCACATCTTCCTTCACCTCAACCATATCGACCCGAAGATCCTGCACGAGCGCCTGCCGGGCATCACCGAGACCGGCAAGATCTTTGCCGGCGTCGACCTGACCCGCCAGCCGCTGCCGGTGGTGCCGACCGTCCACTACAACATGGGCGGCATCCCCACGAACTATCACGGCGAAGTCGTCCACAATAAGGATGGCGATCCGGACGCGGTGATCCCCGGCCTGTTCGCAGTGGGCGAGGCGGCCTGCGTGTCGGTGCACGGCGCCAACCGCCTGGGCTCCAATTCGCTGATCGACCTGGTCGTGTTCGGCCGCGCGACCGGTCTGCGCCTGAAGGAGCTGCTCAAGCCCGGCATGAAGCATAACGAGCTGCCCAAGGGCTCGGAGGAATTCGCGCTCGGCCGCCTCGATCACTTCCGCAACGCCAAGGGCGCGCGCCCGACCGCCGAAGTCCGCGCCGACATGCAGAAGACGATGCAGCGCCACTGCGCGGTGTTCCGCGACAGCGCGCTGCTCGCCGAGGGCGTGCAGCACATGCAGGATGTCTATAAGGGCTTCCAGGACGTCGGCATCCAGGACCGCTCGCTGATCTGGAACACCGACCTGGTGGAGACGCTGGAGCTCGACAATCTGATCGGCCAGGCTGTCGTCACCATCGAGTGCGCCGCCAACCGCAAGGAAAGCCGCGGCGCACACATGCACGAGGACTTCCCGGAGCGCGACGACAAGAACTGGATGAAGCACACCGTCGCCACCTTCGAAGGCTGGGGCGGCAAGGGCGGCGCCACCAGCATCGATTACCGCCCGGTCCACGACTATACGCTCACCGACGAGATCGAATATATCAAGCCGAAGAAGCGGGTGTATTGATGAGTGTACGGCTTTCCGAGTTTGTCGCCGAAGCGATATCCGAAATCGCTTATGGTATTCATCTCGCGAAGGCCGACACCTATGAAATCGTGGCGGTTGTTCCTGGCTCGATGAATGGTGAGCAGGTGACGGAGAAGTCGTACATTGAGTTCGACATTGCCGTTACAGCGACTTCAGAAAAAACCGAGTCCAATAAGAAGAGCGGGAAGGCTGGAGCCGGCATTGCGGTTCTAAGCGCTAAAGTTGGCGCAGACGGCTCATTGGAGACGAAGAAAGACATCAAGGATGTCTCGGGAACCACGAGTCGTATAGCGTTCAAAGTGCCTGTCTATTTTAACGCGCACCTGCGCGACGATCCCGGCGCTGCCGGAGAGGCCGATTTCGTAAGGTCCAAAGCGGCGGCCCGCAACTCCCCTAGCGAGTAAGGCTCGTCAGGCCGCCTTCCCGAACCGCTCGACCTTGATCGCGTCCGCCTGCGCCCGCGCATTCGCCAGCTCATACGCACCCTGCGTCCGCAGCAGCGTGTCAGCCTTCACCCCGAACGCCTTTTCGAAACGGATCGCCATTTCGGCAGACAGGCCCGCGCGGCCATTGAGCAGCGCACTCATCGCCTGACGCGTGACGCCGAGATGCGTCGCAACTTCGGTCACGCCCAGCCCGTGCGGCTCGACGATCTCATGGCGCAGCCACATACCCGGATGGACCGCGAAGACAGGCGCGACGGTGATGGCCATCAGTGATAGTCCTCCAAATCCATGTCGGCGATCATGCCTTCCTCGGTGATCCTGAAGGTCATCCGCCAGTTCTTCGTCACCGTCAGCCACCAGGTGCCCGCCCGCTCGCCCGTCAGCAGATGCGCACCCCAGTTCGGCGGGGTGCAGAGTTCCTCAACACTCTCGATCGCGACCAGATAGGCGATCATCCGCAAGAGCCGTTCCGCGACCTTCGCGTTCAGCCCCTTCGGCTTGCCGGTCTCGGCAAAGCTGCGGAGCGCTGTGTGCCGAATGGACTCGATCTGCACCGCGTCCATATAATCGACCTGCCGTAAAGCGTCAAGCTACACTTTACGGCAGCAATCCCCAATTCGGACGCCTTTGCAATCGCCCCGCTTGACACCGCTCCCGCACCCGCGAGAGTGGGTCGTTAACGATCTCCGGGGGTTTCGCGCCTGCCATGCGTATCGCGTTCGCCATCCTTGCCGCGGCTGCCGCGCTCGCCGCCACCCCCGCCGCCGCCCAGTTTCGCGCGCCGGAGCACAAGGCGGAATGGCCGGGAATGGTCTCGGGCAGCGACGGCATCGAGGGGCTCGATCCCGGCCCCGAGCTGCAGCGCGGGCGATCCGCCAAAGCGATGCTCGCCGATGCCCGCAAGCTGAACGCCGCGCTCAACGCGCTCCAGCCGCAGCGCAAGGCACTGGTCGACGCCTATGTCGTCTCGGTCGCGCTCGACAGCGATCCGGTGTTCGCGCGTGAGGCGCGCGAGGCGGGCAAGGTGCTCTCGCGCCGCTTCGATGCCGCCGGGCGCACCATCGTCCTCGCCGGCAGCACCGGCACCATGCCGAGCGAATTGCCGAACGGCTCGCTGACCAGCCTCACCCTGGCGCTCGCCCGAATCGCCGAGGTGATGGACAAGGAGCAGGACGTCCTCGTCCTCTACACCACCAGCCACGGCGCCCAGGTGGGCATCGCCTATCATGACGGCGACCAGGGTTATGGCATCCTGAGCCCCAGGCGGCTCCAGGCGCTGCTCGACGAACTCGGCATCCGCAATCGCGTGCTGATCCTGTCGGCCTGCTATTCGGGCATCTTCGTCGGGCCGCTCTCCAGCCCCGACACCGCATTGTTCACCGCCGCCTCCTCGGATCGGCCGAGCTTCGGCTGCGAGGCCCATAATGACTGGACCTTCTTCGGCGACGCGATGATCAACCATGCGCTGCGCAAGAACCAGCCGCTCGAAAGGGCCTCGGACGAGGCGCGGATGATGATCGGCGACTGGGAGGGCGCCGCGCAGGTGCCTCCCTCCAACCCGCAGGTCAGCATCGGCGACCATGTCGCGGCCTGGCTGGCCCCGCTCGAGGCACGCATGCCCCAGACCGACACCCCGCCCGTCGGCCGCCCGGCGACCGACGCGTTCAAGACCGGCGAATGAAATGGCCGAGCAGGAGACTCTCCTGGAGCGATTGATCCCGGGCGATCTGGAGCATCAGATTCCCGCGGCGATCCAGAAGGCGCTTCCGGGCGGATTCCGCAACCGGCTGCTGCAGATCGGCCTCGGCCTGCTCATCACCTTCGGCTTCGCGTTCATGGTCCGCCGCTGGGTCGAACGACGCGAGGCGCGGCGCCGGGCGCTGGCGCCGCGGCCGGCCGCGCCCGCGCTTCCGCCCGTACCCGAACCCGAACCCGAAGTGCTCGCAGCGATTGCCGGCATGCACGAACCCGCCCCCCTGCCCGACGACGGCGCCCAGGCGACCCGCTACCCGCTGCTCGCCCAGCCGCACGTGGCGCTGACCGGTCCGTTCGACCGGACGATGTACGCCAGCTTCCGCGAACAGCTCGCCGCCGCGCCGGAACAGGGCACGCTCGTCGTCTCGCTCTCCACGCCGGGCGGCGATCCCGAGGTCGCGCGGCTGATGGGCGACGAGATCCGGCTGCTGCGCGAATATTCGGGACGCGAGACGCTCTTTCTCGGCAAGGTCGCGGTCCAGTCGGCGGGCACGCTGTTCATGGCCGCCTTCCCCGCCGACAAGCGCTTCCTCACCCGCGGCACGCGGCTGATGATCCAGGAGAGCATCCTCGCTCGCAACGTGGCGCTGACCGGCCCGCTCGATCGCTGCGCCGCCAGCCTGAAGGCCGCGCTGCACGAGATCGAGGAAGCCGCACGGATCGAGGAGGCGGGCTTCCGCGCGCTCGTGGCGGGCACGCGCCTGCCCTTCGAGGACCTCCGCGCCCGGGCATCCGATGGCTGGTACATCGAGGCCGAGGAGGCGCGTTCGCTGGGCCTGGTGCTCGACATCATCTGAGAGGTTGAGCGGCGCGGCGCGATTGGCTATCGCGCGCCCAAGCATAAGGAACCCCTCGATGGCCGAATTCCGCCTTCCCAAGAACAGCCGCATCTCCACCAAGGGCCGGGAGCACAAGGCGGATCCGGGCGCGAAGAACGTCAAGAAGTTCAAGATCTACCGCTACGATCCCGATGCGGGCGAGAATCCGCGCTACGACACGTTCGAGATCGACCTGGACGAATGCGGCCCGATGGTCCTCGACGCGCTGATCAAGATCAAGTCGGAGCAGGACTCGACGCTCACCTTCCGCCGCTCGTGCCGCGAGGGCATTTGCGGCTCGTGCGCGATGAACATGGACGGGCGCAACGGCCTCGCCTGCACCACCGCGATCGAGGACATCAAGGGCGACATCCGCATCACGCCGCTGCCGAACATGGACGTGATCAAGGACCTGGTGCCCGACTTCACGCATTTCTATGCCCAATACGCCTCGATCAAGCCGTGGCTGCAGACCGTGTCGACCACGCCCTCGGGCAAGGAGCGCCTCCAGTCGCCGGCCGATCGCGAGAAGCTTGACGGCCTGTATGAGTGCATCCTGTGCGCCTGCTGCTCGACCTCGTGCCCGAGCTATTGGTGGAACAGCGACAAGTTCCTGGGCCCGGCGATCCTGCTCCAGGCCTATCGCTGGCTGGCCGATTCGCGCGACGAGATGACCGGCGAGCGCCTCGACGAGCTCGAGGATCCCTTCCGCCTCTATCGCTGCCACACGATCATGAACTGCGCGAACGTCTGTCCCAAGGGCCTGAGCCCGGCCAAGGCGATCGCCGAGATCAAGAAGATGGAAGCCGAGCGCACGCTCTGATCCCGTGAGCCAGCCTGCGCCCGAGCATTTCTTCTACGAGGACGATCCGGACCTGCCGGGCTGGAAGCGCTGGCAGATTCTGGATCAGGGGCGGTTCAACAGCTTCATCGGCGCGCTTTCGGTGAAGGCGACGGGCGAGCGGACCGCGCTGGTCCGCCACCGCTTCGCGCGCCAGCACTCGAACCTGCGCGACCATGTTCATGGCGGCGCGCTGGCCGGTTTCATCGACATGGCGCTGTTCGCCGCGGCGCGCGGCCTCGGCATCCTCGCCGGCCCGGCCTCCACTGTCGACATGTCGATCCAGTTCATCGCCGGCGGCGCGATCGGCACCGATACCCAGGCCGAGGTCGAGCTGCTGCGCGAGACCGGCCGCATGCTCTTCCTGCGCGGCGTCGTCCGCCAGGGCGATATCACCGTCGCCAGCTTCCTCGGCACCATCCGCAAGAGTTCTCCGCCCCAATGACCAGCGTCATCGAACGCTACCGCGCCCTTGTCGCCGCCGGCGAGCTCCGCCCCGATCCCGAACAGGCGATCGCCGCCGAGCGGCTGCACAAGCTCGCCGGCGAGCTGGAGGCGGTGCCGAAAAAGGGCAGCATCCTGTGGCGCGCGCTCGGCCGCCTGCCCGAGCCGCCGCGCGGGCTCTATGTCTGGGGCAGTGTCGGCCGCGGCAAGTCGATGCTGATGGACCTGTTCTACGAGAGCGTGAACATCCGCCGGAAGCGCCGCGTCCATTTCCACGAGTTCATGCTCGAAGTGCACGAGCGGCTGAACGAGGAGCGCAAGAAGGACACGCGCGACCCCGTGGTGAAGGTCGCCGATGCGATGGCCGAGGATGTGCGCCTGCTCGCCTTTGACGAGATGGTGGTGAACAATCCGGCCGACGCGATGATCCTCTCGCGGCTCTTCACCGAGATGATGGGCCATGGCCTCACCATGGTCGCCACGTCGAACCGCCCGCCGCGCGACCTCTACAAGGACGGGTTGAACCGCGAGCTGTTCCTTCCCTTCATCGCGCTGATCGAGGCGCGGATGGACGTGCTCGCGCTCAACGGGCCGACGGACTATCGGCTCGACCGGCTCGGGCGCATGGATACCTGGCTTGTGCCCAACGGCCCGGAGGCGACCAGGCAGCTCTCCGCCGCCTTCTTCCGCCTGACCGACTATCCGGTCGAGGACGCCGCGCACGTGCCGGCCTGCGACATCGCGGTGCAGGGCGGGCGCGAGCTGCACGTGCCGAAATGCCTGAAGGGCGTCGCGGTCTTCTCGTTCAAGCGGCTGTGCGGCGAGGCGCGCGGCGCGGCCGACTATCTCGCCATCGCCCGGCGCTTCCACACCGTGATCCTGGTCGGCATCCCAAGGCTGGGGCCCGAGAACCGCAACGAGGCGGCGCGCTTCGTGACGCTGATCGACGCGCTCTACGAGCACAAGGTCAAGCTGCTCGCCGCCGCCGATGCCGAGCCGCAGCATCTCTACGAAGCCGGCGACGGCCGCTTCGAGTTCGACCGCACCGTCTCCCGCCTCATGGAAATGCGTTCGGATGCCTATCTGGCGGAGGGCCACGGCGAACGATAGGCTGCCGACTCCGGCCAGCGGAGACGGCACATGACTCGGGATCAGCGCGACTTCGTGACCAAGGTGCCCGCGGTCACCCTGGGCTTCTGGATCATCAAGATCCTCGCCACCACGCTCGGCGAGACGGGCGGCGACACCGTCTCGATGACCTGGGAGATGGGCTATCTCGCCAGCACCGCCATCTTCATCGTCCCGCTGATCCTGCTCGTCGCCTGGCAGATCGCGGCCCGGCGCTTCCACCCCTTTCTCTATTGGGCGACGATCATCGCCTCGACGACGGCCGGCACCACCATGGCCGATTTCGCCACGCGCTCGCTGGGCATCGGCTATACCGGCGGCTCGGCCCTGCTGCTCGCCTGCGTGCTCGGCGCGCTGGGCCTGTGGCACGCGGTGCTGGGATCGGTCTCGGTCGACACGGTGCGCTCGCCCCGGGCCGAGGGCTTCTACTGGCTGACCATCACCTTCTCGCAGACGCTCGGCACCGCGCTCGGCGACTGGGCGGCGGATGATGGCGGGCTCGGCTATGCCGGCGGCGCGATGCTGTTCGGCGGCGCGCTCGCGGGGCTGGCATTGCTCTATTACCGGACCGGGACGAGCCGCGTCGCGCTGTTCTGGGCCGCCTTCATCCTCACCCGGCCGCTCGGCGCGACGGTGGGCGATTTCCTCGACAAGCCGCTTGCCAAGGGCGGGCTCGACTTCAGCCGTCCGCTCGCATCGGCAGTGCTCGCCGCGGCGATCCTCGTGCTGATCCTCGTCATTCCGCAGCGCCCGGGCACGCATCCGGGCAGCGCATCCCAGGGAGAGTGAGTTGAAGCCGATCCCTGCATCATGGTGCGCGCTCGCGCTGGCGTGGACACCGTTTACCGCAACAGCCCAGACCCTGGCCGCCGCCGACATGCGCCCCGGCCTGAGCCTCGACGGCGCCTGGCACTGGTCGGTCGATCCCTATCGCGACGGCGTCGCCGGCTTCCATGGCGGCCCGCCGGGGGAGAGCACCGCCCGCTTCCAGGACAGGATCCAGGCCGACGAGGCCGAAAGGCGCCCGACCGCGCTGTTCGAGTTCGACATGCAGCGCTCCCCGGTCACGCACCTGCCCGGCAGCTGGATCGGCCATGCGCCCGAGATGCGCTATTATCAGGGGCTGGTCTGGTATCAGCGGACCTTCGCCTGGCAGCCGGCGGGCGCGGGCAAGCGGGTATATCTCCGCTTCGGCAGCGCCGATTATGCCGCCAGCGTGTTCCTGAACGGCAAGCCGGTGGGCAGGCATGTCGGCGCCTTCACGCCGTTCGCCTTCGACGTGACGGAACTGCTGCGGCCCGGCAGCAACCAGATCACGCTGGGCGTCGATTCCGCGCGGACCGACAAGGACGTGCCCCCGCCGGTCACCGACTGGGAGACCTATGGCGGCATCACGCGCTCGATCCGCCTGGTCACCGTGCCCGAGACGTTCGTCGACGACGCGTTCGTGCGGCTGGGCAAGGACGGCCGCATCGCGGTTTCCGCACATCTGCTCGGCCCACAGGCCGCGGGCACGCCGATCCGCCTGGCCATCCCCGCGCTCGGCGCCACGCTCGCCGGCCGCACCGACGCCGACGGCAATTGGACCGCCAGCCTCGCCGCCCCGCGCACCCTGCAGCGCTGGTCGCCCGACAGTCCGAAGCTCTACGACGTCGAGATCACCAGCGGCGCGGACCGCTTCACCGACCGGATCGGTTTCCGCACGATCGAAGTGCTGGGCGACAGGATCCTGCTCAACGGCAAGTCGATCTTCCTGCGCGGCATCTCGATGCACGAGGAGGAGCTGGGCAAGGATCCGGTGCGCGCCATGAGCCCCGCCGCCGCCCGCGCCCTGTTCGCCGAGATCAAGCAGGGGCTCCACGGCAATTTCGTACGCCTGGCGCATTATCCGCACGACGAGGGCACGACACGCCTGGCCGACGAGATGGGGCTGCTGGTGTGGAGCGAGGTGCCCGTCTACTGGCGGGTCGCCTGGGGCGATGCCGATACGCTGGCGACCGCGCGCCGGATGATCGCCGAGAATATCCGCCGCGACCGCAACCGCGCGGCGATCGTGCTGTGGAGCGTCGCCAACGAAACGCCGGTGAGCGACGCCCGCAACGCCTTTCTGCGCACGCTGATCGGCGACGTCCGTGCGCTGGACGACAGCCGGCTGGTCACCGCCGCCCTGCTCAGCGCGCGCCAGGGCAAGGTGATGCGGATCGACGATCCGCTGGTCGGCGATCTCGATGTGATGGCGATCAACACCTATAATGGCTGGTATTCGGACGATCCGCTCGCCGCGCTCCCGAGCTTCGAATGGCAAAGCCCGGTCACCAAGCCGCTGATCTTCTCCGAATTCGGCGCCGATGCGCTCTATGGCTATCACGACATCGCCGCCGCCCCGCACAAGTTCAGCGAGGAATATCAGGCCGAATATTATCGCCGCACGCTCGAGATGGCGGCCAGGGTGCCGTTCCTGCAGGGGCTGAGCCCCTGGATCCTCAAGGACTTTCGTTCGCCGCGCCGACAGCACCCGGTCTATCAGCAGGGCTGGAACCGCAAGGGTCTGATCTCCGAGACCGGCCAGCGCAAGCTGGCGTTCGGCGTGTTGGCCGAGGACTATGCGAAGCGGGAAAAGGCGGAGCGCTGATCCCCCTCCCTGTCACGGAGGGGAGCAACACTAGCCGGCCATTGCCGCCGCGAAATCCGCGCCCTTGCCCGTGAGCGCGTAGAGCGGCAGCGGCGGGTAGCGATCCTCCAGCTTCCGCCGCACCAGGGCCTCGTCGATCACGGCCTTGAGCGTGGTCGACAGCGCCCGTGGCGTCACCGGAGCGAGACGCGCCTGGATCTCGCCGAAGCGGGTCCAGTCGGGCCCCAGCCCGGCGACCAGCGGCAGCGACCAGCGCGGCAGGTCGCCCGTCCCCAGCTTCAGCCGGGCCCGTGCCGCCGCGATCCGCGCGCACAGCGCGCCCACCGCCAGCCCGGCTTCGGTCAGCACATATTCGGGGCGCAGCGGGTGGCCATGGCCGGGATTGGGAATCACCCAGCCGCACGCCTTCAGATGGACGAGGCAGCGCGCCAGGCTGTTGTGCGGCAGGTCGAATGCCCGCGCGATCACCGCGAAGCGCGAGCCCTGCTCCCGATGCAGCAGCGCCAGCACCGGGATCGCCCAGCGATTGGCCTCGAGCATGCGCAGCAGCGGCACGGGTTCGGGGGGCATTGACTCCATCGCCAAATTCATATCGACTATACAAATGGAACTCAAGAGTCGGAGAATCGATATGGCAACCACGCTCGAAGCCCCTGCCCGCGCCGCCATCGGCTTTGACGGCGGCCTCACCTGCGCGCTCAACGTCCGCGATCTCGATGCCGGCATCGCCTGGTATCGCGACGTGCTGGGCATGCACCTCCTCTACCGGATGGACGAGATCGCCTGGTGCGAGTTCGAGAGTCCGGTCGCGCGCGTCACCATCGGCCTCGCCCAGGTCGAGAAGGTGATCCAGGGCGGCGGCGCGACGCTCACTTTCGGCGTGGTCGATCTCGACGCGGCCAAGGCGGCGCTCGATGCGGCCGGCGTGCGCCAGGACGGGCCGGCGCAGGAGATCCCCGGCATGGTCCGGCTGCTCACCTTCTACGATCCCGACGGCAACGCCCTGATGCTCTACCAGGATCTTTCGGGCCAGGGCTGAGGGCTCAGCCCTCGATCACGTGCGGCACGAAGCGCGCGGTATTGCCGGTGATGAGGCCGTCCTCGCGGATGCCCATGCCGGCGGGCTCGCCATCGACGATCCACGCGCCGATCACCGGATAGCCGCCGCCAAAGTCGCGCAGGGGATAGAGCGCCTGGTAGATCCAGCCGCTCTCGTCATAGCGCCCGCCGGTCTCGGCGACGACTTCGCCGCCACGCAGGATCGAGACGTTCGCCCCCTCGCGCCCAAGCGGCGGCTTGGCGACCTGGTCGCCGCCGGGCAGCCGGCGCCGGCTGGCGGGGAGCAGGTTCGGATGGCCGGGGAACAGCTCCCAGAGCACCGGCAGGATCGCCTTGTTGCTCCAGATCATCTTCCAGATCGGCTCGATCCAGCGCGTGCTGCCCAGGCTCTCCAGCAATGCGGGCGCAAAATCCTCGGCGAGGAGCCATTCCCAGGGATAGAGGTGGAAACAGTTCTCGATCACCTGGTCCCGCAGGTCGACGAAGCGCCGCGCATCGTGGCTCCAGCCGATATCCTCCATGCGGATCGCGGCGGTGGCGAGCCCGGCCGCCTGCGCCGTGTCGCGCAGATAGGCGATGGTGACCGTGTCCTCGCCGGCATCGTCCGCGACATGGGCGAAATGAACATGGCCGCCCGGGAGCAGCGGCGCGATGTCACGCCATCGCTCGACCAGCTTCTCGTGCAGGCCGTTATACTGGTCCAGTGCCGGAAAGACGGCTTCCTTCCAGTCCCACTGGATCACCGCGGCCTCGATCAGGCTGGTCGGCGTGTCGCAGTTGAACTCGAACAGCCGGGGCGGGCCGTCGCCGGCATAGCCGAGATCGAAGCGGCCGAAATTGAGCGCGGGCGGCTCTTCGTCCCAGGCCCGCCGGATCGCGGCCCAGGCCGGCTCGGGGATGCCGAAGCTGCCGAGCAGGTCGTTGGCGAGGACATGCTCGCCCGCCGCCAGGAACAGCCGATAGAGCTCGGCGGTCGCCGCCTCGATCTCCTCGATTTCCCTCAGGCTGAAGCGATAGCAGGCGCTTTCGTCCCAATAGGGGCGACCGTCCATGCTGTGCCAGACAAGGCCCAGCGCCTCGACCCGAGCCTGCCAGTCCGGCCGCGGGGCGACCGGGGTGCGCCGCATCACCCGCCTCCGAAGCCGCCATGGAAGCCGGCCGAGCGCCCGAAGCCGCCGCGCGACACCGAGCCCCTGCTCGCGCTCGAATAGGAGACGCCGGCGCTCGGCCGGATCGAGCCGCCCCGGGCGACTTCTCCCATCTCGGGCACGCGCTGGCCGCGGCCGACATAATAGGCATGCCCCACGCCGCCGCCACCGCCGCGCGCGCCGCAGCTCGCATCGGCGATGCGCCGGCCGCCGGCGTCGACGCACAGCTGGGTCGGCTGGTTCGCGACCAGCTGGCCGCCCCCGCAGCCGCTCGCCAGCAGCGCCGCCGAGGTCGCCGCCGTCACCTTGAGCACCGAAAAATCGATCTTCCCGTGCATCCCACCCCCTTGCTCGGGGCGGAGAGCTATCAGCATGGCGCGGCGCTTGGCAATCCATCCGCGCACCGGCAGGATGGCGCCACCGACTCACGGGGTAGAACCATGATCGTCACCACTACCGAGAATATTCCGGGCCACAGCGTCGTTCGTACTCTGGGACAAGTATTCGGCGTCGTCGTCCGCAGCCGCGGCATCGGCGGCAACATCAGCGCGTCGCTGCGCTCGATCGTCGGCGGCGAGATCCCCGAATATACGCGGCTGGTCGAGGATGCCCGTCGTCATGCGATCGACCGGATGGTCGCCAACGCCCATGCCATGGGCGCCAATGCGATCGTGATGATGCGCTTCGACTCGGGCGAGATCGCCCAGGCGATGAACGAAGTCGTCGCCTATGGCACGGCGGTGGTGCTCGACCCGGCCCCGCTGGACTGATCGCGATGCTCCGCCTGATCGTGACGGTCGCGGCAGCGCTCTGGCTCGCCGCCGCCGTCGCGATGACGCTGTGGGACGCCACTGCCTGGCCGATGCTGGTCGCGGCCGGGGCGCTGCTGCTCGGCACGCTGTTCGAACGCTTCCATTATCGCGGCGCCGGCACTCCGCTCGACGCGGCCGGCTGGCAGCCCACCACGGAACGCTTCCTCGACGAGGAGAGCGGACGGCTCGTGGTCGTATGGTTCAATCCCGCCACGGGCGAACGGCGCTATGTCGATGCCTGCGAAGAGGCGTAAGTCGCTTATTGCACTTGCGAATTAGTTGCAAAGATATTCCGCGGCTCTCCGCTTTCATGGGTTGCGACTCTCCTATTATGGGCCTAAGCCGCCACCGCTTTCACCGGCGCGCCGGTACGCGCGTCTGTGTCCGGTTGAACCAGACCCATAGGGAGTTTCCATGGCCCGCAAGAAGATCGCGCTGATCGGCGCCGGCAACATCGGCGGTACGCTCGCCCACCTCGCCGCACTCAAGGGCCTGGGCGACATCGTCCTGTTCGACGTGGTCGAGGGCGTGCCCCAGGGCAAGGCGCTCGACCTGAGCCAGTGCGGTCCGGTCGAAGGCTTCGACGCCAGGATCACCGGCTCGAACGACTATGCGGACATTGCGGGCGCCGATGTGATCATCGTGACCGCCGGCGTCGCCCGCAAGCCGGGCATGAGCCGCGACGACCTGCTCGGCATCAACCTCAAGGTCATGAAGGCCGTGGGCGAGGGCATCGCCGCCAATGCGCCGGATGCGTTCGTGATCTGCATCACCAATCCCCTGGACGCCATGGTCTGGGCGCTGCGCGAATTCTCTGGGCTTCCGCACACCAAGGTGGTCGGCATGGCCGGCGTGCTCGACTCGGCGCGCTTCAGCCACTTCCTCGCCGAGGAATTCCAGGTCTCGGTGAAGGACGTGAACAGCTTCGTGCTCGGCGGCCACGGCGACACCATGGTCCCGGTCCTCGAATATTCGACCGTGTCGGGCATCCCGGTCAGCGACCTGATCGCGATGGGCTTCTCGACCAAGGAGCGCATCGACGCGATCGTGCAGCGCACCCGCTCGGGCGGCGGCGAGATCGTCGGCCTGCTCAAGACCGGCTCCGCCTTCTACGCGCCCGCCACCTCGGCGATCGCGATGGCCGAGAGCTATCTCTACGACAAGAAGCGCGTCCTGCCGGCCGCCGCGCACCTGACCGGCCAGTACGGCGTCGACGATCTGTACGTCGGCGTGCCGATCATCATCGGCAAGGACGGCGTGGAGAAGATCATCGAGATCAACCTGACCGACGAAGCCAAGGCCAACCTCACGGTCTCGGTCGATGCGGTCAAGGAACTGCTGGTGGCCTGCAAGGCGATCGACGGCTCGCTCGCCTGATATGCCGAAGCGCCCTCTCGCGCTGCCGGTCTCGGCCGTGATCCGCAAGAGGATCGCGGCCGAGACCGCATCGCGAAGCGCGTTCGAACGACAATGGCTGGGGGAATGAGATGAAGCGGATCGCGCTGTTCGTTCTTGGCCTTGGCGTCGCCCTGCCCGCCGCCGCGCAGGAAGCGACGCCCACGGCCCCCGCCGAGCCGGTGCCGCTGTTCCAGGCCGCCTGCGTCAGCGGCGCGGTACGGCTGAGCAAGAGCGTCGCGGAGTCGATCGGCTTCGCCGCGCTCCCCGCCGCCGCGCGGCGCGCGCTCGGCGCCAGCACGGTCGCCACGCGCGGCGAGGCGGAGAAGCTGCCCGCGCCCGCCGCCGCGCAGGTGCCCAACGCCATCTACCGGATCGCCGGCGGCCAGCTCTATCTGATGCCACCCACCGCCGCGCCCAGCGGCACGCCGATCGGCGACAGCTGCATCGTGCTGTGGCACGCGCTGTCCGACGACGATTATTTCGCCGCCCGCAAGGTCGTCCTCCCCGAGGAGGATAGCGTGCCCCTCACCGCCCGGCCGACCGCCAGCGCGGTCGGCGCGTCGGTCGCCACTTCCGCACGAGACAGCGTTCGCCTGACCGCCGCCGCCTATGGCGGCTGGGTCGTGCTGCGCTCCTCCTCCCCAACCGAATCCAAAGCGCCTGGAGCCCAGTGAACGCATGAGCATCCTGATCAACAAGAACACCAAGGTCATCACCCAGGGGATGACCGGTGAGACCGGCACCTTCCACACCCAGCAGGCGCTTGCCTATGGGACGCAGATGGTCGGCGGCGTTACCCCCGGCAAGGGCGGCACCGAGCATATCGGCCTGCCCGTGTTCGACACCGTTGCCGAGGCCGTGACCAAGACCGGTGCCGACGCCTCGGTCATCTACGTCCCGCCGCCCTTCGCCGCCGACTCGATCCTCGAGGCGATCGACGCCGAAGTGCCGCTGATCGTCTGCATCACCGAGGGCATTCCGGTGCTCGACATGGTCAAGGTGAAGCGCGCCCTGTCGGGCTCGAAGTCGCGCCTGATCGGCCCGAACTGCCCCGGCCTGCTGACCCCGGGCGAGTGCAAGATCGGCATCATGCCGGGCTCGATCTTCTCGAAGGGCTCGGTGGGCGTCGTCTCGCGCTCGGGCACCCTCACCTATGAGGCGGTGTTCCAGACCACCAATGCCGGCCTGGGCCAGACTACCGCGGTGGGCATCGGCGGCGACCCCGTCAACGGCACCAACTTCATCGACGTGCTCGAGCTGTTCCTCGCCGACGACGCCACCCAGTCGATGATCATGATCGGCGAGATCGGCGGCTCGGCCGAAGAGGAAGCCGCGCAGTTCCTGATCGACGAGGCCAAGCGTGGCCGCAAGAAGCCGATGGCCGGCTTCATCGCCGGTCGCACGGCGCCTCCGGGCCGCCGCATGGGCCATGCCGGCGCGATCGTCTCGGGCGGCCAGGGCGGCGCCGAGGAGAAGATCGCCAAGATGGAAGAAGCGGGCATCCGCGTCGCCGCCAGCCCGTCCGAGCTGGGCTCGACGCTGGTCGAAGTGCTCAAGGGCTGAATTGTAACGGGAGCGCTCCTATCTCCTGCACGGAATGGGAGCGCTAACAGAGACTGGATTGGTGACCATGGGCTATGAGGGCCTGGACTTCGACGACATCGCCGGCGGCGTGAGCCCCGCCTTCGTCGAGACTTTGTACCGCCGCTACAAGGCGGATCCGACGGGCATCGAGCCCAGGTGGCAGCAGTTTTTCGACGGGCTCGAGAACACTGCCTCGGGCCCCAGCTGGGCGAACCCGCGCTGGCCGCTCGCCGATACGGATGCCCTCACCGCCGGGCTCGACCCGACCCAGATGGAGCCGGCGCCCAAGCCCGCCAAGGGCGGCGCCGCGCCTGCCGCCAAGCCCGCCGGCCCGGCCGCGTCGGAAGCCGACATCGCCCGCGCCGCCGGCGATTCGATCCGCGCGATGCTGCTGATCCGCACCTATCGGGTGCGCGGCCACCTCGCCGCCACGCTCGATCCGCTCGGCCTCGCCCGCCAGGACGTGCCGGCCGACCTGACGCCCGAATATCACGGCTTCACTGGCGCCGATCTCGATCGCCCGATCTATCTCGGCGGCGCGCTCGGCCTGGAAAAGGCCACCATCCGCGAGATCGTCGATATCCTGCGCGCGAACTATTGCGGCAATGTCGGCCTGGAATACATGCACATCGCCGATGTGGAGGAGCGCCGCTTCCTCCAGGACCGGATGGAAGGCAAGGACAAGGCCATCCAGTTCACGCCGGACGGCAAGAAGGCGATCCTCTCCAAGGTCATCGAGGCCGAGGAGTGGGAGAAGTTCTGCGGCAAGAAATATGTCGGCACCAAGCGCTTCGGCCTCGACGGCGGCGAAGCGATGATCCCGGCGATGGAAGCCATCATCAAATATGGCGGCCAGCTCGGCGTGCGCGAGATCGTCTACGGCATGGCCCATCGCGGCCGGCTCAACATGCTCGCCAATGTGATGTCGAAGCCGTACCGCGCGATCTTTCACGAATTCTCGGGCGGCTCGTCCAACCCGGATGACGTCGGCGGCTCGGGCGACGTGAAATATCACCTCGGCACCAGCACCGATCGCGAGTTCGACGGGATCAGCGTGCATATGTCGCTGGTCGCCAATCCCTCGCACCTCGAGGCCGCCGATCCGGTGGTGCTCGGCAAGACCCGCGCGATCCAGACCATCGCCAACGACCTGGAGCAGCACACCGGCTCGCTGCCCGTGCTGCTGCACGGCGACGCGGCCTTTGCCGGCCAGGGCATCGTGTGGGAGTGCCTCGGCTTCTCGGGCATTCGCGGCTACAATACCGGCGGCTGCCTGCACTTCGTGATCAACAACCAGATCGGCTTCACGACGAGCCCGCAATTCGCGCGCTCCTCGCCCTATCCGTCGGACGTCGCCAAGGGCGTCCAGGCGCCGATCTTCCACGTCAATGGCGACGATCCCGAAGCGGTCACCTTCGCCTGCAAGATGGCGATCGAGTTCCGCCAGACCTTCAAGCGCGACGTCGTGATCGACATGTGGTGCTATCGCCGCTTCGGCCACAATGAAGGCGACGAGCCCTCGTTCACCCAGCCGCTGATGTACAAGGCGATCCGCCAGCATCCGTCGGTGAGCGTGGTCTATGCGCGCAAGCTCATCGGCGAAGGCGTGATCGACCAGGGCTTTGTCGACGAGCGCACCAGGCAGTTCAACCTGCTGCTCGAAGGCGAGTTCGAGGCCGGCAAGTCGTACCTCCCCAACAAGGCGGACTGGTTCGGCGGCCGCTGGTCGGGCCTGTCGGCGCCCGCCGATACCGAGAATGCGCGGCGCTCGGTCGACACCGGCATCGAGAAGAAGCTGTTCGACAGCCTGGGCCGCACGCTGACCGAGGTTCCCGCCGATCTCGAGATCCACAAGACGCTGGGCCGCGTCCTCGATGCCAAGCGCGCGATGTTCACCTCCGGCGAGAATTTCGACTGGGCGACCGGCGAGGCGCTGGCCTTCGGTGCGCTGCTGTCGGAAGGCTATGGCGTGCGCCTGTCCGGCCAGGATTCGGGCCGCGGCACCTTCTCGCAGCGCCATGCCGTCTGGGTCGACCAGCGGGACGAGCATCGCTACATCCCGCTCAGCACCATCCCGCACGGCACGTTCGAAGTGCTCGACAGCCCGCTCTCGGAATATGGCGTGCTCGGCTTCGAATATGGCTATGCGCTGGCGGATCCGAAGACGCTGGTGCTGTGGGAAGCGCAGTTCGGCGACTTCGCCAATGGCGCGCAGATCATGATCGACCAGTTCATCGCCGCGGGCGAGGCCAAGTGGCTGCGCGCCAACGGCCTGGTGATGCTGCTGCCGCACGGCTATGAGGGCCAGGGCCCCGAGCACAGCTCGGCGCGCCCGGAGCGCTATCTCCAGCTCTGCGCGGAAGACAATATGCAGGTCGTCAACATCACGACGCCGGCAAACTATTTCCACCTGCTGCGCCGCCAGATGCACCGCAACTTCCGCAAGCCGCTGGTGCAGATGACGCCGAAGTCGCTGCTCCGCCACAAGATGGCGGTGTCCAGAGCCGAGGATTTCCTGGGCGACAGCCACTTCATGCGCATCCTGTCGGATCCGCGCGCGCCGGCCGACGCCGATGTGAAGCGGCTGGTGCTGTGCACCGGCAAGGTCGCCTATGACCTGATCGAGGCGCGCGACGCGGCCGGCGACCAGAACACCGCGATCGTCCGCATCGAGCAGCTCTATCCCTTCCCGGGCGAGGCGCTGGCCAAGCGCATCGCGCGCATGGCCAATGTCGAGGAAGTGATCTGGGCGCAGGAAGAGCCGAAGAACAACGGCTATTGGACCTTTGTCGAGCCCTTCATCGAGGCCAGCCTGGCCGAGGCGAAATGCAAGGTGCGGCGTCCGCGCTATGCCGGCCGCGCGCCGGCCGCGGCGGTCGCCACCGGCTTGATGAAGCGCCACCAGGCCGAGCAGGGCGCGCTGATCGCCGATGCCCTTGGCCACAATGTCCGCGACGAGATCCGTCGCACCCGCAACAACTGAGACCGTCCCCAGGGAACGAGGAAAGACAATGGCAGACGTTAAAGTCCCGACACTGGGTGAATCGATCACCGAAGCCACGCTCGGCGAATGGCTGAAGAACCCGGGTGATCCCGTGCAGCTCGACGAGCCGATCGCGAGCCTGGAGACCGACAAGGTCTCCGTGGAAGTGGGCAGCCCGGTCGCCGGCGTGATGGGCGAGCAGCTCGTCAAGGTGGGCGACACGGTGGAGGTCGGCGCGGTGATCGCCGTGGTGAGCGAAGGCGGCGCCGCCGCCGCGCCGAGCCCGGCTCCCGCCGCCGCACCGGCCCCGACGCCCGCTCCGGCCGCCGCGCCCGCGACCGAAGCCGCCGCGCTCTCGCCCTCGGTGCGCCGCGCGGTGCTCGAGACCGGCGTCGACCCCTCCACCGTGCAGGGCACCGGCAAGGACGGCCGCCTGACCAAGGACGACGTGATCGCCGCCGCCAGCGCCAAGCCGGCTCCGGCCGCGACTCCGGCGCCCGCCGCCGCTCCGGCCGCTTCCCCGGCCAATGGCCGCAAGGAAGAGCGCGTCAAGATGACGCGCCTGCGCCAGACCGTCGCCAAGCGCCTGAAGGAAGCGCAGAACACCGCCGCGATGCTCACCACGTTCAACGACGTGGACATGACCGCGGTGATCGAGGCGCGCGCCAAGTACAAGGATCTGTTCGAGAAGAAGCACGGCGTCCGCCTGGGCTTCATGGGCTTCTTCGTGAAGGCCGCCTGCATGGCGCTCAAGGACATTCCGGGCGTCAACGGCTCGATCGAGGGCGACGAGATCGTCTATCACGATTATTGCGACATCTCGGTCGCCGTCTCGGCCCCGCAGGGCCTGGTCGTCCCGGTGATCCGCGACGCCGAGACGCTGTCGGTCGCCGGCATCGAGCGCACGATCGGCGACTTCGGCAAGCGCGCCAAGGACGGCACGCTGAAGATGGAAGAGATGAAGGGCGGCACCTTCACCATCTCGAACGGCGGCGTGTTCGGCTCGCTGATGTCGACGCCGATCATCAACCCGCCGCAGAGCGCCGTGCTCGGCCTGCACCGCATCGAGGACCGCCCGGTGGTCCGCGACGGCCAGATCGTGATCCGCCCGATGATGTACCTCGCGCTCAGCTACGACCACCGCCTGGTCGACGGCCGCGAGGCAGTGACCTTCCTCGTCGCGCTCAAGAACGCGATCGAGGATCCGACCCGGCTGCTGATCGACCTGTAAGGCGGTCGTAAAACTGACTTGCTCCGCCACTAACCCTCATGGGTTGCAGGCGGGGCGGGTCATCCTATGTGGTTGTGGAAGCGCAAGCGGAGGCGGGAAGAAGCAGCCTCCCCGATGATCGAGCCGGCCCCGGTGCCCGCGGAGACCCTTCCGCCCGCGCCGCCGCCAGTTCCCGTCGCAGAGACGAAAGAGAAGCAAATGGCCGACTATGATTTCGACGTGCTGGTGATCGGTTCGGGCCCGGGCGGCTATGTCGCGGCGATCCGCGCGGCGCAGCTGGGCCTCAAGACCGCGTGCGCCGAGAGCCGCGCGACGCTGGGCGGCACCTGCCTCAATGTCGGCTGCATCCCCTCCAAGGCGCTGCTCCACGCCTCCGAGCTCTATGAGGAAGCCGCCAGCGGCAAGCTCGCCAAGCTCGGCATCAAGACCCCGACGGTCGAGCTGGACCTCGACGCGATGCACGCCCAGCGCATCGACGCAGTGAAGGGCCTGACCGGCGGCATCGAGTTCCTGTTCAAGAAGAACAAGGTCGAGTGGCTGAAGGGCCATGCCACCTTCACCGGCAAGGACAGCGTCAAGGTCGGCGACCGCGAGGTGCGGGCGAAGAACATCGTCATCGCCACCGGCTCCTCGGTCACCCCGCTGCCGGGCGTCGAGATCGACCAGAAGGTCGTGGTCGACAGCACCGGCGCGCTCGAGCTGCCCAAGGTCCCCGAGCATCTCGTCGTCATCGGCGGCGGCGTGATCGGCCTGGAGCTCGGCTCGGTGTGGCGCCGCGTCGGCGCCAGGGTCACCGTGGTCGAGTTCCTCGACCAGCTGCTGCCGGGCATGGACGGCGAGGTCCGCAAGGAAGCGGGCAAGCTGTTCAAGAAGCAGGGCATGGAGCTGAAGCTCTCCACCAAGGTCACCGGCGTCACCGTCAATGGCGGCAAGGCCACGCTTACCCTCGAGCCCTCGGCCGGCGGCGCCGCCGAGACGCTGGAAGCCGATGCGGTGCTGGTGTCGATCGGCCGCCGTCCGAACACGTCGGGCCTGGGCCTGGAGGCAGCCGGCCTCTCGACCAACCAGCGCGGCCAGATCGAGATCGACCACGACTTCCGCACTTCGGTGCCCGGCATCTGGGCGATCGGCGACGTCGTGCCCGGCCCGATGCTCGCGCACAAGGCCGAGGACGAAGGCATTGCGGTGGCGGAGAACATCGCCGGCCTCACCGGCATCGTGAACCACGACGTGATCCCCTCGGTCGTCTACACCTGGCCCGAGATCGCCGGCGTCGGCCTGACCGAGGAACAGGCCAAGGAGCGCACCGAGGTGAAGGTCGGCAAGTTCCCGATGATCGCCAACAGCCGCGCCAAGACCAACCACGAGCCGGACGGCTGGGTGAAGGTGATCGCCGACGCCAAGTCGGACCGCGTGCTCGGCGTGTGGATGATCGCCTCGGTCGCCGGCACGATGATCGCCCAGGCCGCCCAGGCGATGGAGTTCGGCGCGACCAGCGAGGACATCGCCTATACCTGCCACGCCCACCCGACCCACTCGGAAGCGTTCAAGGAAGCCGCGATGGCGGTGCAGGGCAAGCCGATCCACATCTGAGCCGAGACGGCAGCGGCGCAGGCTGCGGCCAACTATCCGGTATCCGACCCCTTGCAGCTCCCCTCTATGTGTGTTATTCAAACAACACACATAGAGGGGAGCTGCATGCATCACATCCTGTTCGGCCTGCTGGCGGCGACCGCCCTCGCCGCGCCCGCCTTCTCCCAGGATGCGGCGCGCATGGACAAGGCCGCCAGCGCCGAAGCCGACAGGAGCGGCTTCATGGGGGCTATCCTCGTCGCCCAGGACGGAAAGATCCTGTTCGACAAGGGCTATGGCTCGGCCAATCTCGAATGGAAGATCCCGAACGACGGCGAAACCCGGTTTCGGCTCGGTTCCCTGACCAAGCAATTCACCGCCGCTTCGATCCTGCTGCTTCAGGAACGCGGCAAGCTGCGCCTCGATACCCCGATAAAGACCTATCTGCCCGATGCGCCGGCGGCCTGGGACAAGGTGACCGTGTTCCACCTGCTCACCCACAGCGCGGGCGTGCCCAACTTCACCGGGTTCGAGAACTACGAGAAGACCAAGCCGCTGCCGGTGACGCTGCCCGAACTGATCGCGCGGTTCAGCGACAAGCCGCTCGATTTCGAGCCGGGCACGCAGTTCAAATATTCGAATTCGGGCTATGTCCTGCTCACCGCGATCGTCGAGAAGGCAGGCGGCCAGTCCTATGCGAGCTTCGTCGCGGAGAACCTCTTCAAGCCGCTCGGCATGGCGGACAGCGGCTATGACGATCATGCGCGGGTGATTCCGCATCGCGCCTCGGGCTACAGCCCGCGCCAGGGCGTGGTGGTCAATGCCGACTATATCGACATGTCGATCCCCCAAGGCGCGGGAGCGCTCTATTCGACTACCCACGACCTGCTGAAATGGGAGACCGGGCTGTTCGGCGGCAAGCTGCTCAAGCCCGAATCGCTCGCGGCCATGCGCACGCCGTACAAGAACAATTACGCATTCGGCATCGGCGCGGTGACCAGGGATGGCGCGACCACGATCTCGCACAGCGGCGGGATCGACGGTTTCAACACCTGGCTCGGCTATGATCCGGATCGCAAGATCACCGTGGTGGCGCTCGCCAATATCAACGGCAATGGCGCAAGCACGCTGGGCCGCGCGATGATGACGCTGGCACGCGGCGGCACGGTCACGTTGCCCAGCGAACGCCAGGCGGTGAAGCTCGCGCCCGCGATCCTCAAATCCTATGAAGGCACCTACGAAATAAACCCGAGCTTCGGCATCACCATCCGCGCCGAGGGCGACCGGTTGATCGCCCAGGCGACGGGCCAGGGACCGCTGGATCTGTTCCCGGAAGCGCAGGACCGCTTCTTCTACCGCGCGGTCGATGCGCAGATCGACTTCACGCGCGACGCATCGGGCAAGGTCACCGGCGCGGTGCTGCACCAGAACGGGCGCGACCAGAAGGCAGTGCGGAAATAGGGCCTCGGGCCGCCATCATCGCCGCCCGCAGTGCCCCTCCATCACCGCACCGCCCAGGGCCCGCTCAGCTTCGGCCGGATCCGCACCAGTGCGAAGGTGAGCGCCGCGCTGGCGATCGGCGCCAGCCACAAGGCGGTCCAGCCCCAGCGGACATGGCTCGCCGCCCCCATCACCGCGCCGGCGATGAAGCCGAGCCAGAGGAACAGATAGCGCGTCCAGGCCCAGCGATCGGGCTCGCCCATCAGCGCATCCGCCAGCTTCTGCCCCAGCTTGACCAGCGATCCGGTCATGTAGGTGACGCCCACCGTCACTTCGCCCTCGCGGTGGAGGATGCCGTTCTCGCAGCCCATCGCCATGGCGAGGAAGATCAGCACGAGCGGCCCGGGCGACAGGCTGGCGAGCGTGGCGGCGGCGGCGAGCAGCGCCGTCACCACCAGCATCAGGCTCTCGCGGAACCGCGCCTGGCGCCAGCGCGTCACCACGCTGGCGATGATCACCCCGCTGACGAAGCTCATCACCAGGCCGCCGGCCACTGCCGCATCGCCGGGCAGGCCGGCCCCCAGCCCCACGCCCAGCCGCGTGCTGTTGCCGCTCATGAACGAGGCGAAGAAGCCGCCCAGGCTGGTAAAGGCCAGGGCATCGACGAAGCCGGCCAGCGCGGCAAGGCAGATGGCGATGACGACAAGCGGAGACTCGGTACGCTGCATGGCCGCACTCATGCCCCGGATGCGCGTTTGACAGCAAGCCGTTGCCGGAGAGAAACAAGACGGATGGACGCCGCTCTCGCCGCCGCCCGCATCGGGCCGATCCTGCCCTGGCTCGACATGTTCGGCATCGCGCTGTTCGCCGCGACCGGCGCGCTCGCCGCCGCGCACCGGGCCCAGACCTTCGTCACCGCCGCCTTCTTCGCGCTGGTCACCGGCGTGGGCGGCGGCACGATCCGCGACCTGCTGATCGGCGCGCCGGTCTTCTGGGTGCACGACGCGACCGTCGCGGCGCTGATCCTCGCCGTCGCGGTGCTGGTATGGAGCACGCCCCAGCGCTGGTGGAACGACGCGACCTTCGCCTGGCTCGATGCGCTGGGCCTGGCCGCCTATGCCGCGTTCGGCGCCGCCAAGGCGCTGGGCTATGGCATTCCGCCGGTGCCGGCCGCGGTGATGGGCGTGGTCACCGCCTGCGCGGGCGGCATCATCCGCGACGTGCTGGCGGGCGAACCCTCGATCCTGATGCGGCCCGAGCTCTATGTCACCGCCGCCGCGCTCACCGCGACGCTGCAGGTGGTGCTGGCGCAGGCCGGACTGCCGGTCTTCGCCGCCGGGCTGCTCGCCGCCGGTGCCGGCTTCGGCCTGCGCGCCGCGGCGATCGTGTGGAAGCTCGGCCTGCCCGCCTATCGGGGCCGGCGATAGGAGGCTTCATTGCCGGCCCGGCCCGGTGGCGGAATGGAAATCAGGGCTCCATCAGCCAGGCGATCGCTTCCGCGCGGTCGTCGAAGATGCCGATGTCCGCCCGCACCTCGCGCAGGCGCTGCGCCTGCAGCCGGGCCAGCGCGGTGGTCACCACAAAGGCGACCTTGCGCGCCCACAGCGCGCGGACCGCGGGATTGTCGAGCGTGCTCTTGATCAGCTCGACGGTCTCCTGCGGCACCACATGCACCCCGCTGGCGTCGTAGAGCGTCACATGCTTGCCGACATCGGGGCCCAGCGCGCGGATCGCGGCGCGCAGCTCCTCGCCGATCCAGACGGCATCCTCGGGCGAGACCAGCCCGCCGATCCGCAGATCGAGGAGCTTGCGTGCAGCATCGAACGTGATGCTGTGGGAGACGGAGTGAGGCATAGGCGACCGGGCACTCGTTCACTGGGAGGCCGCGCCGACACCCGCCGGCCTCCGATTCCCTCAATCCCGCACGATCCCCATATCGGCGAATCTCCGTGGCTCGACCGGGGGTACGCGCGGTTCGTTCAGCTCGCACTGCCAGAAGCCGACATCGATCCACTGGCCGTGCTTGAAGCCCACTTCGCGATAGACGCCCTGGCGGCGAAAGCCGACCGCCTCGTGCAGGCGGATCGAGCGGTCGTTGGGCAGGGTGATCGTGCCGATCGCATGGATGAAGCCCTGGGCCCGGAGCGTGCCGACCAGCGCCTCGTAGAGCAGCCGGCCGACGCCCGATCCGCTCGACGCGTCGGTCAGGTAGATCGACGTCTCGCAGACATAGCGATAGGCCGGGCGATCGCGGAACTTGCCCGCATAGGCATAGCCGATCACGCCCGCGTCCGGATCATTGGCGCTGGAACCGCCCGTCGTCGCGACGATCCAGGGATAGAGGCCCTCGCTTGCGTGCATGCGCTTGCGCATCTCCGCCTTTTCCGGCGGCTCGATCTCGAACGAAGCGGTGCCGGTGAGCACGTGCGGCGCATAGATCGCCGCGATCGCGCCGGCATCCTCCGGCATGGCTGCGCGGATGCCGATCACAGGCCGAGCCGCGCCGCGATCGCGTCGAACAGGCGGCCGTCGTCGAGGCTGCCGGTCGCCGGGCCGAAGCCCCCGCATTCCAGGCAGCGCGCCTGGACCGAGCCGCCGGTGGCCAGCCGCCTGGCATCGCCCAGCGCCTGGGCGAGCAGCGCGCGCTGGGCGATCGCGGCCCGGGCGAACAGGTCCGCGCCCGCCGGCTGGTCGGCCCAGTCGCCATCCTCGTCCTTGTCGTCCGCGAAGCTGGCGATCAGCTGGGCCCAGCCCGAAGGCGCCTTTTCGAGATAGACGGCATGGACCTTGGCCGGGTCGAGCTTGGCACGCCGCGCCGCCTCGGCGATCGCGTCGTCGATCCCGCCGAACCGGTCGACCAGCCCGATCTGATGGGCGGTGCCGCCGATCCAGACCCGGCCCTGGGCGATCTCGTTGACGCGCTCCGGCGTCAGCTTGCGGGCGCTGGCGACCAGCCCGATGAAGCGCGCATAGCCCGCCTCGATCGCCGACTGGAGCAGCGCATCGGTCTCGGCATTGGTGCCGCCATAGATGTCGGGCTGGCCGCTGAGCGGCGTCGTCTTCACGCCGTCCGTGCCTACGCCGATCTTGGCGAGCGTCTTCTCGAAGGTGGGGATCACGCCGAAGATGCCGATCGAGCCGGTGATCGTGTTGGGCTCGGCGAAGATCGTGTCGCCCGCGGTCGACACCCAATAGCCGCCGCTCGCCGCAAGGCTGCCCATCGAGACCACCACCGGCAGCCCCTGGGCCTTGGCCTGGAGGATCGCCTGGCGGATCTGCTCCGAGGCGAGCGCCGAGCCGCCCGGCGAATCGACGCGGACCACCAGCGCCTTCAGGTTCTTGCCCGCCAGGCCCTTGAGCAGCGCCGCGCTCACCGTGTCGCCCGCCGCCTTGCCGGGGCCGGCCTTGCCGTCGACGATCTCGCCGGCGACGGTGATCACGCCGATCGCGTCGCCGCCGGTGGGCAGCGGGTGCGCGGCGACGAAGTCGGCCAGCTTGATCCGGTTGAAATTGCCCGCCGGCTTGCCGCTGGGGGCGCCGGCGATCTCGGCGACGCGCTTGCCGAAGGCCAGCCGGTCGCCCAGCTTGTCGACGATGCCCATCGCCAGGTTCGCCTTGGCGATATCGCCCTTGGCCGCCGTCACGATCTCCGCGGGCTTCGCCAGATAGTCGGCGACGCGCGCCTTGGGCCGCGCCTTGGCGATCTCCTGCCGCCACTGGTCGAGGATCTGCTGGTACATCGCCAGATCGGCTTCCTTGGCCTCGGGCGACATGTCGCTGCGCATATAGGGCTCGACCGCCGACTTGAACTTGCCGACGCGGTAGATGTGCGCATTGACGCCGAGCTTGTCGATCAGCCCCTTGTAGTAGAGCCGGGTGCCGCCCGGGCCCGCGAACATCGCGCCGCCCAGCGGGTTCACCCAGATCTCGCTCGCATTGGCGGCGAGCGCGTAGCTGTCATCGGCATAGGCAGTGGCATAGGCGAGCACCGGCTTGCCGGCGGCGCGCACCTTGCCGATGGCCGCGGCGACTTCGCTGATCGCGGCCGGATAGCCGCCGGTGAAGCGATCGAGATCGAGCACCACGGCCTTCACATGGCTGTCGGTCTTCGCGGCGTCGAGCGCGCGCACCACGTCGCGCAGCCGCTGCTGCTTCACCGCGCCGCCGCCGCCGAGCCGGGAAAAGGGATCGACTTCCTCGGGCTGTTCCACCAGCGCGCCGTCAAGCGCCACCAGCAGCGCGCCGTCGCGGACCGATCCGGGATTGGGCTTGGCGGACAATGCGGCGAACAGCATCGTGAAGAACAGCAGCATGAAGACCAGGACCAGAAAGTCCTTGATCCCCACCAGGATCTTCCAGGCGCCCCGAACAAGCTTCACGTGCCGCTCCCATGCGAAGGAATATGCCCGTGGTGCTAGAGGATCGCGGGGGACGCGTAAATGCCCGTGCCATCCCGGAGGAACCGCCAAATGTCTCGCAGCGAGAGCCTTTGGGCCGCGCCGCCGGGCCCGCGCCGGCGTCCGGACCGCCTAAATTTGCAACGGCATGGCGCGCGCCGGTTGACGCGGGCGGATCGGCTTCGCATATCGCGGCCGCTGGCACTCGACCTGAGCGAGTGCCAAATCCGAGATCAACCCTGAAGTAAGGATCAGGCAATGAACTTCCGTCCGTTGCACGACCGCGTGCTCGTCCGCCGCGTCGAGGCCGAAGCCAAGACCGCCGGCGGCATCATCATCCCCGACACCGCCCAGGAAAAGCCGCAGGAAGGCGAAGTCGTCGCCGCCGGTTCGGGCGCGAAGAACGAGAAGGGCGAGATCACTCCGCTCGACGTCAAGGCCGGCGACCGCATCCTGTTCGGCAAGTGGTCGGGCACCGAGGTCAAGGTCAATGGCGAAGACCTGCTGATCATGAAGGAATCGGACATCCTCGGCATCATCGGCTGAGCTTCCGTCCCCTTCTACCGAGTCAACAGAATCAACATTTTCTGAAAGGTCAGCCAACATGGCAGCCAAGGACGTAAAATTCGGCCGTGACGCCCGCGAGCGCATCCTGCGCGGCGTCGACATCCTCGCCGACGCAGTGAAGGTCACGCTGGGCCCGAAGGGCCGCAACGTGGTGATCGAGAAGAGCTTCGGCGCGCCGCGCATCACCAAGGACGGCGTCACCGTCGCCAAGGAAATCGAACTCAAGGACAAGTTCGAGAACATGGGCGCCCAGATGATCCGCGAAGTCGCCTCGAAGGCGAACGACACCGCGGGCGACGGCACCACCACCGCCACCGTGCTCGCCCAGGCGATCGTGCGAGAGGGCATGAAGTCGGTCGCGGCCGGCATGAACCCGATGGACCTGAAGCGCGGCATCGATCTCGCCGTGACCAAGGTGGTCGAGGACGTGAAGTCGCGCTCGAAGCCGGTCGCCGGCACCAATGAAGTCGCCCAGGTCGGCATCATCTCGGCCAATGGCGACGTCGAAGTCGGCCAGAAGATCGCCGAGGCGATGGAGAAGGTCGGCAAGGAAGGCGTGATCACCGTCGAAGAGGCGAAGGGTCTCGAGTTCGAGCTCGACGTCGTCGAGGGCATGCAGTTCGACCGCGGCTATCTGAGCCCGTACTTCATCACCAATCCGGAGAAGATGTCGGTCGAGCTCGCCGATCCGTACATCCTGATCCACGAGAAGAAGCTGTCGAACCTGCAGTCGATGCTGCCGATCCTCGAGGCGGTCGTGCAGTCGGGCCGCCCGCTGCTGATCATCGCCGAGGACATCGAGGGCGAGGCGCTGGCCACCCTGGTGGTCAACAAGCTGCGCGGCGGCCTGAAGGTCGCGGCCGTCAAGGCGCCGGGCTTCGGCGACCGCCGCAAGGCGATGCTCGAGGACATCGCGATCCTCACCAAGGGCGAAGTCATCTCGGAAGACCTGGGCATCAAGCTCGAGTCGGTTACCCTGGGCATGCTCGGCACCGCCAAGCGCGTCACGATCGACAAGGACAACACCACCATCGTCGATGGCGCCGGTGATGCCGATGCGATCAAGGGCCGCACCGACGCGATCCGCCAGCAGATCGAAGTCACCACCAGCGATTACGACCGCGAGAAGCTCCAGGAGCGCCTCGCCAAGCTCGCCGGCGGCGTGGCCGTGATCAAGGTCGGCGGCGCGACCGAAGTCGAGGTGAAGGAGCGCAAGGACCGCGTCGACGACGCGCTCCACGCGACCCGCGCCGCGGTCGAGGAAGGCATCGTTCCGGGCGGCGGCACCGCGCTGCTCTATGCCACCAAGGCGCTCGATGGCCTGAAGGGCATCAACGACGACCAGACCCGCGGCATCGACATCATCCGCAAGGCGATCACCGCGCCGCTCAAGCAGATCGCGCAGAACGCCGGCCATGACGGCGCCGTCGTCGCGGGCAAGCTGATCGACGGCAACGACACGACGCTCGGCTTCAACGCCTCGACCGACGTGTACGAGAACCTGGTCGCCGCCGGCGTGATCGACCCGACCAAGGTCGTCCGCACCGCGCTCCAGGACGCGGCTTCGGTCGCCGGCCTGCTCATCACCACCGAAGCGGCGGTGAGCGAGCTGCCGGAAGACAAGCCCGCCATGCCCCCCATGGGTGGCGGCATGGGCGGCATGGGCGGCATGGACTTCTAAGTCCTTCCGTCCCGCCGGAACCAGGAAGGCCGGGGAGCGATCCCCGGCCTTTCGTCCGTCGGGAGCCCGCGGCACGGGCGCGAAACATATCCGTATCGTTTCCGGAACATTTCCGATTTTCGCGAATTCGCGCGGTTACCTGCTTGACCCCATTTTGAGGATGGAAGAGGTAGCAATGGGTCAGCCAATGGGGGTGGTTAGGTGTATAATTGGATTGCCGGGCGCATCCGTTGCGTCGGGGGTCGACACGAGCGTTCCGAAAAGCATGTGCAGCGCGTAGGCGAGGTCGAGAAGTTCGTCAGTAAGTGTCGGTATTGCGGCGTACACATGACGCGGCGCGCCAAGCGCGACTGGATCGTCACGCCCAAGGGCGCCCGCTGAAGCGAAGCGTGCTGGCGTCATAGGTCGACAAAGCACTTCCTTTCCCCTCGAAACCGCGACAGATTGGCCGCCTCACCACAGCGCCGGCCTACAGGCGCGCTCTCGGGGAACTGGAACATGACCGAACTTTCTCGCCGCGAGGCATTGGCCGCCGCCGCGTTCGCCGGCGCCGTCGCCGCCCTGCCCGCATGGGCCCGCCAGGCCGCCGCGCCCGCCGCCGGGGCGCAATGGGACCTGAGCGAGCTCTATGCCGGCGATGCCGCCTGGGAGGATGCCCGCAAGCAGGCGCTCGCCGCGATTCCGGCTGTCGCCCGGTTCAAGGGCCGGCTCGGCGAAAGCGCCGACGTGCTCGCCCAGGCATTGGTGCTCCAGTCGGATCTCGGCCGCACGATCAGCCGCATCTACACCTATGCCAGCCTGAAGGGCGACGAGGACGTCCGCATCTCGGCCAACCAGGAGAAGCTGGCGCAGGCGCGCGACCTCTACACCGCGTTCGGCGAGGCCAGTTCCTGGACCTCGCCCGAGCTGCTGACGCTGGGCAAGGCGAAGATCGACGCCTTCCTCGCCGCCAATGCGACGCTGCGCACCCGCTTCGACTTCGCGCTGGCGGACACGCTGCGCCAGGCCGAGCACACGCTCTCGCCGGAGGGCGAGGCGATCCTCGCCAGCGCCGGATCGCCGCTGGCCGCGCCGGGCGAGATCTCGGGCCAGCTGCGCTCGTCGGACATTCCCTGGCCGACGATCACGCTGTCGACCGGCAAGCAGGTGCGCCTCGATTCGCAGGGCTATTCGCTCAACCGCGACGCGCCCAACCGCGAGGACCGCAAGGCGGTGTTCAACGCCTTCTGGACCGCGCACGGCAAGTTCCAGAACTCGTTCGGCGCGACCTATGGCGCCAAGGTTCGCGGCGACATCTTCTACGCCAAGGCGCGGAAATACCCGACCTCGCTGGCCCGTGCGCTCTCCGGCAACAACGTGCCCGAGACAGTGTACCGCACGCTGGTGGCCGAGGCGAACAAGGGCCTGCCCCAGCTCCACCGCTATTTCGAGCTGCGCCGCAAGATGCTCAAGCTGCCGGACATCGGCTATTACGACATCTATCCGCCGCTCGTGTCGATGGACCGCAGCTACACGCTCGACCAGATGCGCGCGACGACGCTGGAGGCGATGAAGCCGCTCGGCCCCGACTATCAGGCGCGCATCGCCAAGGCGACCGCGGCCAAGTGGATGGATCCCTGGCCCCGCGAGGGCAAGCGGCCGGGCGCATACATGAACCCCGGCGCGTTCGACGTGCACCCCTATCTGCTGCTCAACCTGAGCGACAAATATGACGGGATGAGCACCTATGCGCACGAATGGGGCCATGCGCTCCATTCGCTGCTCGCCAATTCGGCCCAGCCCTATGACAAGGCCGATTATCCGATCTTCCTCGCCGAGATCGCCTCGACCCTGAACGAGCAGCTGCTGTTCGCGCACCTGATGAAGAACGCGAAGACCAGGGAAGAGAAGCTCTTCTATCTCGGCCAGCAGATGGAGAATTATCGCGGCACCTTCTTCCGCCAGACCATGTTCGCCGAGTTCGAGCTGAAGGCGCACGACATGGCGGAAGCGGGCGAGGGCCTGTCGGGGAGCAAGTTCACCAAGGTCTATGGCGAACTGCTGCGCACCTATCACGGGCCGAACCTGATACTGGCGCCCGAATATGCGAACGAATGGGCCTATATCCCCCATTTCTACAACAGCTTCTACGTCTACCAATATGCCACCTGCATCTCGGCGGCGACCTTCTTCGCCCAGTCGATCCTGAAGGGCGGGCCGAAGGAGCGCGACAATTATCTGTCCGTGCTGAAGGCGGGCGGGTCGGACTATCCGACCGAGATCCTGAAGCGCGCCGGCCTCGATATGGCCAGCCCCGCCCCGTACCAGGCGCTGATCGCGGACTTCAAGAACGTGCTCGACCAGGCCGAGGCGCTGGTCGGCTAGCTTGTCGGCGCGTGGAAATCGGGCGGCTTGTCCGCGATCCAGGCGACGAAGCGGCGGATGTCCTCGCGCTCGAGCAGCGCTTCGAGCGTGGGATAGAGCCGCGCCAGCTCGGCATTGCTCGCGCTGGCATGGATCGTCCGGTGGCAGATCGGGTGGAGCGGCACGGTCTCCCGGCCGCCCTCGCTTCTGGGCAGCACATGATGCCATTCGGTCCGCCGGCCGAGCGGGCGGCTGCAAAGCGCGCAGGCCTCGGGCGGCGGCGCGACCGCGACGGCTTCCATCGCCGCCGCGACCTGCTTGCGCCGGACGCGCCCGCTCATCCTTCGAGCTGGCGCATCAGCCAGTCGTTCACCGCCAGGTCGAGCACCAGATGGATGCGCGCGGCGCGGCCCCGGTTCGCCACGCTGTGCGGATCCGCGAGCCGCAGATACCAGGCCTCGCCCGGCGCCATTGCCACCCGGGTACCGTTCAGCCGGAAATCGACATCCGCGTTGGTCTGTATCGGCACATGGATCCGGGCGAAGCCGTCGGCGGCGTCGAGGTCGAAATCCGCATGTTCCTTGATTACCGATCCGGCCGCGAGCCGCATCAGCCGCACCGCGAGGACCGGGCAGGCGAACGCGTCGATCACCGCCGACAGCGCCGGCATCCGCGCCCGCCACGGCGTGTCGACGAACGCAGTGGCGCCCGGCGCCGAGTAGATCATCTGGATCGGATGCCTGGCGCCGGCCTGCGCGCGGAGCGGCAGCACGCTCCAGTCGCCCTCATAGTTCCGCTGCACGAAATGCGCGGTCCAGTCGCCACGCTCGAGCGCGGCGAGATCGGCCGCCAGCGGCCCGGGATCGAAGGCAAGGGGCAGCCGCACCCGATCGGGCCAGGCGGATTGTGCGGATACGGTCGCCATATTAGCCTGCCCTTTCCTCCGCCTCGAGCCTATCCCGGTCCCCGATGATTGCAATGCCACCGAGCCTGCTCGACCAGTTCCGCGCTGCCGTGCTGGCCGATCCGCCGGCGCAGGCGCATCTCGCCGGGCCCCATGATCCCGCGATATTCGAGGCGCGCGCGCTCGCCTGGGCCGCGGCGCGCGGCCTATCGCTCGCCACGGCCGATCTGATCGAGGGCAGCCGCCCCGATCCCGCCGGGATGCACCGCTTTCTCCAGGCACCGGTCACCCGGCGCGACTGGCCGCCCCGGGACTGGCTGCCCATAAGCTTCCCGGCCGCGCCCGAGCCAGCGGTCCAATGGTTCAACTTCGCCGACATCTCCCCGAACACACCCTTTTTCGAGGATGCGGTGCGCGAAGCGGCGGGCCGCCCGTTCAACCGCCTGTTCCGCACCGCCACGCCGCTCGCCAGCTTCCTGGGCCGTACCGATCTCCGCGCGCCTTCGGGCCTCATCTTCCACATGTCCCGCTGCGGCTCCACCCTGGTCTCGCAGATGCTCGGCGCCGCCCCGGGGCATGTCTCGATCTCCGAAGCGCCGCCGCTCGACGCGATGATCCAGCATCGCTTCCCCGATCCGGAAATGCATGCCGACGCATTGCGCGGGCTGGTCCATGCCTATGGCCGCGGCGCCGAGCATCTCTTCGTCAAGCTCGACAGCTGGCACACCCGCGCGCTGCCGCTGCTGCGCCGCGCCTTTCCCGAGACGCCGTGGATCTTCCTCTACCGCGATCCCGTGGAGGTGCTGGTCTCGCAACTGCGCCTGCGCGGCGTGCAGACCGTCCCCGGCGTGGTGCCGCTCGAATGGTTCGGCCTGGCCGCCGAGGAGGCGCACCTTCCCGAGCGCACCTTCATCGCCCGGATCCTCGAACGGACCTGCAGCGCGGTGACCGAGCACGGCACCGACAAGGGGCTGCTGATCAACTACGCCCAGCTGCCCGAGGCGCTTTTCGACCGGATCCTCCCCCATTTCGGCATCGCCCCCGACGCAGCGGCGCGGGAGGCCATGGCCGCGGTGGCGGGTCGCCATTCCAAGGCCCCGGCGGCACGCTTCCAGGCCGATGGCGAGGCCAAGCAGCGCGAAGCCGATGCCGAGCTGCGCGCCATCGCCGCACAGCATCTCGCCCCGGTCTTCAACGCGCTCGAGGCCCGGCGCGCCGCGGCCTAGCCGCCCTTCTGCATCGCCTCGATGATCTTCTTCACTTCCTGGCTGCGCCCGCGCGGCAGGACGAGCACGTCATCGCCCGAGGCGACCACGATAAGGTCCTCGACGCCGACCAGCGCCACGCGCTTGCCCGGCTCGGCGCGGACCAGGCAGTTGCTCGATTCGATCACCACCGCATCGCCGCGCACGACATTGCCGCCGGCATCGGCATGGCTGATCGCATGGAGCGCGTCCCAGCTGCCGACGTCGCTCCAGCCCATCGTCACCGGCACTACCGCCACGCGCGGCGCCTTTTCCATCACGGCATAGTCGATCGAGTCCGACGGGCTGGCGGCGAAGCTGTCGGCATCGGGCCAGATCCGGGCGCCCTCGCGCCGGCCCTTCGCCATCGCCTGTTGCGCCGCGTGCAGCATGTCGGGCGCATAGCTGGCCAGCGCCCCCAGATAGGCATCGGCGCGGAACAGGAAGATGCCGCCATTCCAGGTATGGCCACCCTCCGCGAGCATCGCCTCGGCCCGGTCGCGCGCCGGCTTCTCGACGAAACGCTCGACGCGGTGCACGCCCTCGGCCAGCACTTCGCCCACCTTGATCCAGCCATAGCCGGTCTCGGCCGCGTCGGGCGTGATGCCGAAGGTGATCAGCCACCCCTCCTCCACCAGCGGCAGCGCGGTCTCGATCGCCAGGTGGAAGGCATCGACATCGGCGATCACATGGTCGGAGGGCATCACCAGCAGCGGCTCGGCGCCGCCTCCCACCGCGATCGCGGCGAGCGCGATGGCGGGCGCGGTGTTGCGCCCCATCGGCTCGAGCACCAGCGCCCGCGCGGCGCTGTCCGCGGCGGCGAGCTGTTCCTCCACCATGTCGGCATGATGCGCGTTGGCGACGACGATCGGCCGGCCGAACCGCTCCCCGGCGGCGCGGCGCGCCGTGAGCTGGAGCATCGTCTCCTCGGCGGTCAGCGACAGGAGCTGCTTGGGTTTCTCCGCCCGCGACATCGGCCAGAGTCGGGTGCCCGATCCTCCCGACAGGATGACAGGAACGATCGGCTTCGAATCCGGCATGTGCTTCGAACCTCCTGAAGATTTCGCAATGCTGCGATTTGCCCCCGGGGTCAAACACATGGGCTGCGGCATTGGTGCCGGAACGGCGGAGATTTTTCCGCCAACCCAGGGCGGCGCCATGTCGGATTTGTTTACACTTCCGCATTACAGCGGCTCTCCATGATCCGGCTGTTCAAGCATTACGTGCCCAACGCGGTGCTGCTGCTCGGCTTTCTCGACATCCTGCTGCTGGCGATGTCGGGCGAGCTCGGCTGGATGCTGCGCGCCCATCAGCTCGGCATCGGCCTGCCGCTGATGCAGGAGCGCTGGCCGCAGCTCGTCAGCTACGCGCTGTTCCTCGAGATCGCGATGGTCGCAGTCGGCGTCTATGGTGCCGATTCGCTCCAGTCGCTGCGCTATGCGATGGCGCGGCTGATCGTGGCGATCTCGCTGGGCGTGATCGGCTTGAGCGTGCTCTATTTCCTGATCCCCGAGATCGGCTTCTGGCGCTCGAACCTGCTCTACGCGATGGGCTGCTCGATCGCCTCGCTGATCGCTTTGCGCGTCCTGCTCGGCAAGGCGCTGGGCAGCCAGGCGTTCAAGCGCCGCATCGTCGTGCTCGGCGCCGGCGCGCGGGCGCAGCGCCTCAAGGATCTCTCCAAGACCCCCGGCGCGGGCTTCGTCGTGGTCGGCTATGTCGCGATGAGCGAGGCCAATCGGGTGATCCCCGAGGCGATCGCCCGCGATGCGATCTACAATCTCGCCGACCATGTCGTGGTGCTCAACGCCAGCGAAGTCGTGCTCGCGCTCGAGGAGCGGCGCAACGCGCTGCCGCTCAAGGACCTGCTGCGGATCAAGACCACCGGCGTGCACGTCAACGAGATCTCGACCTTCCTCGAGCGCGAGACCGGCCGCGTCGACCTGGACAGCGTCAATCCCAGCTGGCTGATCTTCTCCGACGGCTTCTCCTCGGGTCGCATGCTGTCGAGCATGTTCAAGCGGCTGTTCGACATCGGCGCCAGCCTGGTGCTGCTCACGCTGATGCTGCCGATCATCCTGCTCACCGCCATCCTGGTGAAGCTGGAGAGCCGGGGCCCGGCCTTTTACCGCCAGCGCCGCGTCGGCCTGTACGGCACCGGCTTCGACGTGATCAAGCTGCGCTCGATGCGCCAGGACGCCGAGGCCGGCGGCAAGGCCGTGTGGGCGGAGAAGGACGATCCGCGCATCACGCGCGTCGGCCGCATCATCCGCAAGACGCGGATCGACGAGCTGCCGCAATGCTGGAGCGTGCTCAAGGGCGAGATGAGCTTCGTCGGCCCGCGCCCCGAGCGCCCCCAGTTCGTCGAGGATCTCGAGACCAAGCTGCCTTATTATGCCGAGCGCCACATGGTGAAGCCGGGCATCACCGGCTGGGCGCAGATCAACTATCCCTATGGCGCTTCGATCGAGGATTCGCGCCAGAAGCTGGAATACGACCTCTATTACGCGAAGAACTATTCGCCGTTCCTCGACGTGCTGATCCTGCTCCAGACCATCCGCGTCGTGCTGTTCCCCGAAGGCGCGCGCTAGATGGGCGCGCTGCTGCTCTGGCTGCATGCGCTCGCGGCGCTGCTGTTCGGCGCGCTCGCGCTCTGGGCCTGGCGCACCGACCTGGCCGGGCTGCCGCGCCGCCCGCTCGCCTTCGCGCTGGCCGCCACCGCGCTCTGGGCGCTCGCCATCGCCGGCATCGGATCGACCGACGTCGCCAGCTGGTTCGCCGAGACGCTGCGCAATCTGGCCTGGCTGGGCTTCATGCTGGTGCTCCATCGCCGCGACGCGCAGACGCGTCCGCCGATCGCGCTGGGCACGGTCTATGGCGTCGTCGCGCTGGTGCAGATCGGCGCGCTGGGGCTCACGCTCATCGCCTATGCCGATCCCGAGCCGATCGTGGCCGCGCAGACCGCCAATGCCGCCGTGCTGCTGCGCATGCTCGTCGCCGTCGCGGCACTGGTGCTGGTCCAGGCGCTCTGGTCGGCCCTGAGCCCGGCCGCGGGCGGGCCGCTGCGCAGCCTGGTGCTCGCGCTTGCCGGCATCTGGTGCGCCGAGCTCGGGCTCTACACGATCGCCTATCTCGCCGCCGAATGGCGGATCGAGCCGCTGGTGCTGCGCGGGCTCGCCTATCTTGCCATCGCGCTCGCGATCGGCACCGCGCTCCAGCGCAAGGGCGAATGGAAGATCGAAGTGTCGCGCACCGTCACCTACCAGTCGCTCTCGCTGGTCGCGGTCGGCGTCTATTTCGCGCTGCTGGCGCTCGCCACTTCCGCGATCGCCACCGTGGGCGGCCCCAATGCCCGCATCCTCCAGACCGCTTTCGTGCTGGGCTCGACCGCGGCGATCCTCACGCTCGTCGCCAATAGCTGGCTGCGCGCCTGGCTCAAGGTCAAGCTCGCCAAGCATCTCTTCCGCCATCGTTATGATTATCGCACCGAATGGATGCGCTTCACCGAGACGCTCGGCAATCCGCAGGGCGGCGCCGCGCTCGACGAGCGCATCGTCAAGGCGATCGCCGACCTGACCGAGAGCCCGGCGGGGGTGCTGCTCGTCCCCGATGCCGGCGGGCTCGGCGTCGGCGCGAGCTGGAACTGGGATCGCACGACGCTGCCGATCGCCAGCGACATGGCGCTGGGCGAGCATCTCCAGGCGACCGGGCGGATCATCGAGCTCGATGCCGTCCGCCGCAGCGAGGATCACCGCGACGCTTCCGTCGTGCCGCAATGGATGCTCGACCTGCCCGAGGCCTGGGTGATCGTCCCGTTGCCGCATCTGGCCGAGCTCGCGGGCGCGATCCTGCTCGCGCGCCCGCCGCTCGACCGCGCGCTCGACTGGGAGGATTTCGACCTGCTGAAGGTGGCCGGCCGCCAGGTCGCCTCCTATCTCGCCGAGGCCCGCGCGCAGGAGGCGCTCGCCGAGGCGCAACGCTTCGACGAGTTCAACCGCCGCTTCGCCTTCATCCTGCACGACATCAAGAACCTGGTGAGCCAGCTGACCCTCACGGCGCGCAACGCCGAACGCCATGCCGACAAGCCCGAGTTCCGCGCCGACATGGTGGCGACGCTGCAGAGCTCGGCCGAGCGGATGAACGGGTTGCTCGCCCGCCTCTCCCAGCATCATCGCGGCCGCTCCGAGGCGCCGCATGCCATCGAGATCGTCGCGCTGGTCGAACGAGTCGCCAGCCAGCGCCGGGGCCAGCATCCGGTGGTCACTTCGGGCGTCCGCAGCGCCATCGCCCATGCGGATCCGGCGAGCCTCGAGCAGCTGCTCGGCCATCTCGTCCAGAACGCGATCGATGCGAGCCCGGCGAACGAGCCGGTGACGCTCGCGGTCCTGGCCGATGGCGAGCGTGTGGCGATCGACGTGATCGATCTCGGGACCGGCATGTCGCCCGGCTTCATCCGCGACAAATTGTTCAAGCCCTTCGTCTCGTCGAAGGAAGGCGGGTTCGGCATCGGCGCCTTCGAGGCGCGCCAGCTCGCGCATGCCATGGAGGGCCGCATCGAAGTGACGTCGCGCGAAGGCAAGGGCACGCGCTTCCGCGTGATCCTGAGGGCCGCGCATCCCGCGGACCTGGGCATGGGGAGAGCCGCATGAGCGGCGCCCCCGCTTTGTCCAGGTCGCTGCCCAAGCTGCTCATCGTCGAGGACGATGCCGGGCTCCAGCGCCAGCTGCGCTGGGCCTATGACGGCTATGAGATCTTCACTGCCTCCACCCGCGAGGAAGCGATCACCGTGCTGCGCGCCGAGGAGCCGCCGGTGGTCACGCTCGATCTCGGCCTGCCGCCCGATCCCGACGGCACCACCGAAGGCTTCGCGACGCTGGAGACGATCCTGTCGCTCCGCCCCGATACCAAGGTGATCGTCGCTTCCGGGCATGGCGCGCACGAATCGATGCTGCGGGCGATCGCGCTCGGCGCCTGGGACTTCTACCAGAAGCCGATCGACATCGACGCGCTGGGCCTGATCGTCGCCCGCGCCTTCCACGTCCACGCGCTGGAGGCGGAGAACCGGCGCCTGGCCGAACGAGTCGAGGCCGGCGCGGTGCTGGGCGGCATGCTCACCGGCGCGCCCGAGATGCTCAAGGTTACCCGCACGATCGAGCGCGTCGCCAGCGCCGACGTGTCGGTGATGCTGCTCGGCGCCAGCGGCACCGGCAAGGAGCTGCTCGCCCGCGGGCTGCACGACAAGAGCGGGCGCAAGGGCCGCTTCGTCGCGATCAACTGCGCGGCGATCCCCGACACGCTGCTCGAGAGCGAGCTGTTCGGGCACGAGAAGGGTGCCTTCACCGGCGCGGTGAAGACGACCGAGGGCAAGATCGAGCTGGCCCAGGGCGGCACCCTGTTCCTCGACGAGATCGGCGACGTGCCGCTGCCGCTCCAGGTCAAGCTGCTGCGCTTCCTCCAGGAGCGGGTGATCGAGCGTGTCGGCGGGCGCCAGGCGATCGCGGTGGACACCCGGATCGTCTGCGCGACGCACCAGGACATCGACGCGATGGTCGCCGACAATCGCTTCCGCGAGGATCTTTACTACCGCCTCGCCGAGATCGTCGTGCGCATCCCCAGCCTGGCCGAGCGGCCGGGCGATGCCGGGCTGCTCGCGCGCCACTTCCTGCGGAAGTACGCCGCACAGATGAACACCGCCGCGCGCAGCTTCGCGCCCGACGCGCTCACCGCGATCGATGCCTGGGGCTGGCCCGGCAATGTCCGCGAGCTGGAGAACCGCGTGAAGCGCGCGGCGATCATGGCCGAGGGCAAGCACGTCACCGCCGGGGATCTCGACCTCGACGCCCAGGCGGGCATCGAGCCGGTCAACCTGAAGGCCGCGCGCGAGCTCGCCGATCGCAAGGCGATCCGTCACGCGCTGGCCCGCGCCGAAGGCAATATCTCCGGCACCGCCCGGCTGCTCGGCATCAGCCGCCCCACCCTCTATGACCTGATGAAGGCCTATGACCTCCAGCCATAGGCGCGCCCGCGCCAGATCCTCGGGCTTCGGCGTGCGCGGCGTGCTGGTGATCGGCGGTGCGCTGGCGGTGCTGCTCGCCGTGCTGATCGGCTGGTTCACGCTGGCCCCCGGCCGGATGGGCAAGGCCGAAGCCGCCGAGGCGACCGCACGCGCCGAGGCGCTGCTCAAGGCCGATAACGCCACCGCCGCGCGCGACCTCGCGGCGGAGGCGGTGCGCGGCGATCCCGACAATGAGAACGCCCATATCGTCCTCGCGCGCGCGCTGCTCGCGCTGCAGGACGGCGTCGGCGCCGAGGGCGAGATCCAGCGCGCGGTCGATGCCGGCTATGACGCCGCTGCCGTGCCGCAATGGCGCGCCGAGGCATGGATACTCCAGGGCAAGACCGACAAGGCGCCCGCCGAGGCCGACAAGGCGCCGCAAAAGCTGCGCCCCTATGGGCTGCGCATCCGCGCGCGCGCGCTGGCCGCGACGAGCGACTATGCCGGCGCGCAGAGCGCCCTCGACCAGGCCCTGCATCTCGCACCCGATGATGCCGGCACATGGACCGATGTCGCCCGCTTCCGCTTCGCCGCCGGCGACCTCCTCGGCGCCGCCGAGGCTTCGGACCACGCGGTCAAGCTCGCGCCCGGCTCGGTCGACGCGCTGGTCGTGCGCGGCGAGGTGGTGCGCAGCCAATATGGGCTGGTCGCCGCCCTGCCCTGGTTCGAGCAGGCGCTGAAGCGCGACCCGGCCCGCCATGCCGCGCTGATCGAATATGCCGCGACCCTGGGCGATGCCGGCCGCGCCGTCGACGCGCTCGCCGCCACCCGCCGCGCGCTCGCCGCCCGGCCGGGCAGCCCGCAGGCGCTCTACCTTCAGGCGGTGATCGCCGCGCGGGCCGGCAATTTCGATCTTGCCCGCTCGATCCTCGACAAGACCGGCGGCGCGATCGACGCGCTTCCCGGCATGATGCTGCTCGGCGGCACGCTCGACCTGGAGAAGGGCGATTACGAGCAGGCGATCGAGAAGCTGACCGACCTGGTCGGCCTGCAGCCGATGAACATCACCGCGCGCAAGCTGCTCGCCGTCGCCCTGCTGCGCACCGATCGCGCCCGCAACGCGATCGACATGCTGAGCCCGGTGGTCGCCCGCACCGATGCCGACAGCTATGCGCTGACCCTGGCCGCGCGCGGCTTCGAGCGGATCGGCGACCGCGACAGCGCCGCCCGCTTCCTCGACCGCGCCGCCTTCCCGGCAACGGGCGAGGCGACGGCGTTCAGCGCCGACGACGGCACCGCCACGCTTGCCGCCGATGCGGCGCGGCGGCCGAGCGACCCGGCGGCGACGCTGCCGCTGATCCGCGCGCTGATCGCCGGCGGCGACCGGGCCGGCGCGCTGGCCCGCGCCCAGGACATTGCCGCGAAGAACCCCGGCGCCGCCGGTGCGCAGGTGGTGCTGGGCGACATGCTGATGCTGCTCGGCCGCCCGGCCGATGCCACCACCGCCTATCGCCACGCCGCCGATCTGCGCTTCGACGAGCCGACCCTGCTCCGCCTGGTCGACGCGCTCGATCGCGCGGGCCGGCGCGAGGATGCGGCGAACGCGCTCGCCCTGTTCCTGTCGCAGAACCCGGTGAGCGTCCCGGCACTGCGCCTCTCGGCGCACTGGCAACTCGCCGCGGGAGATTATGACGCGGCAATCGATTCGCTGGAGGACATCCGCGCCCGCATCGGCGATGGCGACGCCGTGCTCAACGCCGAGCTGGCCGCCGCCTATGCCGGCGCGGGCGAGACCGGAACCGCGGTCGATTTCGGCGAAGCCGCCTATGGCCTCGCCCCGGCCAATCCCGCCGTGGTCGACGCCTATGGCTGGGCGCTGTTCCGCGGCGGCGACAAGGACGGCGCGCTCGAGCTGCTCCAGAAGGCGGTGATCCTCGCCCCCCGGCATCCGGGCCTGCGCTGGCACCTGGCCCAGGTCTATGCGGCGCTGGGCCGCAAGGCAGAGGCCAAGCAGCACGCCCAGGCCGCGCTGGCCGATCCGGGCTTCACCGAGCGGGCGGCGGCACAGGCGATGGCCAAAGGCTGAAACGACGGCGCCCGGCCGCGGAAGTTTACGAAGTCTACGCTACGGGGGATCGATCTTTCCGCGCGCACGAGCCCCTGTTGCGGGTGCGGTCGAGGGAGAAAGGGAAGGCCGGCACACCGGCATTGCGCCGGGCTCCACCAATGCCCGACAAGCCGCACGCATAGGCGCTGATAGCGAAGTTGGGGGTGAGCCGGCGACGGCGCCTCGCTATAGCCACCCCCCATGAACGAAGAGATCCTCGCCCGCATCGCCGATGCGCTCGACCGGCTGGCCCCGCCGCCGCCGCCGCCCGCCGATCTCGAGGCGCATCCCGCCTATGTGTGGCGCGGGCACGGCCTGGCCCCGGCGCGCGTGTTCGATCCGCTTCCGATCGATATCCTGCGCGGCGTGGATTCGCAGCGCGAGGCGCTGGTGGCGAACCTCACCCGGCTTTCCGATGGCCATGCCGCGCAGGACGTGCTGCTCTGGGGCGCGCGCGGCACCGGCAAGTCGGCGCTGGTGAAGAGCGCGGTCGCCGCGGTGCAGGCACAAGGCGGGCGCCTCGCTTTGGTCGAGGCGGTGACCACCGAGCTCGCCACCCTGCCCGAGCTGTTCGGGCTGCTCGGCGCGACCGACCGTCCCTTTGCCGTGTTCCTCGACGATCTCGGCTTCGATGGCGTGGGCGATGCCCGGGCACTGCGCTCGCTGCTCCAGGGCGGGGCCGAGGCGCGGCCGAACAATGCGCGGCTGCTCGTCACCTCGAACCGCCGCCATCTCGTCGTCCGCGACATTGCCGAGCAATCGAGCGCGATCAATCCGCGCGATTCGGCGGACGACGGGCTGGCGCTGGCCGACCGATTCGGACTCAGCCTCGGCTTCCACGTTGTTGATCAGGACACCTATGTCGACATCGTCCGCGCCTATGCCGATGCGCATGGCCTTGGCTTCGATCCGGTCGATGCGATCGGCTGGGCGACGCGGCGCGGCAGCCGATCGGGGCGCGTTGCGTGGCAATATGTTGTTGATCTTGCAGGAAGATCGGGGCGCAACCTGTAATTGCACTGATCCAGATCAAAAAGACCGGCGAGGACGCTTGACTCTGACCGGCGGCCAGTCCCTCCTCGCGCCATGGGGCGGATAGGCGAAACCGATCTTCTCGACCGGCTGGCGCCGAACGGGCGCGGCACATGGATCGTGCAGCTGGGCCTGGGACTGCTCGCCACCGCGCTGGCCATCGGGCTGCGCACCGCGATCGACAGTGTCGCCCCCGCCGCCGGCCCGTTCGTGCTCGGCTTTCCCGCCATCCTGATGGCGACGCTGTTCGGACGGTGGCAGGCGGGGCTGCTGACCGGGGTGCTCACCCTGCTCTACAGCTGGTATTTCGTGCTGCCGGTGCGGCACTCGATGGCGCTCAAGTCGCCGGACGAAACCGCCCGGCTGGTGCTCGCCGCGGTGAATTATCTGGCGGTGATCGTGATCGCGGAGCTGTTCCGCCGCGCCGTGCGCCGCGCGTCGGACGAGCGCGATCGCGAGATATCGGAGCGCGACCTGTTCCTCGAGGAGTTCGATCACCGGGTGAAGAACAATTTCACGCTGGTCGCCGCGCTGCTCGACATGCAGCGCCGCCGCGCGCGGGACGCGGAGACCCAGGTGGCGCTGTCCTCGGCGCTCGCCCGGGTGGAGAGCATCGCGCGGGCGCACCGGCACCTCTATCGCGGCGCGGCATCCTCGCCGGGCGCCGTCGACATGGCGGTCTATCTCGACGAGCTGAGCGCGGCGCTGGCCGAGGCGCTGTTCCTGCGCGGCGCGATCACGCTCGAATGCGTGTGCGACCATGGCGCGATGCCGCGCGACCGGGCCGTCTCGATCGGGCTGATCGTCAACGAGCTCGTGACCAATGCCGCCAAGCACGCCTTTGCGGGGCGCGACAGCGGGCGGATCGAAGTGCGGTTCGCGGCCATCCCGTCCGGCTGGAAGCTGGTGGTGCGCGACGATGGCGTGGGCATGCCCGCCAACACCCGGCCGCGCAAGGACGGCGGGCTCGGCCAGAAGCTGATCGACGGCTTCGTCCGGCAGGCCCGCGGCACGACGACGACGCAGACCGGGCCGGACGGCACGGTAGTCACGGTGGTGCTGGAGGCTTGAGGGGGCGGCGAATCGGCTCGAGCGGCCCGCGCGCCCCGCGCGTCAGTTGGCGATAAGCAGGTTGACGCCTTCGGTATCGTTCGCGCCGCCGACACAGCTCCCCGTCCCCGCCACGGCCACCGGACGCTGAGTCGCATATGCCGTGAGCACGATCGCGACCTGGGACTGGCCCGCATTGGTCGACGGATCGATTTCCCAGCGACCGCAGCAATCGCATCCCGGCCGCGCGGTTCGCGCGCCCGTGGTGTAGAAGAAGAACCGGCTGCCGGTCTGCTGGACCGATGTCACGAGGCCGGCGGACTGGTCGGAGGCGGAGGCGCCGCTCAGCCCGAGGACGAACGTTGTCGAAAGTGCGAGCAGCTTTGCGATGATTTTCATGGGCCCCGTCCGCCTTGAGGATTCATGCGGGGAATGCTTGGCGTCACGCCCTATCGCAATTTAAAATATTGCAACGGACAAGAAACAAGCACCGTTTCCGATGTAACTTCCCGTGTATTCCTGGATGCATTTTTCACACTTGATTATCGCCGGCCATGTCAGGCATTCGCCCGCGAGATGTAAATTCCATCACAGATCACGGATATGCCATGAGACACGAACTTATTTCCGTGATTCCGTTCGTACTTGCCATGCCGGCCATGGCGCAGACCGCGCCGGAACAGACCAAATATGAATATGATACGCTCGGTCGCCTGGTGAAGGTGACGATCGAGAGCAGCACCAGGGGCGATACCAGGGCGAACTACAGCTATGACCCCGCCGGCAACCGCACGAATGTGAAGGTCGAGACGCGTTCGCGCCGCGCCTTTGTCGTGCCGCTCAACGGCTTCACAGTGATCCCGCTCAAATGATCCCGCCGCTCGCATGATCCGGCAGACCGCGGGCGCGGCCTTCCGGCTCAGCCCAGCGTCTCGACCATCTCCGCCAGCTCCAGCCAGCGCATCTCCGCCGCGTCCTTCTCGTCGCGCAGCTTCGAGATGCCGTCGCTCAGCTTCGAGAATCTGCCCGGGTCCCTGGCATAGAGGTCCGGATCGGCCAGCGCGGTCTCGTCCCGGGCGATCTGCGCCTCGATCTCCTCGATCCGCTTGGGCAACAGGTCGTAGTCGCGCTGGTCCTTGTAGCTGAGCTTGGTCGTCTTTCTCGGCGCTTCGGCTGCCGGCGCCGCCTTGGGCGCGGCCTTCCTCGCCTCCTGCCTGGGCCGGCGCTTGGCCTCCCAGTCGGCATAGCCGCCGACCACGACGTCGACCATGCCCGATCCGTCGAGCCCCAGCGTCACCGTCACCGTGCGATCGAGAAAGTCGCGGTCGTGGCTGACGATCAGCACCGTGCCTTCATAGTCCGCGATCACTTCCTGGAGCAGGTCGAGCGTCTCGAGGTCGAGATCGTTTGTCGGCTCGTCGAGCACCAGCAGATTGGAATGGCGGGCAAACTCGCGCGCCAGCAGCAGGCGCGAACGCTCGCCGCCCGAAAGCGTCGCGATCCTGGCCTCGGCGATCGAGGGATCGAACAGGAACTCCTTGAGATAGCCATGGACATGCTTCTTCACGCCCAGCACCTCGATCCAGTCGCCGCCGTCCGCCAGCACGTCGCGGACCGACTTGGCGGGGTCCATCAGGCTGCGCTGCTGGTCGATGATCACGCCGTTCAGCGTGTTGGAGAGCTTGACCGTGCCTTCGTCGGGCTGGATCTCGCCGGTCAGCAGCTTGAGCAGGGTCGACTTGCCCGTGCCATTGGCACCGACGATGCCGATCCGGTCGCCCTTGGTGACGCGGAAGGTCAGGTCCTTGATGATCGTGCGCTGATCGTCCCCGGCGCCGAAGCGCTTGGTGACGTGCTTGGCGTCGATCACCACCTTGGTGTTGCTGTCGTCGGCGGCGGTGACGAGCTTGGCGGCACCCTGCGGCCCCATCATCGCAGCGCGGGTGGCGCGCATCTCCTTCAGCTTTTCCAGCCGCCCCTGGTTGCGCCGGCGCCGGCCGGTGACGCCGCGCTGGAGCCAATGCTCCTCGATCTTGAGCTTGGCGTCGAGCCGCTGGGCGTTGCGCTCCTCCTCGGCATAGACCTGGTCGGTCCAGGCCTCGAACCCGCCAAAGCCCACTTCGGCGCGGCGGATCGTGCCGCGATCGAGCCACAGGGTCGAGCGGGTGAGGCGCGTGAGGAAGGTGCGGTCGTGGCTGATCACGATGAACGCGCCGGTGAACCGGCCCAGCCAGTCCTCCAGCCATTCGATCGCGGCGAGATCGAGATGGTTGGTCGGCTCGTCGAGCAGCAGCACATCGGGATTCTGCGCCAAGGCCCGCGCGATCGCGGCGCGGCGGCGCTCGCCGCCCGAGGCAGTCTTCGCCTCGCGGCCCAGGTCGATGCCGAGCTGGTCGGCGATCGCCTCCGCCTCGTGCCGGGGCGGCGCGTCGCTGCCGGAGAGCACATAGTCGAGCAGGGTCGCGCAGCCCTCCATCCGCGGCTCCTGCTCGAGCAGCACGACCCGCGTGCCCGGCACGATGGTGCGGCGGCCCTCGTCGCCGTCGATGCTGCCGGCGATCAGCTTGAGCAGCGTCGTCTTGCCCGCGCCGTTGCGGCCGATCAGCGCCAGCCGATCGCGCTCGCCGACATAGAGGTTCAGCCCGCGGAACAGCCAGCCATGGCCCTGGACGAGACCGAGATTTTCATAAGCGAGGACGGGTGCAGCCATGATGCCTTTGATCGGTTGCGGCACCGGCCCGCTCCCCCACCCGGCCACCCATGGGATATTGACGTTGGGTGGCCGGGTGGGGGAGTGGGCCGGTGCCGTCGCAATGGGCTCCACCTAGGGGTGGCGAGCCCGCCCGGCAAGTTACCGCCGGCTGAAGGGTGCGTTCAGGGGCTATTCAATGCCCGGACCCTATGCCATCTGCCATGAAGATGTTGGTGACGCCCATCCTTTGCGCCTGCCTGGCGGCGTTCGCGCCCGCCGGGGCCGCGGCTGCGCAGCCGGACGGGCACCAGGATTCGGACGGCCGCTCGCCCCGCCGCCAGGCCGGGCCGCCGCTCTCGGTGCGCGAGATCGAGCGCCGGGTGGTGCCGCGGCTGCCGGGGGCCCAATATCTCGGTTTCGACTATGATCCCGCAACGGAAGTTTACACGCTGAAGTTCCTGCGCAATGGATCGGTGATCTGGGTGGACGTCGATGGCCGGTCCGGCGCGATCGTCCGCAAAACGGGCGATTAGGGCCCGGCGAGGGGAATGACATGCGACTGCTGATCGTCGAGGATGAGCCGAACCTGGGGCAGCAGCTCCGCAATGCGCTGGAAGGCGCGGGCTATGCGGTGGATCTGGCCACCGATGGCGAGGAAGGCCTCTATCTCGGCTCCAACGAGCAATATGATGCGATCATCCTCGATCTCGGCCTGCCCGAGATCGACGGGCTGACGGTGCTCGACCGCTGGCGCAAGGAAGGCAAGACCACCCCGGTGCTGGTGCTCACCGCGCGCGACAGCTGGTCGGACAAGGTGGCGGGGCTCGATGCCGGCGCCGACGATTATGTCGCCAAGCCCTTCCAGACCGAGGAGCTGATCGCCCGGCTGCGCGCCCTGATCCGCCGCGCCTCGGGCAATGCCTCGGCCGAGCTGACCGCCGGCGACATCCGGCTCGACACCCGCTCGGGCAAGGTCACCCGCGGCGGCGAGCCGGTGAAGCTCACCGCCCAGGAATATAAGCTGCTCAGCTACCTGCTCCACCACAAGGGCAAGGTGGTGAGCCGCACCGAGCTGATCGAGCATATCTACGACCAGGATTTCGATCGCGATTCGAATACGATCGAAGTCTTCGTCACGCGCATCCGCAAGAAGCTGGGCGCCGATGTGATCACTACCATCCGTGGCCTGGGCTACAGCCTGGAAGAGCCGGCCGACGCCTGAGCGGATGGCACGGCTCGCCCAGACTCTAGGCGGGCTGCGCCGGCGCCTGTTCGGTCGGCCCCTCACCGAGCCGGAGCCCCTGGCGCCCGGCGAGGTGTCGCCGCGCCACTATGTGCGCACCACCGGATCGGTCAGCCGGCGCATGCTGCTGGTCGCAACCGCCTGGATCATGCTGCTGCTCGTCGGCGGCGGCATCGCGCTCGACCGGGTGCTGGTGACCACCGTCACCAAGAATTTCGACGACCAGCTCGACTATCTGCTCAAGGCGATGATCTTCTCCGCCGAGCTCGACCAGAATGGCGACGTGATGCTCAATCGCGAGCTCGCCGACCAGCGCTTCCTCGAATATAATTCCGGCGCCTATTGGCAGATCAGCGGCAGGGGCCATGAAGCCTTCCCGTCACGCTCGCTCTGGGACCAGAAGCTGAAGGTCGACCAGCAGCACAGCGACACCAACGTCCATGTCTATGACAGCCGCCAGCTCCCCGGCCAGCTGCTGCGCGTCGCCGAGCGCGACGCGGTGCTGCCGGGATCGAACGTGCGCTGGCGCTTCCAGGTGGCGCAGAGCCGCGAGACGCTGGACGGGCAGATCGCCCAGCTGCGCCGCACCCTGGTGCGCAGCTTCGTGCTGCTCGGGCTCGGCCTGATCATCATGGTGGCGCTGCAGACCTGGTACGGGCTGCTGCCGCTGCGCCGGGTACGCCAGGAGATCGCCCGGCTGCGCGCCGGCGAATCGACTCGCGTCGAAGGCGCGATGCCCGCCGAAGTCGCGCCGATGGTCGAGGAGCTCAACGCGCTGGTCGAGCATAACGACCGCCAGGCCGAGGAGGCGCGGCGCCACGCCGGCAACCTTGCCCATGCGCTGAAGACGCCGCTGAGCGTGATCATGAACGCCGCGGCCGCCGGCCAGCCCGATCTCGCCCAGGCGGTGATCCGCGAGGCGCGCACCATGCGCCGGCAGATCGACCACCATCTCGCCCGCGCCCGCGCCGTCGGCCGCCGCGGCTCGGCGCACAGCCGCGCCCAGGTCTGGCCCTCGATCGAAGCGGTCGAGCGCGCCGTCGCCCGGCTCTATCCCAATGTCCGCATCGACATTGACGGGCAGAAGGACCTGGTCGCCCATATCGAGCGGCAGGACCTGGACGACCTGCTCGGCAACCTGGTCGAGAATGCCGCCAAATATGGCGGCGGCAGCGTGTTCATCACTGCCGGGGTACAGGCCGGGTTCGTCGAGATCCTCGTCGAGGACGACGGCCGCGGCATCCCCGAGGCGGATCGTATCCGCATTTTCGATCGCGGCGTGCGGCTCGACAGCGGCAAGCCCGGCACGGGCCTGGGCCTCGCCATCGTGCGCGACGTCGCCGAGATCTATGACGGCACCGTCAGCCTCGAGGAAAGCGAGGATCTGGGCGGCCTGCTCGTGCGCCTGCGCCTGCCTGCCGCCAGCTGAGGCGATTGCAACAAACTGAAATTCAGCTGCGACGAACCGGACGCAAAGCGTTCGCGAACTCGCGGATTGCCCTCTTTTGTCCGTCGGGTCACGTGGCGGCGCCGGTTCTGGGGCCGGCGCCGCCCAATCGCGATCCGAAGCAATATAATCCTTTATTTACAATATATTAGCTTCCGTATGCTAGACTCCGGACGGGGATTGCAGACGCGAAGGACCAGAGATGACTTCCATTTCCTCGACGCCGCAGCGAATGGATCCGCGCGCGCGGCTGGACGCACGGATAGCGGCGGCGGCTTCGGCCGGCGCGATCAGCGCCGACGACCGCGATGCGCTGCGCGGCGCGCTCGACACGATCGATGCCAGCCTCGCCTCGGCCAGCCCCGCCTCGAATCGTGCCGGTGGCGACGGGCCGGGCGACATGAAGAGCCGGATCGACGGGTTGATCGACGCGCAGGCGAAAAGCGGTGCGCTCACCGATGGCCAGGCGGCCGAGCTGAGGAGCTTTTTCGCCCAGGGCCCCGATAGCGGCTCCGGCAACCCGCCGCCATCGGCCAGCGATCACGCTGGCGACGAGGCCGGCACCCCGATCAGCGAAGCCGCCGCGCGCCAGCTCGATGCGATGACGGCCTTTCTCCAGAAACTGCGCGACGCCGCCGCGTCAGGCGCCTCCACTTATGGCGGCAATGCCCGGACGAACGGCAAGGGCGGCCCGGCAACCGGCCGGGTGATCGACCGGCAGGCCTAATCGCCCATGTCTGCGCGTCACCCCCTTGGATCAGCCTAAAGCCCCCGCATCGCCTGGGCGGCGAGCGACAGGCTCTTCCTGCGGGCCTGGTGATCGAACATCGCGCTGGTAAGCATCAGCTCGTCGGCGCCGGTGCGGGCGATGAAGGCAGCGAGCTGCGCGCGCACCTTGTCCGGGCTGCCGATCGCGCTGGCCGACAGCACCTGATCGAGCATCGCATTGCCATGCCCGCCCAGGCTCTCGCGATAGCCCTGGACCGGCGGCGGCAGCTGGATGCCCTTGCCGGTGGTGCGGATCGCGACAAAGGCCTGTTGCTGCGAGCTGGCGAGATATTCCGCCTCCGCATCGGTATCGGCGGCGAACACGTTGAAGCCCAGCATCAGATGCGGCTTCTCCAGCACCGCCGAAGGGCGGAAGTTGCGGCGATACATGTCGATCGCCTCGTCGAGCAGGCCGGGCGCGAAATGCGAGGCAAAGGCATAGGGCAGCCCCAGCATCGCCGCGAGCTGCGCACCGAACAGGCTGGAGCCGAGGATCCAGATGTCCACCTTCGCCCCCGCCCCCGGCGTGGCGCGGATGCCGGTGCGGCCGTCATCGGCGAAATAGCTCTGCAGCTCCGCCACCTCGCGCGGGAATTCGTTGCCGTCGCTGTCCAGCCCCCGGCGAATCGCGGCGGAGACGCGCTGGTCCGATCCCGGCGCGCGGCCAAGGCCGAGATCGACACGGCCGGGGAAGAGCGCGTCCAGCGTGCCGAACTGCTCGGCCACCTGCAGCGGCGCATGATTGGGCAGCATGATCCCACCCGCGCCGATGCGGATCGCCGAAGTCGCCTGGCCGACATGCGCGATCACCACCGCGGTGGCGGCGCTGGCGATCCCGTCCATCCCGTGATGCTCGGCCACCCAGTAGCGGGTATAGCCGAGCCCCTCGACATGGGCGGCGAGATCGGCGGCATTGGCAAGCGCCTGGGCGGCATTTCCGCCCTGGACGATGGGCACGAGGTCGAGCAGCGAATAGGCAGTCATGGACGGCCAGATGGGGAGGCCCCTCCACGTCCGCTAGATAGTTTTCGTCGTGCAGGCCCAAGCCATTATCCGGCACCTCCACCTATATCCGTCATCCCGGCGCTCGCCGGGATGACGAGGAAGGTTGCCCTGCCCCGCACCACTGCCTAGACGCGCGGGCCATGACCCCAGCGCTTGCCCATATCCGCAACTGGATCTTCGATCTGGACAACACGCTCTACCCGGTGAGCGCCAACCTGTTCGCGATGATCGACGCGCGGATCGGGCAATATGTCCAGGATCTGCTCGGGCTCGACGCGGCCGAGGCGCACAAGGTGCAGAAGGGCTATTTCCATGCGCACGGCACCACGCTGGCCGGGCTGATGGCCGAGCACGGCACCGATCCGCACCATTATCTGGCGAATGTGCACGACGTCGACATGGGCGTGCTCGAAGTGAACGAGACGCTGGTCGCCGCGCTCGCCCGCCTGCCCGGCCGCAAGCTCGTCTTCACCAATGGCGACGCGCCCTACGCGACGCGGGTGCTCGACCGGCTCGGCCTCGGCGCCACCTTCGAGGCGATCCATGACGTCCATGCCACGGGATATCGCCCCAAGCCGGACCCGCTGGCCTATCGGGGCCTGTGCGACGCCTATGGCCTGGACCCGGCACACAGCCTGTTCGTCGAGGACATGGCACGCAACCTGAAGCCCGCCAAGGCGATCGGCATGACCACGGTGTGGATCGACAACGGCTCCGAACAGACGCCCGACATGGATCGCGGCTTCATCGACTATACCGTCAACGATCTCGGAGCCTGGCTCCACAGCATCCTGGAGACTTCCGCATGACCGACCTGCAGACGACCATCGACGCCGCCTGGGAAGACCGCGCCAATCTGGGCTTCGGCACCGAGGGCGCGGTGCGCGAGGCGGTGGCCGAGGCGCTGAACCTGCTCGACCGCGGCGAGGCGCGCGTCGCCGAGCCGATCGCGGGCGGCTGGCAGGTCAACCAGTGGCTCAAGAAGGCGGTGCTGCTCAGCTTCCGCCTCAACGACAACCAGGTGATCCAGGGACCGGGCGGCGCCAACTGGTTCGACAAGGTGCCGTCGAAGTTCGCGAACTGGGGCGAGGACGCGTTCCGCCAGGCCGGTTTCCGCGCCGTGCCCGGCTCGGTCGTCCGCCATGGCGCCCATATTGCCAGGGGCGCGGTGCTGATGCCGAGCTTCGTCAATATCGGTGCCCATGTCGGCGAGGGCACCATGGTCGACACCTGGGCGACCGTGGGCAGCTGCGCGCAGATCGGCCGGAACGTGCACCTGTCGGGCGGCGTCGGCATCGGCGGCGTGCTCGAGCCGCTCCAGGCCGATCCGGTGATCATCGGCGACGGCGCCTTTATCGGCGCGCGCGCTGAAGTGGCCGAGGGCGTGCGCGTCGGCGAGGGTGCGGTGCTCTCGATGGGCGTCTATCTCGGCGCCTCGACCAAGATCATCGACCGCGCCACCGGGGAGGTCCATCGCGGCCAGGTTCCGCCCTATTCGGTAGTGGTGCCGGGCACGATCCCCGGCGAGGCGGGCAAGCCCGGCCTCTATTGCGCGGTGATCGTCAAGACGGTGGACGCGCAGACGCGCTCGAAGACCGGGATCAACGAGCTGCTGCGCGACTGATCCTCACTGGGTGCCGATCACGGTTGCCGCCGTGCGCAGCGTATAGGCTGGGCTGGCGGCGGCCGAATTGGCGGCGAGCGTGAGCACGAACGCCGTCTCCTTGCCCTGGGGGCCGTAGAAGCGCCCGCTGAGCTGGCCGGTGACGCCGGTCATGTCGGCGCTCGACCAGCTGGTGCCGTAATAGGCGCCGGTCAGCGGATCGATGGCGGCCGTGCCGGTCACCGTGCCGAGGTCGACATCGGGGCCCGAGGCGGGCGTGCCGATGAAATGGATCGTCGTGGTCACCGTGCCGGTCAGCAGATCGGCCTGGAGCGCCACGGTGCTCCTGCCGAGCGGAAAGGGGCTGGTCGCGCCGCCCGTGATCGTCCGGTAGCCGCTGCCGCCATAGACCGCCTGGTAGGTCACGAGCGAAGTCGCCGGCACATCGCTCACCTCGGTCGGCACGCCGATGATGCAGTTATAGGCAGTCGACGCGCCGCTCGCATTGGTGATCACCTGCGCCGTCCGCATATATTCGAACGGCCCGATGCCGACGATGCCGACCGTCTGATAGCGCAGCCGGTCGGTGAAGCTGCCGATGCCGGGCTTGGCCCAGGCCTGGAAGCCCGACGGCAGGCTGGTGTCGACGTTCGCCGGACCGAAGGAGAGGCCAAGCCCGTCGCCGGTCACCGCCCAGACCTGGGTCGCGTCGGTATAGGCGAAGGCGAGGCCCTGGTCGGGCAGCGTCGCCGCACCATAGGTGGGCGGCATGGTGTTGAGGATCTGCTTCGCGCAGCTCGAGACGAAGCTGCGATCCCCGGTCAGGTCGGCGAATTTGGGATAGGTCGGGGTGGCCAGGGTGGAGGCGAGCCGGAACCCGCCCGGCGCATCCGCCGAGGGGCGCACCGTCACGGTGCCATCGCGATCGTCCGCCCAGCAGGCGGAAAGCAGCAATGCGCCGGCCAGCGCGGCACCGAAGCGAATCATGAACCCCCCTTTTCCCGCCCCGGATCGGCGGCCGGGAAAGGCTATGGAGCGCGCCTTCCCCGCTCAATCGCAAAAGCCACGAAAACGGATGCAGGGGCCTGCGCCAGGCGATATGCCGGGGCATGACCGAAAGCATGACCTATGGGCGCTACCTCGCCCTCGACCAGCTGCTCGCGGCCCAGCATCCGCTGTCGGACCGGCATGACGAGCTGCTCTTCATCATCATCCACCAGACCAAGGAGCTCTGGCTCAAGCAGATGATCGCCGAGCTGCGCGCCGCGCTCGACCTGGTCCGCGCCGACAAGCCGGTGGAGGCGTACAAGTCGCTCGCCCGGGTCAGCCGGATCCAGGCGGTGATGACGCTCAGCTGGGACGTGCTCGCGACGATGACGCCCAGCGACTATACCCGCTTCCGCGAAGTGCTGGGCACCAGCTCGGGTTTCCAGTCGGACCAGTTCCGCGCGGTCGAGACGATGCTGGGCCTGCGCGGCGGCGGAGTGCCGGGGCCGCTCACCACCCAGGTCGCGGCGCTGCCCAGCCTGTGGGACGAAGCGAATGCCGCGCTGGCCCGCGCCGGCTTCGCCGTGCCGGCCGAGGCGCTGGCGCGCGACTGGCGCACGCCCTATGTGCCGAGCAAGGCAGTCGAGGATGCCTGGGCCGAAGTCTATCGCGACACCACGCGCTGGTGGGAGCTGTACCAGCTCGCCGAGAAGCTGGTCGACATCGACGATGCGCTCGCCACCTGGCGGCACAAGCACGTCATCACCGTGAGCCGGGTGATCGGCATGAAGCCCGGCACCGGCGGCACGCCCGGCGTGCCCTATCTCGAATCGACCCTGGCCAAGCGCGCCTTTCCCGAGCTCTGGACGCTGCGGACCCAGTTGTGACCAGCTACAAGCATCTGTTCCAGCGCGCGCTGGCGGCGGCGCCCGAGCGGCTTCACTTCGCGGCGCATTCGCACCATCTCTGGCCCGATGCCTCCTATGTCGGCCAGCTCGCCGCCTGGGAGGACGGCGTGCGCCTCGCCGACCGCAAATGGGAGCGGGTGATGGGCGAGATCTGGCCCGCGGCCCAGGCGCATGTCGCCGCCGAGCTTGGCCTGCCCGATCCCGGCACGCTGGTGTTCGCCCCCAACACCCACACGCTGCTGCTCGCCATCGCCTCGGCGCTGCCGCGCCGGCCGCTGCGCATCCTCGCCAGCGACGGCGAGTTCCACAGCTTCCGCCGCCAGGCCGCGCGCTGGGAGGAAGCGGGCACGGCGATCGTCGAGCGCGCGCCGCTGGACCGGATCGCCGAGCGCGCCGGGGCGGGCGGGCACGACCTGATCTTCGTCAGCCAGGTCCAGTTCGGCACCGGCCATGTGCTGGAGGACATCGCCGCGCTCGCCGCGCTTGCCCGGCCCGACGGCCCCTGGGTGGTGATCGACGGCTATCACGGCTTCATGGCGCTGGAGACCGATCTGTCGGCGGTGGCCGACCGGGTCTTCTACCTCGCCGGCGGCTATAAATACGCCATGGCCGGGGAAGGCTGCGCGTTCCTCCATGCGCCGCCCGGCTTCGGCCCGCGGCCGGAAGTCACCGGCTGGTATGCCGAGTTCGAGGACCTGTCGCTGCCGCCGGGCAGCATCGGCTATGCGCCCGACGGCCGCCGCTTCCTGGGCGCGACCTTCGACCCCTCGGGCATCTACCGCTTCGTCGCGGTGCGCGACATGCTGCGCCAGGAAGGGCTGACCACCGCGGCGATCGCGGCGCATGTCGATAGCCTGCGCGCGCAGTTGCTCGCCGGCCTGCCGATCGCAGCCGAACTGCTCAACCCGGGCAGCCCCGCGCGCTTCCTGGCGCTCCGCTCGCCGGATGCCCAGCGCTGGAAGGCCGCGCTGGAGGCCGAGGACGTGATCACCGACGTGCGCGGCGACGTGCTGCGCATCGGCTTCGGCCTCTATCAGGACGCGCGCGACGTGGCGCAACTGATCGAGGCGCTTGCCGGGCTCCGCTAGAAAAAGCGGCCGGGCGGGCAATGCGCAGCCCTGCCCGGCCGTGAGGGAACTCAGCGGCGGGCGACCCGCGCGGCGCCCCAGCGGGCGGCCAGCTGGCGGCCGACATCGCGCTCGACGGTGGCGCGGCAACGCTGGATCTGGCGCACATCGTCCTGATCGGCGCCTGCATAGGAACCGCAGACCTGCTCGGTCGCCGTGGCGAGGCGATGGTTGAACGCGGCGCGCCCGGTGGCGCTGCCCAGGTCGAGATCGGCATGGCGGATGGTGACGCTCCGGTCCGGCCGGCCATCGGCCAGGGCCGGGGCGGCGATCAGCGTGGCGGCGGCGAGGGCGGCGATGAACTTGGGCATGTCTGGCTCCTTTCCGGGGGAATTGCCGGCGCTTGCCGGGACCTGGACCTGATCGCCCGGAAACCGCCCGGCGGAGAGGATGACGAGCCGATGAAGAGCTGATGAAATGCCGATGATTCGCCGATAGGGTGGCGCGCGACGCGAATTATGGAGATGGAAGGGCCGTGGAGGGCCGCATCGATCTGGCACATGAGGCAGGGTTCCGGCTGGGCGCGCTCGACGTGCGCCCGGCGCTGCGCCAGCTCGTCCGCGACGACGGCGCCGAGGAAGTGCTCGAGCCGCGGGTGATGCAGGTGCTCGTCGCGCTCGCCAGGGCGGACGGCGCGATCCTGAGCCGCGACGACCTGACCCGCTCCTGCTGGGAGGGGCGCGTCGTCGGCGAGGACGCGATCAACCGCGTGATCTCGCGCCTGCGCCGCGCGGCCGAGGGGATCGGCCAGCGCAGCTTCCGGATCGAGACGGTCACCAAGGTGGGCTATCGGCTGGTGCGCGCCGACGACGGCGCCGCGCTTCCCGCGTCGCGCGACGCTGCGCTGGAGGGAATGCGCACCGAGCTGCACCGCCTGAGGCTCGACCGGCGCGCGATGATCACCGGCGCCGGCCTGGCGCTGGCCGCGAGCGGCGGGTTCCTCGCCTGGCGCCGCTTCGGGGCGCCGCCGCCCGCGCCCGCGCAGCGCAAGCCGCCCGACGACATCGCCCCGCTGATGATCCAGGCGCAGATGGCGATGACCCAGGGCACGGTCGAGGGCAGCAACCAGTCGATCGGGCTGCTGCGCCGCGTGGTGATGCTGCGGCCCGACTATGCCGATGGCTGGGGCTTGCTCGCCTTGTCCTATTCGGCGGCGGCGGTCGGCCGCCCGCAACGGTTCGAGGCGGACATGCGCACCCGCGCCGAGGAAGCGCGCCGCCGCGCCCTGGCGCTCGATCCCGGCAATGCCTATGCCCGCGCCGCGGAAGGGCTGGGCAAGCCGGTGCTCGGCAACTGGCTCGCCGCCGAGCGCGGGCTGCGCGCCAGCCTTGTCCCGCATCCCGGCAACGAGATGCTGATCGGCGCGCTCGCCGGCCTGATGCTCGGCGTGGGCCGCTGTGCCGAAGCCGCCGGCATGCTCGACGGGATCTGGAAGCGCATCCCGCCCAATCCGGGGCTTGCCTATACGCGTGTCCAGTCGCTGTGGGCCACGGGCCGGCTCGACGAGGCCGACAAGGCGATGGACGATGCCGTCGCGCTGTTCCCCACCCATTTCGCGGTATGGTTCACGCGCTTCTACCTGCTGATGTACACCGGCCGCATGCGCGAGGCGATCGCGCTGGGCGAGAATCGCGAGACGCGCCCCACCGGCATCCCGGACTGGAATTTCGAGCAGGTGCTCACCGTGGCGCGCGCGATGCTCAGCCGGGCGCCGCGCGATGTCGACGCGGCCGTCGCCATTACGCTCGAAGGCGCGCGCCGGGGCGCGGGCTTCGCCGAGAACGGCATGCAGTTCCTGTCCGCGCTCGGCCGGCTCGACGATGCCTTTGCCGTCGCCGACGCCTATTATTTCGCCCGCGGCTTCGATCCGGGCGAGCTGCGCTTCTCCACCGAGCAGGGCACCTATACGCGGCGCACCGCCCGGCGCACCCATATGCTGTTCCTGCCCTCGACCGTCGCGATGCGCGCCGATCCGCGTTTCCCGCGCCTAGCCGGGGAGATCGGGCTGGTCCGCTACTGGAAAGCGGCGGGCGTCCGGCCCGACTATCAGGCGACGGGCTGAATCCCCAGCCGGGGAATCTCGATCGCCGGGCAGCGATCCATCACTACCTGCAGCCCCGCCGCCTCGGCGCGCGCGGCGGCTTCCGCGTTGATCACGCCGAGCTGCATCCACACCGCCCGGGCCCCGGCGGCGATCGCTTCGTCCACCGCCTCGCCCGCGGCCTGGGGCCGGCGGAAGATGTCGACCAGGTCGATCGGCTCGCCGATCTGGGAGAGCGCGCGGAAGACGAACTCGCCATGCACATGCTCGCCGGTGATCTGCGGATTGACCGGGATCACCCGGTAGCCCTGGCGCTGGAGGAAGGCCATCACGCCATAGCTCGGCCGGTCGGGCCGGTCGGATGCGCCGATCATCGCAATGGTGCGCACGCCCTCCAGCAGCGCCCTGATGTCCTCGTCCCGCGTCAGCGGCATCGCTTCATCCTTTCAGCCAGTCGTCCACCCGCTGCGCCAATCCGGCAAACAGCTGGGCCGCGGGTCCGTTCCCCGCCGCGGGCGGCTCGCCCGCATCGGAAGCGGCGCGGATCGCCATTTCGAGCGGCACGCGGCCGAGGAACGGAATGCCGAGCTTCGCCGCCGCCGCCTCGGCGCCGCCTGCGCCGAACGGATCGGAAAGCTCGCCGCAATGCGGGCAGGCATAGCCCGACATGTTCTCGATCAGGCCGATCACCGGCACGCCCGCCTTGTTGAACAGATCGATCGCGCGAGTCGCGTCGATCAGCGCCAGGTCCTGCGGCGTGGAGACGATCACCGCGCCCGCCGGCTTGTGCTTCTGGATCATGGTGAGCTGCACGTCGCCGGTGCCCGGCGGCAGATCCAGCACCAGCAGCTCGGCATCGCCCCAATCGGCGTCGACCAGCTGGCCGAGCGCGCCGCCCGCCATCGGCCCGCGCCAGGCGATCGCCTGCCCCTCGGCCACCAGCCCGCCCATCGACAGCATCGGCACGCCGAAACGAGTCTCGACCGGCAGCAACACTTTCTCACGCGCCTGGGGCCGCACGCCCTCCACCCCCAGCAGCCGCGGCTGCGAGGGGCCGTAGATATCGGCGTCGACCAGCCCGACGCGGCGCCCGCGCGCGTGCAGCGCGATGGCGAGGTTGGCGGCGATGGTGGACTTGCCCACCCCGCCCTTGCCGCTCGCCACCGCGATCAGCCGCCGGGTGCGGCGCTCGCTGGTCATCAGCACGCGCACCGCGTCGATCCCCGGCAGGGCGGCGGCGGCGGCGCGGACATCGGCCTCGAGCTCCGCGCGCGCGGCTTCGCCCAGGCCGGTCACGTCGAGCACGATGCTGGCGCGGGGCCCTTCGAGACGGGCAGTGGCGCGGCCGGCGGAGACGGGTTCGAGCGCGGCTGCAAGAGCTTCATTGTCGGTCATCGCGTGCCAGATAGGCGCACAATCGCCGCGCGCCACTGTAAATCCGCGCGCACGCCCCTATAAAGGCGCAATGGCAAACCTGATGAGCTGGCTGGGCAAGGCCGGCATTCTGCAGAACGAAGCCCCCAAGAGCCCCTGGGGCTCCGGCGGCGGCAGTGGAAATGGCGGTGGCTCGGGCGACGGCAAGGGCGGCTCGGGCGGCGGCCCGCGCAATCCCTGGTCCTTCCCGCCCGAGGGGCGGCGCCCCCGTTCCGGCGGCGGCAATGGCGGCGGTGGCGGCGGCCTGTTCGAGGAGCTGTTCCGCCGTGCGCGCGGCGGCGGCGGCTTTCCCGGTGCGCCGGGCGGCGCCCGGCTCTGGACGCTGGTGATCGTCGGCCTGTTGCTGATCTGGGTGATCTTCACCAGCTTCCACACGATCGGCCCGCGCGAGCGCGGCGTCGTCACCACGCTCGGCCGCTACACCGGCACGCTCGATTCCGGCGTGAAGTTCACCCTGCCGGCTCCGATCCAGATGGTCGATGTCGTCGATGTCGGCAGCGTGCGCACCGAGAAATTCCCCGAGAGCGGCGCCAACCTGATGCTCACCGGCGATCAGAACATCGTCGACCTCGCCTATTCGGTGAACTGGTACATCACCGATGCCGCCGACTATTCCTTCCAGATCAAGGATCCGAAGGAAACGGTGAAGGACACCGCCGAGAGCGCGATGCGCGCGGTGATCGCCACCACCACGCTCACCGAGGCGATCGGCGAGGGCCAGGGACGCATCTCGTCCGACGTGCAGGCGGCGATGCAGAAGATTCTCGACGAATATCATGCAGGCATCCGCATCCAGAGCGTCGCGCTCACCAAGGCGGCGGCGCCCGAGCAGGTGGACGACGCCTTCAAGGCGGTCCAGGCCGCGCAGCAAGGCGCCCAGGGCGCGCGCAACAACGCCAATGGCTATGCCCAGCAGGTGATCGCCGTCGCGCAGGGCGAGGCCGCCGAGTTCGACAAGATCTACGAACAGTACAAGACCGCGCCCCAGGTCACGCGCCGCCGCCTCTATTACGAGACGATGGAACAGGTGCTGGCGCGCACCAACAAGACCATCGTCGAGACGCCCGGCGTCACCCCCTATCTGCCGCTGCCGGGGATCCGCCCCGATGCCGGCAAGGCCCAGCAGGGAGACCAGAAATGACCTGGCTGCGCAGCCCCATCGGCATCGCCGTCGCGCTCATCGTCGCGGTGATCGTGGTGATGAGCACCGTCGCGATCGTGCCCGAGACCAAGCAGGCAGTGATCCTGCGGCTCGAGCAGCCCCAGCGCGTGGTCAATGCCTGGCGCTCGGGCGAGACGTTCGGCCGCACCAATGCCGGGCCGATCTTCCGCATTCCGTTCGTCGACCGGATCGTCTGGGTCGACAAGCGCGTGCTCTCGGTCGACCTGCCCAATGAGCCGGTGCTCTCCACCGATCAGTTGCGGCTTCAGATCGATGCCTATGCCCGCTTCCGCGTCACCGACCCGCTCAAGATGGTCGTCACCATCGGCACCGAGGAGCGCGCGCGCGACCAGCTCCAGCCGCTGTTCCGCTCGGCGCTGCGCAACGAGCTCGGCAAGCGCCCCTCGGCGGTGCTGCTCAGCCCGGAACGCGGCCAGGTGATGGACAACATCCAGGGCGCGCTCCAGCAGCTCGCCTCGCAATATGGCGTCTCCATCGTCGACGTGCGGATCAAGCAGACCGAGCTGCCCTCGGGCTCACCGCTCGACAGCGCGTTCGAGCGGATGAAGACGGCGCGCTTCCAGGAAGCCAAGACGATCGAGGCCCAGGGCATGAAGGACGCGCAGATCATCCGCGCCAATGCCGATGCCCAGGCCGCGCAGATCTATGCCCAGGCTTTCAACAAGGATCCGGAATTCTACGATTTCTGGCGCGCGATGCGCTCGTATCGGACGACGTTCCTGAATACCGATCCGGCCAAGGGCGATACGTCGATCATCCTGTCGCCGAACAATTCGTATCTGAAGGAATTCATGGGGCAACGATGAGCCTTTCGATCCGTTCATATTCAATCGCCGTTCAGCATTTCGGCGCAAATATTCCGTTCGAACGCTTTTCCTTCGTCTGAGAGGACCGACTCACGTGCGTTACGCTTACGCTCTCACTACCGCCATCCTGCTCAGCGGCGCCGCCGCGACGATGACGCTCAACCAGCCGGCCGGAGCGCAGACCGCGCAGAACGAGCCCGGCGCCATCCAGGCGGCCGCGCCCAAGGCCGGCGCGCCGATGAGCTTCGCCGACATGGTCGCCAAGCTGCAGCCGGCGGTCGTCAACATCTCGACCACCCAGCGCGTGACGATGAACGCCAACCCGTTCGCGGGCACGCCGTTCGAGGCGTTCGGCGGCGGCAACCAGCCGGTCACCCGCCAGGCCGAATCGCTCGGCTCGGGCTTCCTGATCTCGGCCGACGGCTATGTCGTGACCAACAACCACGTCATCTCGGCGGGCGCGCGCGGCGCCACCGTCGAATCGATCACGGTCACGCTGCCCGACAAGCGCGAGTTCAAGGCCAAGCTGATCGGCAACGACGCGCAGTCGGACCTTGCCGTGCTCAAGATCGAGGGCACCAACCTGCCCTTCGTGAAGTTCGGCGATTCGACGAGCGCCCGGGTGGGCGACTGGGTCGTCGCGATCGGCAATCCGTTCGGGCTGGGCGGCTCGGTCACCGCCGGCATCGTCTCGGCGCTGCACCGCGTCACCGGCCAGGGCGGCGCCTATGACCGCTTCATCCAGACCGACGCCTCGATCAACCGCGGCAATTCGGGCGGCCCGATGTTCGACCTGAACGGCAACGTCATCGGCATCAACTCGCAGATCCTGTCGCCCACCGGCGGCAATGTCGGCATCGGCTTCGCGATCCCCGCGGAAGAAGCCAAGCCGGTGATCGACACGCTGATGAAGGGCGGCAAGATCGCCCGCGGCTATCTCGGCATCGGCATGCAGGACCTGACCGACGACATCGCCGACGGCCTGGGCGTGCCGAAGGGCCGGGGCACCGTCGTCGCCCGCGTCGAGCCGGGCCAGCCGGCGGAGAAGGCCGGGCTCAAGCAGGGCGACGTGATCGTCAAGGTCGACGGCAAGGATGTCACGCCCGACCAGACGCTGTCCTATCTCGTCGCGAACGTGAAGCCGGGCACGCGCGTGCCGCTCGAGCTCTACCGCGATGGCAAGCGCCAGACGCTGAGCATCACGGTGGGCACCCGCCCGCCCGAGGAGCAGCTCGCCCAGTTCGATCCGAACGACGAGAATTCGGGCCCGGGCGGCGGCGACAGCGAGACGATGGCCGCGGCCTCGCTCGGCGTGCAGGTGGCCCCGCTCACCCCGCAGATCGCCCAGAGCGTCGGCGTCAACCCGAGCATCACCGGCGTGGTCGTGCTCCAGGTGAGCCAGGCGAGCGACGCGGCGGGCAAGGGCCTGCAGCGCGGCGACGTCATCACCACGGTCAACCGCCAGCCGGTGGCCAGTGCGGCCGATGTCGCCAGGCAGGTCCAGGCGGCGAAGAGCGCGGGCAAGGGCAATGTCCTGCTCTGGGTCCAGCGCCGCGCGGTCGGCCGCTTCGTCTCGGTCGGCATCAACTAAAACCGGGCCCTTCGGGCTGACGAATGCCCGTTTCTCCTCTATCCCGAGACTCCCAAGCTAGGAGTCGAAGGATGGCGGGAGAGACGGGCATCTTCATTGGGGCGGGCGCCGGCGGCGCGAAGCCGCAGTCCCTGGTCCTCAAGCGCGCCAACCGGCACGGGCTGATCGCCGGCGCGACCGGCACCGGCAAGACGGTGACGATCCAGGGCATCATCGAAGGCCTGTCGAACGCCGGCGTCCCCTGTTTCGTGGCGGACGTGAAGGGCGACCTGTCCGGCCTCGCCATGGCCGGCTCGCCCACCGCCAAGACGCACGAGATCTTCAAGGCGCGCGCCGCCGAGATCGGCCTGGCCGACTGGGCCTATGCCGATACGCCGGCGCAGTTCTGGGACCTGTACGGCGAGCAGGGCCATCCGATCCGCACCACCATCTCGGAGATGGGCCCGCTGCTGCTCGCCCGGCTGATGGACCTCAACGACGTGCAGGAAGGCGTGCTCACCATCGCCTTCACGGTCGCCGACAAGGACGGGCTGCTGCTGCTCGACCTGGACGACCTCCAGGCCATGCTCGCCCATTGCGCCGAGCGGGCGGACGAGCTCACCGCCACTTATGGCAATGTCTCGAAGCAGTCGGTCGGCGCGATCCAGCGCTCGCTGCTCCAGCTGCGCAGCCAGGGCGGCGCCAATTTCTTCGGCGAGCCGGCGCTGGCGATCCAGGATTTCCTGGGCACCGACGACAAGGGCCGCGGCCTGGTCAACATCCTCGCCGCCGACAAGCTGATGGCCAGCCCCAAGCTCTACGCCACGTTCCTGCTCTGGCTGCTCTCCGCCCTGTTCGAATCGCTTCCCGAAGTGGGCGATCCCGACAAGCCCAAGCTCGCCTTCTTCTTCGACGAGGCGCACCTGCTGTTCGACGATGCCCCCAAGGCGCTGCTCGACAAGATCGAGCAGGTCGTCCGCCTGATCCGCTCCAAGGGCGTCGGCGTCTATTTCATCACCCAGAACCCGATCGACGTGCCCGACACGATCGCCGGCCAGCTGGGCAACCGCGTCCAGCACGCGCTGCGTGCCTTCACCCCGCGCGACCAGCAGGCGGTGAAGGCGGCGGCCACCACCTTCCGCGCCAATCCCGGGGTCGACGTGACCACTGCGATCACCGAGCTCAAGGTGGGCGAGGCGCTGGTCTCGCTGCTGCAGGAGGATGGCGCGCCGAGCCCGGTCGAGCGCACGCTGATCCGCCCGCCGGCCTCGCGCGTCGGCCCGGTCACGCCCGACGAGCGCAAGATCCTGATCCAGACCGACGCGATCGGCACCAAGTACGACACGCTGGTCAACCGCGAATCCGCCGAGGAGCTGCTCGCCGCCAAATCGGCCGAAGCCGCGGCGGCGGCCGCCGAGGCCCAGGCCCAGGACGCGGCGGAAAAGGCCGCCGCCGCCCAGGCCAAGGAAGATGCGCGCGTCGCCAAGGAGGCCGAGCGCCAGCGCCTCGCCGATCAGCGCGACGCCGATCGCCAGGCCCGGCTCGACGCCCAGGCCCAGCGCCAGGCCGAGCGCGAGGCCGCGAACAATCCCTGGAACCGGGCGATCAACTCGGCCACCCGCTCCGCGTCCTCGGCGGCGGGCCGGGCAGTGGCGAACGAAGTCTCCAAGGCGATCTTCGGAAGCTCGCGCGGCGCGGGCGGCGGGATCGTCGGCGGGCTGGTGCGCGGCGTGCTCGGCGGGCTGTTCAAGGGGCGGTGATCGCGTTCCTCCCCCGCAAGCGGGGAGAGGAATGCGTCAGGTTTCCGCCACCCCATTGGCCAGGAACTCGCGCCACAGCATCACCAGCACCGCCATCACGGCGGGGCCGATGAACAGGCCGAGCAGGCCGAGCGTCTCGACGCCGCCCAATATGCCGATCAGCACCCAGAGGAAGGGCAGCTGCGTCGCTCCGCCGATCATCGCCGGGCGGATGAAATGATCGGCGACGAAGATGATCGCGGTGCCGATCGCCACCACCGCGATCGCGCCGCCCATCGAGCCCTGGAGCAGCAGGAGCAGCGCCGCGATCGCGAACATCACCGGCGCGCCGAACGGGATCATCGCGGCGATCGCCGTGACGCCGCCGAGCAGCAGCGGGTGCGGGACGCCGGCGACCAGATAGACGATCGCCATCAGCGCGCCCACGCCCAGCCCCACCAGCACCAGCCCGTCGATCGTGCCGCGCACCGAGCGGATCGCCTGCGCTCCCACGCGCTCGCCCGTGGGGCCGAACAGCTTGAGCACCGCGCGCCGGCCCTGCGCCAGCAGCGCGTCGCGGTCGCGCAGCACGAAGAACAGAGTCAGCAGCGTGAAGCCGAACACCACCGCGCGATGCGCGACATTGGCGCCGATCATGCGCGAATGGATCAGCCATTCCCCGCCGCGGATCGCGCGCAGCTGCTGCGTGGCATCCTCGGGCCGGGCGAGATGAGTCTGCCACCAGTCGCGCACCGCTTCGCCGCCAAAGGGCAGCCGCGCCACCCAGTCGGGCACCGGCACGCCCTGCGCCTGGGCCTGGGCGATCCAGCTCGAGATATCGTGCGCCTCGCGCAGCGCCTGGGCGACGCCGAAGGCGAGCGGCACCAGCACCATCAGCGCCGCCAGCGCAGTGATGATCAGCGGGATGACGATGCGATGGCTGCCCTTCAGCCAGGCACGCAGCTTCAGGTGCAGCGGATCGACCGCGATGGTGAGCACCACCGCCCAGAGCAGGGCCGGCACAAAGCCATGCGCGATCCACAGGCCGATGAGGAGCAATACCCCCACCAGCGCCAGCCGTGCGGCGCGCTGCGCCGTTTCGGTTCGGGTGTTCATGGGCGGAGCGTAGCTTCTTCGCTCCCCTCCCTTCAAGGGAGGGGCTGGGGGTGGGTGGCGTCCCGGCGATACGTCGCCGCGTGCGCCCACCGCACAATATCGCCAGGACCCGACCCACGCCTCGCTCCCCTCCCTTCCAGGGAAGGGAAGCTCAATCCAGCCCCGCCGCCACGCCTTCCAGCCGATCGAGGAACATGCCCCAGCCATGGCGCGCGCCACCATGATTGGCGGCATTGGTGAAGCCGGTCTGCTCCATGCGCAGCCGGGTGCCGCCCGCCACCGGCTCGAGCGTCAGCGTCACCACCGATTCGAAGCGCGGCATCGATTCGCCTTCGCCGCCGGTGTCCCAGCTATAGCTGAGCCGCCGGCCCGGCTCGATCTCGCGCACCGCGCAATCGATCCGCCCGCTCCAGCCGGGCGCCCCGGGGCTCCGCAGCGTGAAGCGATGGCCGTCCGCCAGCGCGAAATCATTGGGCAGCAGCCATTCCGCGATCAGATGCGGCTGGGTGATCGCCCGCCACAATTTTTCCGGCGCGTGCGGGAATTCGCGCTCCATCACCAGCGTGCGCGCCTCGGTCATTGGTCCATCCTCTTCAGCAGATCGTCGAGCCGGTCGAAGCTGTCCGCCCAGAGCGTCTCGTGCAGCCGCATCCAGTCGAGCAGCGGCGCCAGCCCCTTGGGATCGGCCCGGTAATGCGTCTCGCGGCCCTGCGGCCGGTCGCGCACCAGCCCCGCGCCCTTCAGTATCGCGAGATGCTTGGAGACCGCGGGCTGCGAGATTCCCGCCCCGTCGGTCAGCGCGCGCACGGTCAGCTCGGAGCGCGCCAGCCGCTCGAACAGCGCGCGGCGCGTGGGATCGCCCAGCGCGCGGAACAGCGTGTCGAAAGCGGTCGGCTCCATGCGCCGATCCATAACCTATTGGTTATCGGAATCAACCGCCGCGCAAAAAATGCTGTCCTACCGGGCGCGCAGATGCCACGCTCCGCCGATGACCAACGCATTCCTTACCGATCCGGCCGCCCCGTGCGTCTTGCCGCGGGGAAAGACCCCCGCGTGCGATGATATCGCGACCTTTGCGACTTTCCGCGCGGAGATCTGACCCGATGGCCACCCAATCGCCTCGCCCGATGGCCGAGCTCACGCTGCGCGGCATCCTCCTCGGCGCGCTGATCACCATCCTGTTCACCGCCGCCAATGTCTATGCCGGCCTCAAGGTGGGCCTCACCTTCGCCACTTCGATCCCCGCCGCGGTCGTCTCGATGGCGATCCTCAAGGCATTCAAGAGCGGCACGATCCTCGAGAACAACATCGTCCAGACGATCGCGTCCGCCGCGGGCACGCTGGCTGCCATCGTGTTCGTGCTGCCCGGCCTGATCATGGTCGGCTGGTGGTCGGGCTTCCCCTATTGGACCACGGTGGCGGTGTGCATCACCGGCGGCGTGCTCGGCGTGATGTTCTCGGTGCCGCTGCGCCGCGCGCTCGTGACCGGCACCGACCTGCCCTATCCCGAAGGCGTCGCCGCCGCCGAAGTGCTCAAGGTCGGCTCGGCCTCGGGCGCCGGCGACCGGGAGAATGCGGCGGGCCTGCGCACGCTGATCGCCGGCACGATCTTCTCGGGGCTGTTCGCGCTGCTCGCCAAGATGAAGCTGGTGGCCGAGGAAGCGGGCAAGAATTTCGCTATCGGCGGCACCGCCACCGGCTGGTCGACCAGCTGGTCGATGCTGCTGATCGGCGTCGGCCATCTCGTCGGCATCTCGGTCGGCGCCGCCATGTTCTTCGGCATGCTGATCTCCTGGACGGTGCTGGTGCCGTACTTCGCCCATGGCGGCGATCTGGGCGCGGTCGATGCGCTGGTGAGCTCCACCTTCCGCGGCCAGGTCCGCTTCATCGGCGCCGGCACGATCGGCGTCGCGGCGATCTGGTCGCTGCTCAAGATCATCGGACCGATCATCGCCGGCCTGCGCTCCGCCCTCGCCGCCTCGCGCGCGCGCCAGGAAGGCCAGGCGCTCGACATCACCGAGCGCGACATGCCGATCGGCGTGGTGGCGCTGATCACCCTCGCCACCCTCCTCCCCATCGCCTGGCTGCTCTGGACCTTCTCGGCCGGCGGCCCGGTCCATGACCATCCGCTGGCGGTGATCGGCGGCTCGCTCGCCTATGTCCTGATCGTCGGCGTGCTGATCGCGGCGATCTGCGGCTATATGGCCGGGCTGATCGGCGCGTCGAACTCGCCGGTCTCGGGCGTCGGCATCCTCGCGGTGCTCGGCGCCTCGCTGCTGCTGGTCGCGGTCTTCGGGCACGAGGCCGATCCGGCGCGCACCAATGCGCTGATCGCCTATGCGCTGTTCACCACCGCGATCATCTTCTCGATCGCGACCATCTCGAACGACAATCTCCAGGACCTCAAGACCGGCCAGCTCGTCGGCGCGACGCCGTGGAAGCAGCAGCTGGCGCTGATCCTGGGCGTGGTGTTCGGCAGCCTGGCGATCCCGCTGGTGCTCGACCTGCTCAAGAATACGCTCGGTTTCGTCGGCATGCCCGGCGCCGGCCCCAACGCGCTTTCGGCGCCCCAGGCCGCGCTGATCTCCTCGATCGCCAAGGGCGTGCTGGGCGGCGATATCGACTGGAACCTGATCGGGCTGGGCGCGCTGATCGGCGTCGGCGTGATCGTGCTCGACGAAGTGCTGGGCAAGGCCGGCAGGATGCGCCTGCCGCCGCTCGCGGTGGGCATGGGCATCTATCTGCCGATGGGCCTCACCTTGCTGATCCCGGTCGGCGCGGTGATCGGCCATTTCTACGATCGCTGGGCGAAGCGCCAGGCCAATCCGGAGTTCGCCGAGCGGATGGGCGTGCTCGCCGCGACCGGCCTGATCGTGGGCGAGAGCCTGTTCGGCGTCGCCTTTGCCGGCATCCTCGCCTGGGCCAACCGCAACGCGCCGATCCCGCCCAACGACGCGCCGCTGGCGGTGATGGGCGAGAGCTTCGAGAGCGTGGCGATGTGGGTCGCGCCGCTGCTGTTCTTCGGGCTGATCGCCATCGCCTATGCGATGACGCGCAAGCTGGTGCGCGGCACGCCCGCCGGCGCCGGTCCGGAGAGCCCGGCCGAGGGCGAGGCGAATTATCGCTGATTGGTGAAGGCGGCGGGGATCGCCCCGCCGCCGCTCACTTCATCTGGTCAAGGATCGAGCCGATCGGCACGAAGGCGAAGGCGACCGAGCTGTCGGCCACCCCGTAGGGGATGAACAGCTTGTCGCCATGCTTGATGGCGCCGCAGGTGTAGACGACGTTGGGCACATAGCCCTCGCGGTCCTGGTCCGCCGCGGCGAGCAGCGGCTCGCTCGAACGGGCGAGGACCTTGCTGGGATCGTTCTTGTCGAGCAGCGCCGCGCCGATCGAATATTTACGCATCGCGCCGACGCCGTGGGTGAGGATCAGCCAGCCCTGGTCGAGCTCGATCGGCGGGCCGCAATTCCCCATCTGGACGAGCTCCCAGGGGAATTTCGGCTTGATCAGCAGCTCGCCGCCGTCCCAGCGGGTGATGTCGTCGGAAGCGTGGAGGAAGATGTTCTCGCCGTCCTGCCGGCCGAGCATCATGTAGCGCCCGTTCACGGTGCGCGGGAACAGCGCCATGCCCTTGTTGCGGCTCGCGCTGCCCGACATCGGCACCAGGTCGAAGCTGCGCCAGTCGCGGGTGCGCAGCAGCTCGGACTGGATCACCGATCCGTTATAGGCAGTGTAGGTCCCGATCCATTCCTCCTGCCCGTCCTCGTGCCGGAAATGGGTGATGCGCAGATCCTCGAGGCCGTTGGACTGGGCCTTGGTGATCGGGAAGATCACCGTGCCCGAGAGCGTGGAGTCGCGGTGGCGATAGACCGTCACCGGCCCTTCGGGGATATGCTCCTCGTCCTCCTCGCGGGCATCGGCGGCAGTGGCGAAGGGCGGTTCCGGCGCGAGGGCCAGGTCGTTCCGGTCGGTGATGATGCCTTCGCGGAAGGCGACCGAGGAGATGTGCCCCTCGCCCACGGCGCGCAGGCTCATCAGGATGCGCAGCGAGCCGGGCGGCATGCCGGTCTGGTCGTAATGCGGCACTGCGCTGGGGTTCATCAGCGCGGCGGCGGCATAGCTGTATTCGTGGCAGAAATAGGCGCCGATCAGCTGGCGCTTCTCGTCACCGATCTGGCTGCCGTCGAGCCCGAGCATCGCCTCGATCTCGTCATAGCGCGTCATGAACACGCGGCGCGTCTGCCAGTGGCGCGCCTCGAAGTCCTTGAGCACGATCTCCAGCTGGCCGCGCGCCTCGCCGGGCGACATCGCCAGCACTTCGCTCACCAGCCGCTCGGTACGGCTGGGCGCCGACCCGTTCGAGGCCCAGGCAATGTGGAAGGGCCGCACCACAACGCGCGAAGGATCCGCACGCAGACGCAGCGCATGATTGAAAAGTTCGAGCATTCGGCTCCCAGCCATTGTCCCCGCACCGACGCCCAGGCTGTAACTAGGCGACGGCGGCTCGCACCGGTGTTGCCACGTTTCCGGTTGCCTTTGAAAGAGCCGAAATCGCGCAGTTGGCGAGCTGGAGCGCCAAAATGGATTCGGCCCCCTGGTTGCGGTTGAGCCCATGCGGCATCAGCCCGTCGAAACATCCCCCGTCCTGGGCGCTGGCGAGCGGCAGCTCGAGATCGTTGGCGCCGAGATACCAGCGATAGGCACGCAGCGCCTCCTCCACCCAGCGCCTGTCGCCCGTCGCTTCATGGGCAGCGACACAGGCCTCCACCGTCGCCTGCGCCTCCAGCGGCTGCTGGTCGAACTGGAGCGGCGGGGCATAGGCGCGCCCGAAGCTTTCGGTGCCGACGGCGCGGAAGCGGCCCTCGGGCGAAGTCTGCCGGGCGACGATCCATTCGAGCGTCTCGAGCCCGACACCGACGAACGCGTCGCGGCCGAGCGCCATCCCGGCGCGCAGCAGCGCTTCGGGCAGGCGGGCATTGTCATAGGCGAGCACGATCTCGAACCATTGCCATTCGGGGCGGCGATTGCCGTCGAGCAGCGCGATCAGCTCCTCGCCGAACCGGGTGAGGATCTCACGGCTGAGCGCATGGCCCGGATGCGCGCCCAGCATCGCCGCCGCGCCCAGCATCGCGAAGGCGCGCGCCCGCGGGCTGCCCAGCTCGAGCGCGATCGAGGCGGTGGCGTCGAACAGGGCCGATGCCCAGTCGCGATGCTTCTGCGCCCGGGCATCGCGCGCCGTCACGCCCAGCGCCCAGAGCGCCCGGCCGTTCGAATCCTCGGAGCCGACATCCTCGCACCAGGTCCGGTCGAAGTTCATGAAGTTGCGGAAGCGGCGCAGCTCCGGGTTCCAGGCATATTGGACGAAGGCGGCATAGACGCTCGTCCATCTGTCGCGCACGGCTTCGTCGATCGTCTCGATCCTGCTCATCAGGATGAGCGCGCGGGCATTGTCGTCGATGCAATAGCCGTGGCGGCGATCGGGCACCGAATAGATCGAGTGCTGGAGCATGCCGGTCGCATCGCTCATCCGCTCGACCGCGGCGATGTCCGGCTCGAGCGGCACGAGCGCCTTGGCCGGCGGAGGAAACCGGCGCGGCCTGGCGGCGACGATGCCCCCCAGCATGTCCATCGCGGCCTCGACAAGGCGCGGCCACAACATGGTGCGGCCACGGGCATAGGCGCGCCCGGCCAGCGCGGCCCGCACCGGCGCGTCGGCAAGCAGGCGGACGATCTCGCGGGCAAAGGCGGCGCTGTCCTGGAAAGGCACGAGCACGCCATGATCGTCCGCGAGTATCTCGGTCGCATGGACATAGGGAGTCGAGACCACCGGCTTGCCCACCGCCACCGCATAGGAGAGCGTGCCCGAAGTGATCTGCGCGGGATCGGGATAGGGCGTCGCATAGACGTCCGCCGCCTGGAGATAGTCGAGCAGTTCGCCCTGCTCGACAAACCCGTCGATGAACGCGACCTGCCCGGCCACGCCCCGATCGGCGGCCAGCGCCTTAAGCCGCTCGCGATAGGCTTCGCCCTCGTGCGCGACGAGGTTCGGATGCGTCGCGCCCAGGATCACATAAAGCGCGTCGGGGCGGGCCCGCGCGATCGCCGGCATCGCCTCGATCATCGTCTCGATGCCCTTGCTCGGCGCGAGCAGGCCGAAGGTGAGGATCACTTCGCGCCCCTGCCAGCCGAAGCGCGGCTTGAAGTCCCGCGGATCGGCGAAGGGGCGATCGGGCACGCCGTGCGGGATCATCACGATCTTCCGGTCGTCGGCGCCGTGCACGCGCTTCAGGATCTCGCACCCCTTCTCCGCCATCACGATCACGCGCGAGGCGCGGCGCAGCAGCGCTTCCATCACGCGCCGCTGATCGGGATTGGGATTCTCCAGCACGGTGTGCAGCGTCGCGATCACCGGGATCGACAGCCGGTCGAGCAGCGCGATCAGATAGTCGCCGGCCGGGCCGCCATAGATGCCATATTCATGCTGCACCCACAGCGCCTGCGCGCCCGAGGCCTCGATCATCCGGGCAGCGCCCAGATAGGCGGCGCGATCCTGCTCCGGGATCGCGGCAGTCACTGCGTCGGGATAGTCATACCGTCCCGGATGATCGTCCATCGCATAGACGTCGACCTTCAGGTCCGGGAAGCGCTGCTTGAGCGCGGCATAGGTATCGGTCGTGTAGGTGGCGAGTCCGCATTTGCGCGGCAGGAAGTTACCGATCAGTGCGATGTGCTGGATATTCGGGGCTTTCATGCGCCGATCTTTCCCTTCGCTATCGCAAACTCAATTGCGCGTAAGCCCCACGCTCGCCCTTCCAAACCAACTATTTTCAATAAGGTTTCATCATGTTGCAATGCAGCATGATACGACCATCCGGTCGCCTTGTAAATCTGGCGTTCAGCCGCGGCCGCGATAGCCCGGAACCCCCTGATCCGGTATCCAGACACCCTCCGGCGGCGCGCCGGACTGCCAGAAGACGTCGATCGGTATGCCGCCGCGCGGATACCAATAGCCGCCGATCCTGAGCCATTCCGGCTGCATCTCGTCGAACAGGCGCTGGCCGATGCCGACGGTGCAATCCTCGTGGAAGGCACCATGGTTGCGGAAGCTGCCCAGGAACAGCTTGAGCGACTTGGACTCGACGATCGTGTCGTTCGGCACATAGTCGAGCACCAGATGCGCGAAATCCGGCTGGCCGGTGATCGGGCAGAGCGACGTGAACTCGGGTGCCGCGAAGCGGATGAGGTAGCGCGTGCCCTTGCGCGGATTGGGCACATAATCGAGCTCGGCCTCCTCCGGCGTGGCGGGAAGAGTCGAGGTTTTTCCGAGATGCTTGGCGTCCATCCCGGCCATGTAGGCGTTTGCGGAGCGCTTTGCATCCTTCTAGGACGCTTTCCATGGACGGGCTCGTTACGACCGAATGGCTGGCCGGCGCCGATGCGGTGCTGGTGCTCGATGCAACCTATAGCTCGACGATCCCCGGATCGCCGCCGCGCAATCCCCGCGCCGAATTCGAGGCCGAGCATATCGCCGGCGCGCGCTTCCTCGATCTCGACACGCTGATCGACGAGACCAGCCCGCTCCCCTCGACCATGCCGACCGTCGCCAGGATCGCCGAGCGGCTGCGCGCGCTGGGCGCGGATACCGAGACGCCGATCATCCTCTACGACAATGGCCCGCACCACACGTCGTGCCGCGCCTGGTGGGTGCTGCGGCTCGCCGGCGTCGACGTGGCGCTGCTCGACGGCGGCATGGCCAAGTGGAAGGCGGAAGGCCGTGCCGTGGAAAGCGGCCCGCACCGGGCCGAGCGGGGCAATTTCCAGCCCCGCCCGCCCAAGGCCCGGGCGCGCACGCTCGACGAGATGAAGGCCGAGACCGGGCAGATCGCCGATGCGCGCTCGGCCGCGCGCTTCACCGGCGAGGAAGCCGATCCGCGCCCCGAAGTCGCGGCGGGCCATATCCCGGGATCGCGCAACGTCCCCTATCCGAAGTTCTTCAACTCCGACGGCACCTGGCAGGCGCGCGATCATATCCGCGCCGTGTTCGAGGATCATGGCATCGACCTGGCCCGCCCGCTGGTCACCACCTGCGGCTCGGGCATCACCGCCGCGATCCTGGCATTCGGCGCGCACCTGCTCGACAACGAAGCCGCGCTGTACGACGGCAGCTGGACCGAATGGGGTAGCCGTCCCGAGACCGCCAAGGCATTGGGCCCGGCATGAGCGAGAAACAGGACAAGACCAAGGTCGTCGCCGCCGGCCGGCGCAAGGAGTGGACCCAGGGCATCGTCAACCCGCCGGTGTGGCGCGCCTCGACGATCCTCTATGACGATGTGGCGCATCTGCGCGCCAGCGGCGCCAGCGATACCCATCACCGGCTGTTCTACGGCCGGCGGGGCACGCCGACCCAATGGTCGCTCGCCGATGCGCTGACCGAGCTCGAGCCGGGCGCCGAGGCGACGCTGCTCTACCCGTCCGGCGTCGCCGCGATCGCCTCGACCCTGCTCGCCCTGCTCTCGCCGGGCGACCACCTGCTGCTCCCCGACAGCAGCTACGACCCGACGCGCAACTTCGCCAACGGCCTGCTCCGGCGGATGGGGATCGAGACCAGCTATTATGACCCGCTGATCGGCGAAGGCATCGCGGCGCTGTGCCGCGCGAACACCCGCGTGATCTTCCTCGAAAGCCCCGGCAGCCTGACCTTCGAAGTGCAGGACGTGCCGGCGATCGTCGCGGTGGCCAGGGATCGCGGCATCGCCACGGTGCTCGACAATACCTGGGCGACACCCCTGCTCTTCCCGGCGATCGCGCACGGAATCGACTACACGATCCTTGCCGCGACCAAATATGTCGTCGGCCATTCCGACGTAATGCTGGGTTCGGTCACCGCCGCACGGGGCAAGTACCAGGCGCTGCGCGACACCACCTACCAGCTCGGCCAGACGGCCAGCCCCGACGATGCCTGGCTGGGCGCGCGCGGCCTGCGCACCATGGCGATCCGGCTCGAGCAGCATGGCCGGGCGGCGCTGCGAATCGCCGAATGGCTCCGCACCCGCCCCGAAGTGGCGCGCGTGCTCCACCCGGCGCTGCCCGATTGCCCGGGGCACGAGATCTTCCACCGCGACTTCAAGGGCCCCGCCGGCCTGTTCTCCTTCGTCCTCGCCGGCGGCGGCGAAAAGGAACGCGCCGCGCTGATCGACGGCCTGGAGCATTTCGGCATCGGCTATAGCTGGGGCGGCTATGAGAGCCTCGCCCTGCCGGTCGACCCGCAACGCTTCCGGACCGCCACCGAGTGGAAGGCGGCAGGACCCGTCGTCCGCCTGCAGATCGGGCTCGAGGATCCGGACGACCTGATCGCCGACCTCGAACAGGGGCTGGCCCGCTTCGCCGGGATGCGCGGATGATGCAACGGTTCGGCGACTGGCTGGCGGGGCACGATCTTCCCTCGCCGCCCGAGCTGTCCGAAGCCGGCATCGCCGCCGCGCTCGCCATCGTCGCCCTGGCGCTCGGCTGGTTCGCCGGCCGCAGGATCGGCGGGCGCATCGCCGGATATTGGTCGCGCGACGCCGATCACGGCCCCCTGTTCAGCGGGCGCATCTGCGACGTGATCCGTCACGGCGTGGCGACGCTGCTGCTCGGCATCCTCCTCTCCGCCTGGCCCTGGCACCCGCTCGCCGCGCTGGGGCTGGGCTTTGCCACCGGGGCCGCCGCCGCCCTGTTCACCGTTGCGGTGCTGCGCGGGCTCAACCTGCCGCGCGGGATCGCCTGGGGCGTGGCCGCCATCGCCTTCGCCGCCATATTGAGCCATGCGATCGGCGGGTTCGCGGCGACGCAGGACACGCTCGACCGGGTCGGCGTCCAGATCGGCCAGCGCCGGCTCACCCTGCTCTCGCTGCTCAGCATCGCCGTCACCGTGCTGCTGCTCTTCGCCGGGGTGCGCCTGTTCAACCGGATGCTGACCCGGTGGATCGCCGGCGCGCGCGGCTTCGATCCCACGCAGAAGCTGCTCTTCCAGAAGCTGGCCGCGATCGCCGCGGTGGTCGTCGCCTTCTTTGTCGGCATCGACCTGCTCGAGATCGACCTGACTGCCTTCACCGTCTTCTCGGGCGCGTTCGGCCTGGCCATCGGCTTCGGCCTGCAGAAGACGATCGGCAACCTGATCGCCGGAATCATCCTGCTGATGGATCGCTCGATCAAGCCGGGCGACGTGATCGTGGTGGGCGACAGCTTCGGCTGGGTGAACAAGATCGGCGTGCGCGCGGTGAGCGTCGTCACCCGCGACGGCAAGGAGCATCTGATCCCGAACGAGATATTGATGACCCAGGAAGTGGAGAACTGGTCGTACACCGATCGCAACGTCCGCGTCCGCATCCCGGTGACCGTCGCCTATGATTCCGACCTCAAGCTCGCCCAGGCACTGATGCTGCGCGCCGCGAAGGAAAGCCCGCGCGCTCTCGACGATCCGCCCACCAATGTGCGCCTCTCGGCCTTTGGCGAGAGTGGCGTGGAGCATGAGATCCTCACCTGGATCAGCGATCCCGAAAGCGGCGTCGGCAATGTGAAGAGCGACGTGCTCAACCGGCTCTGGGTGATGTTCCACGAGCACGGCATCGCGCTCGCCCTGCCGCAGCGCGAGGTGCGGCTGTTCGGGGACGAGGCGAAGCGAGGCTAAGGTCCATACTCGATCAAGGCTTTGATTTCTTTCGCCATCCCCGCGATTCTCTCCGTTATCCTCGCGACACCCTTCGCCATCCCCGCGATATTCTTCGTTATCCCCGCCTCCGCGGGGATGACGGAGTTGGCTGATTGAGTCCCGTACGCAGGCCATTGCCCTTTGCCGGGCCTCGTCCCTATCTGGATGCCGTGCCCGCCGCTCCCGTGACCGCCCGTATCGCCGATGGCGTAAGCTCGATCCCGCCGGGGGATTGGGACGCGTGCGCGGGAACGCGCAACCCGTTCGTCAGCCATGGCTTTCTCTCGGTCCTCGAGCGCTCGGGATCGGTGAGCCCCCGCGCCGGCTGGCAAGCGCTGCCGATCGTGATCGAGGACGCGCGGGGCATCCCCGCGGCGATCGCGCCGGCCTATGCCAAGAGCCACAGCCAGGGCGAATATGTCTTCGACCATGCCTGGGCCGAGGCCTGGGAGCAGGCGGGCGGCCAATATTATCCCAAGCTCCAGATCGCCGTGCCCTTCACGCCCGTGCCGGGTCCTCGGCTGCTGCTGCGCGACGGCGCGCTGGCGCCCGGCCTGATCGCAGGGATCGAGGCAGTGACCGACCGGAACCGGCTGTCCTCGGCGCATGTCACCTTTCTCGAGCCGGACCAGCTGCCCCTGTTCGAGGAAGCCGGCTGGCTGATCCGCACCGGCACCCAGTTTCATTGGGCGAACCAAGGCTATCGCAGCTTCGACGAGTTCCTGGGCGACCTTGCCAGCCGCAAGCGCAAGGCGATCCGCAAGGAGCGCGCGGCGGCAGTGGCAGGCCTGACCATCCGCCATCTGTGTGGCGCCGAGATCACCGAGGCGCATTGGGATGCCTTCTGGGCCTTCTATCAAGACACGGGCAGCCGCAAATGGGGCCGCCCCTATCTGACCCGCGACTTCTTCTCGCTGCTCGGCGGCGAGATGGCGGACAAGGTGCTGCTGATCCTGGCCGAGCGCGACGGGCGGCCGATCGCCGGCGCCCTCAACCTGATCGGCGCGGACGCGCTCTATGGCCGCTATTGGGGTGCGATCGAGGAAGTGCCCTTCCTGCATTTCGAGCTCTGCTACTACCAGGCGATCGACGCCGCGATCGCGCGCGGCCTGGCCCGGGTGGAGGCGGGCGCGCAGGGCGAGCACAAGCTCGCGCGCGGCTATGCGCCGGTGACCACCTGGTCGGCGCATTATCTCCCCGATCCGGGCTTCCGCCGCGCCGTCGCCGACTATCTGGAGCGCGAGCGCGAGGCAGTGGCGCAGGAGCAGGAATATCTGGGCGAGCTGACGCCCTTCCGGCGCGGCTGCTAGGCGCGGCGCGCGGCGCCGCCCGGCCCTGGCAGGGCACGGGCGCCGGCATGCTTCGCCACCGGCGCGCACCGCGGAAGCTTGCGCTAGGGGGCCCGTGTTTTCGCTTCCCGCACGGGCTCGCGCGGCGGGTTCGATCAAGGGGGAAAGACGCGCCAGGCTGCATCCGCCAGGGTGGAGCAGCCGAAATCCTACATTGAAATCCCCGGCCGCTCCGCCGGAAAGGCGGAAGCGGGCGGATCCGGCCTAGTGGCGGACCCTGCCCCGGTGCTTCGCCCGGGCCGTCGGGCTGGGCGTGGGCGACGGGCTGGAGGAGGCGACCGGCTCGGGCGATTCCTCCGGCACCGGGCTCGCCTCCGGATCCGGCAGGCTGCTGCCGCCCTGATGCCCCTCGCGCAGGATGATGTCGCGCTCCCAGCGCGGCACCGGCAGTTCGCCCGGCTCGATCACCGGCGCGGGCACCGAATGATCGATCTTGAACAGCGCGCTCGATCCGTCGCGCCACAGCGGGATCAGCCCCTGCTCGAAGCGCGGATTATAGGCCGGCGTCTCGATCATCCAGACATAGTCGAACGCATCGCGCGGGAAGCGTGCCAGCGCCCAGGCCACCGGGCGCCAATATTCGCGCGGGCACTGCACGTCGGTGACGATCTGCGACGGGTCATGGGCAAAGCGCCTGGCGGCGGCATAGCGCACGGTGAGCAGCTGCCCGCCGGCCATCGACCATTGATCGTTGGTATAGGCGAGCTTGCGCTCGAGCGCGAGGGCGGGGACGTGCTGGAGGCGCGTCTGCTTCCACTCGTAGCGGCAGGTCTCGCCGACGAAGCTGATCAGCCGGGCACCCCGGGGCAGGTGCTCGAGCGCCTTGAGCTCGCGGTCATAGGTGCCGCTGTAGAGCAGGAAGCTCCAGGTCGTGGCGCCGATGCGGACGCAGAAAAAGGCCATGCCGAGCGCCGCCACGGTGGCGGCGCCCCGGATCGACAGGCCGGGCTTGGGCCGGATCGCGAGGATGCCGATGGCGAGCAGGAAGGGCACCAGCCGCATGTCGGCATAGGCCGATCCGAACACGACGCGCGGCAGGAAGATGTAGACCAGGGTGAGGAAGATGCCCGACAGCGCCAGATTGCGCGAATATTGGATGTTCGGATCGCGCACCGCCTTGAACAGCAGCAGGAACAGCACGCCCACCGAGGCCAGGTCGAACAGCTGCCAGCGATCGCGGAAGACCTGGGTGATCCACAGCATCTTCGCGCGCCAGTTGAACATGTCGAAGGTCTGGCCGGTGACGTGCCCGCCGGAGCGCCACAGCACCATCAGCAATGCCGGCGGCGCGAGCACCACGCACTGCAGGCCGGCATGGAACCAGGGCAGGATCCAGCCGCCGACTAGGTCCTTGTGCCACGGCACGTGCGGATTGCGGCGCAGATCGTGCTGGCGGATCAACTCGGCCGAGAAGGCGAGGATGCCGAGCAGGCCCCAGCCATAGGTGTGGCAGACCCAGATCAGCACCGAGATCGGCAGGAACACCATCGAGCGGAAGACGAACTTGCCCAGCCGCGCCAGCCGCAGCCACCAGCCGAACGCCAGCAGCGCGAACGCCATCGACAGCGCGAAATTGACGAAGCCGAAATGGAAGGGGAAGGCATAGGCGAGCGGCAGCGCGAACAGCGCGGTCGCCGGGATGCGGCCATGTACCTCGCGCGCGATCCACAGCATGCCCGCCACCGTCATCGCCGGGATCGCGATGACGATCAGCTTCACCGCCACCTCGAGCCCGAAGACATGGTGCAGCGGGATGACCAGCAGGTCGACGCCCAGATTGCCCATCAGGCTCCAGCGGAAGTCGTACCATTCCTGGAGGAAGGGATATTGGTCATAAGTGAACTGGACGCGGTAGCGCCCCATATGGCCGGGCAGATCGACCAGCGGCGGGATCTGGGGCCAGAGCAGCGGAATGATGGCTATGAAGGTGCAGAGCGCCACGAACCATCGTGTCTGCCACCATTGCAACGCGTCGCCCCTGTCCATCCGCGCCTTCTAGTGCGCAGGGACGCCGCCCGACAAGCGGTTCCTGTCGATCTTGTACAGCCCGCTGGCGCCGTCCCGCCAGACGGGCGTCGTGCCGGCGAGCAGCCGCGCGTCGAAGGGCGGCGGCGCGATCAGCCAGACATAGTCGAACGCGTCGCGCGGGAAGCCGCGCAGCGCCTGGTCGATGGTCATCCGGTCCTGCTTGTCCTTGCAGGGGGCGGCGAGGACCACTTCGGACGGATCGATCGCGAACGCCCCCATCGCGGGCGCGTCGATGGTGAGCAGCGCCGAGCCGGCGAGCTCCCACTGGTCGTTGGAAAAGGCCGCGCGGCGTGCCATCGCCAGGCCGGAGAGGTGATCGAGCCGGCTCAGCGCCCAGGGATCGATGCAATTGTCGCCGACGAACGCGACGATCCGCGCGCCGCGCGGAACATGGTCGAGCGCGGCGAGCTGGCGATCATATTCGCGGCCATATTGCCAGAAGCTGATCGTGGTGCCCGCCGTCCGCGCCAGGAAGAACGCCAGGCCGGCGATCGCCAGCCAGCGCAGCTCGCGCGCGCCGATGCCCTTGTCGACGCGGATCGCGAGCAACGCCAGCAGGACGATGAACGGTGCCAGCCGCATATCGGCATAGGCGGAACCGAACAGCTTGTAGGGGATGAGCAGGAAAGCGCCGGCCAGCATCAGGCACGCGCCCGTCAATGCCGCCGCATGGCCGAAGCGCGGGTTGCGCGCGCTCCGATAGACCAGTCCCCAGAGCAGCAGCACCGAGCAGAAGTCGAACGGCCACCAGCGGTCGCGCAGGAAGATCGCCAGCCACGAGACCTTGCGCAGGCTGAAGAAGCGCTCGGTGATCCCGCCGCCGCCACCTGGCCGCCAGAGCAGCAGCAGCGGCAGCAGCGGCGACGCGAGCGGCAGGCAGGCGATGGCGGCGCGCATCGCCGCATCGATCCATCCGCGGCCCTGCCGGCGCCGCAGCGCCAGCTCGGCGCCGAAGACCATCAGCCCCAGCATCCCCCAGCCCATGACATGCGCCACCCAGACGACGCACGCTAGCGGCAGGAACAGCGCCGCGCGCAGCCTCGTCCGGCCCTGCCGCCCGAGCCGCAGCCACAGGGCGAAGCCGTTGAGCGCGAGCGCCGCCGCCAGCGCGAAGTTGAGGAAGCCGAAATGAAAGGCGTAGTTGTAGACCAGCGGCAGCGCGAACAGCGCGAAGGGCGTGACCCGGCCATGGACCTCCCGCGCGATCCACAGGATGCCGGCGGCGGAAAGCGCGACCGTCGCGATCGCGACCAGCTTCACTGCCGGCTCCAGCCCCGCCAGCGGTGCAAGGCCCGCGACCAGCAGATCAGCGCCGAGATTGCCGATCAGCCGCCATTGGAAATGATACCATTGGCCGAGCATGTCCGCATCGGTGCCGAGCATCACCCGGAACCGGCCGATATGCCCCGGCAGATCGGTGAGCGGCGGCACGCCCGGCGCGAGCAGCGGCACGCACGACGCCAGGATCGCGGCGAGCGCAAACCAGCGCGTCTCCCACCAGCGAGCGGCCGCCTGCTCCATCAGTGGCGCGACGCCAGCCTGTAGGCACGCGGCGCGTCTCCGTCGCCGATCGGCACCAGCCAGTCGGGCACCGATCCGGCGCGCAGGCTGGCGGCGAGGCTGCGCGGCTCCCGCGCCTCCCTGGCGAAGCGGTCGAGATCGTCGGGGCAGAAGGCGACGTAATCGATGCCCCAGGCCCGCGCGATCGCTTCCGATTGCACGGGCTGGCCCAGGAAGAAGTCGTACATGGCACGGTTTCCCCGATTGTTGCGGTGATAGGGCGCGGCGAGCACCGCGTGTGGCGTGGCGGCGAGCGCATAGGCGCCCAGGTCGAGCGGCGCGAGCAGATGCCCGGGCGGGAGCGCCGCGAGCCGGGCGAGGCTCTCCGGCGTGGTGCAGCTCGGCCCGGGGGCGGCACGCGGCGGGAAGAGTGCCGTGGCGGCGATCGGATAGAGGATGCCGGTCGCGGCAATCCAGGCGGCGAGCAGCACGAGCGGACCACGGGCCCGCGCCGCGCCGATCGTCACTGCCAGGGCCGGGGCGGCGAGCATTGCCCCGGCATAGGCGCCGCGCAACTGGAACAGCGTGATCGCCAGCGCGGCGAACTGGAGCGCGGCCAGCACCCACCAGCCGGCCTCGCGCCGTCGCCGGGCAATCACGAGCGACGCGGCCAGCCCGGCCAGCGCGAGCCCGGCATAGGCGATGGCATTGGCGGGCGGCGCGCCGAACAGGGGCTGCGCCTCGCCGACCTCGGCAAGCCACAGGCGAGCGAGGAGCGGATCGACCTCGCCATAGGGATCGAGGCATTGCGGCGCGAGCAGCAGCACCGCCACCGCCGCCACCGCCCCTGCGATCCCGGCGGCGGCGGCGCGTGCGCGCAGCCCATGCGGCGCCGCGACGGCGAACAGGGCGAGCCCCATCGGCGCGAGCGCGGCACATTGCGCCGCGCGCCACAATATTCCGGTGAAGCCGTCACAGGCCGGCACGCTCCAGCCGCTCGTGCGGAAGAGGATGGCCGCCCCGGCAAGCGCGAGCGGCAGGGCGATGCCGAAGCCGAGCAGCCGGTCGCGGCCGCCCGGCCGGTCCATGACCCAGAGCAGCACCAGCGCAGCGCCGGCGACGCCGAGCAGCGGCAGGGTCTCGAGCCCGATGACGAGCGACGCCGTCACGGCGAGCGCCGCGCCCGCGCCGGCCCGGAAACTGCCCGTGCCGAGCAGCGCACGCACCAGGTACAGGATCAGGACGAGCTGCAATCCGTGATGGTCGATCCGCCCGGGCAGGAACAGGCTGGTTGCCGGATAGGCGAGCGCGGCGAGCAGGATCGCCGTCGCCGCCGGCGCGCCCAGGCGACCCGCCACCGCGCCGGTCAACGCCAGCGCCGCGCAGAACAGCGAGGCCGGCCACAGGATCACCGCGACCAGTGCCGCGCCATGCCCGCCAAGCAGCGGCGTCAGCGCGGCGATCAGTCCGGCGGGAACCAGATCGGCGAGCCGCGACCAGTGCATCTCCAGCCCCGGCGCCGGCCCGAGGCGGTGCTGGGCAAGGTCGGCGAAGCGCTGCCCCGCCAGCCAGTCGCGAATCTGCTGGAGGCGCACCATGTCGTCGGTGTCGGGCAGGCGGAGCGCGGCGAGATCGTGCCAGTCGCGCAGCGTCCAGGCCAGAGTGAGCACTGTCGCGAGCAGCACCGCGAGCACGGACTCGCGCCAACGCATCGGAAGGGAGCTCGCGGGCATGACCCGGGTCTAGCCCAACATGGTTAAGAGCCCGTTAGGGAGCGAGCGCCGTCGAGACCGCCCGCTCCCATGGCGCGAACACGGGGCTGACATTCGGACGGGCCCCGCATACACCCTTGGCATGGCGCGGGGGCATGCGAAGCTGGCCATGGCACAGGGCCTGAGCGTCTGGGTGCTCGACGCGCCGGAGGGATTCGGCGATGCCGGCTTCCACGCGCACCATGCGATCCAGATCACCATCGCCTTGTCCGGCGACCTGATGCTCGACTGCGCCGGCATCCGGCGGCGCGGCCCGGCGCTGGCGGTGAACGCCGATGCGTGCCACCGGTTCGAGGCACGCGGCCTGCTCGCCTTCGTCTTCGTCGAGCCCGAAAGCCGGACGGGACGGGCGCTGCGGCACGCGCTGTTCCAGGAAGCGCCGCTGGTCGTGCTCGATCCGGCGAAGGTGGGCGCGGCCGCCATGGCGCTGCGGGAAACATTCGCGGCGGCGCTGGAACGGGCGGTGCTGCTGGAGGCGGGATATGGGATCGTGGAGGCGATCGTCCCCCGCGCGGAGGCCCCCCTGCCCGATCCGCGCATCCTCCGCATGATCGCGCATGCGGCCGGGCATCTGGACGAACCCCTCACGCTCGCCAGCGCCTCGGCCGATATCCCGCTTTCACCGAGCCGCCTGCGCCATTTGTTCGTCGAGCAGACCGGCCTGGCCTTCAAGACCTATGTGCTGTGGCTGCGCCTGTTCCGCGCCGTGCAGGGCTATTCGGAGGGATTGTCGCTCACCGAGGCGGCGCATGCGGCGGGCTTTGCCGATTCGGCGCATTTCAGCCGGGTGTTCAAGCGCACCTTCGGGCTGCCGGCGACGACGCTGACGCGACTTTAGCCCCTGCGTTCAAGCGTGGCGCAGCGGCTGCGCCTATCCGGCCCGCCTCACCAACGAGGAGATATCGACATGACGACCCGCGAAGAAGCCGACCGGCGCTGCAAGCCCAGCTGCACCTGCACCGACTGCAAGTGCGGCCCCGATTGCCGCTGCGGCAAATAAGCAGGGCACCGGGCCGGACAGTCGCCGGCCCGGTCGTCGCGCGTCAGCGGTCGCGGCGGCCCAATAGACGGAGCCGCAGCGCATTGAGCTTGATGAAGCCTGCCGCGTCGCGCTGGTCGTATGCGCCCTGATCGTCCTCGAAGGTCACGACCTTTTCCGAATAGAGGCTGTACGGCGACTTGCGGCCGGTGACGATCACGCTGCCCTTGTAGAGCTTCAGGCGCACCGTGCCCGTCACCTTCTCCTGGCTATGGTCGATCGCGGCCTGCAGCATCTCGCGCTCGGGCGCGAACCAGAAACCGTTGTAGATCAGCTCGGCATAGCGCGGCGCCAGCTCGTCCTTGAGGTGCGCGGCACCGCGATCGAGCGTGATCTGCTCGATGCCGCGATGGGCGAGGTGATAGATGGTGCCGCCCGGCGTCTCGTACATGCCGCGGCTCTTCATGCCGACGAAGCGATTCTCGACCAGGTCGAGCCGGCCAATGCCGTGCTTGCGGCCAAGCTCGTTGAGCGCGGTGAGCAGCGTCGCCGGCGACATCGCCTGGCCGTTCAGCGCCACGCCGTCGCCGCGCTCGAAATCGATCGTGATCGTCTCGGGCTCGTTCGGCGCGTCTTCCGGGTTCACCGTGCGCGAATAGACATAGTCGGGCACTTCCTCCCACGGATCCTCGAGCACCTTGCCCTCGCTCGAGGTGTGGAGAAGGTTCGCGTCGGTCGAGAAGGGCGATTCGCCGCGCTTGTCCTTGCTCACCGGGATCTGGTGCTGCTCGGCGAACTCGATCAGCCGGGTGCGGCTGGTCAGGTCCCATTCGCGCCACGGCGCGATCACCTTGATGTCCGGGTTGAGCGCGTAATAGCCGAGCTCGAAGCGGACCTGGTCATTGCCCTTGCCGGTGGCGCCGTGGCTCACCGCATCGGCATTCACCAGCTTGGCGATCTCGATCTGGCGCTTGGCGATCAGCGGCCGCGCGATCGAGGTGCCGAGCAGATACAGGCCCTCATAGAGCGCATTCGCCCGCATCATCGGGAAGACGAAGTCCTTGACGAACTCCTCGCGCAGATCGTCGATGAAGATGTGCTCGGGCTTGACGCCGGCCATCTCGGCCTTCTTGCGCGCTGGCTCCAGCTCCTCGCCCTGGCCGAGATCGGCGGTGAAGGTCACCACCTCGCACTGATATTCCTGCTGGAGCCATTTCAGGATCACGCTCGTGTCCAGGCCGCCCGAATAGGCGAGCACGACGCGGTTGATCTTGTCCGACATGGGCGACTCCAAAGGATGTGCGGGGAAACGGCGTGCGCCTTAGGGGCGCGGGGCCGCTTCCGCAAGTTCCGTGGCTGGGGCATGCTCCCCCGCACCGACTCGGGAGAGGCAGATGGCCGAGCTCAAGACCAAGGCGACCGAGGTCAGCGTCGCCGATTTCATCGCCGCCGTACCGGACGAGGCGCGCCGCGCCGATGCCGAGGCGGTCTGCGCGATGATGGCGCGATTGACCGGCGAGCCGCCGAAGATGTGGGGGCCTTCGATCATCGGCTTCGGCAGCTATCGCTACACCTATGACAGCGGCCGCACCGGCGAGATGTGCCGGATCGGCTTCTCGCCCCGCAAGGCCGAGCTGGTCCTCTATGTGCTCGACGGCAATGCCGATCAGAGCGAAGTCCTGAACCGGCTCGGCAGGCACAAGACCGGCAAGGGCTGCCTCTACGTCAAGCGGCTGGCCGATGTCGACGCGGACGTGCTCGAGGAGATCGTCCGCGCCAAGATCGCGCGGATGGACGCCGCCTACCCGGCCTGACCGGCCTGGCGCAGCGTCACCTTGTGCGGCTCGCGCAGGGCCCGTTCCGCCTCGACCATATAGTCGCGGGTCAGCGGCAGCGCGTCGCGCGAGCGCGAGAACTGGAGCTGGTAGTTGACCAGCCCGCCATATTGGAAGCTCACATGGCACCCCGCCAGGTAGAAGCACCACATGCGATAGAAGCGCTCGTCATACAGGCCGACGATCGCGTCGCGCGCCGCGACGGTGCGTTCATACCAGTGCTTGAGCGTCTCGGCATAATGGAGGCGCAGCACCTCCACATCGGTCATGAAATAGCGCAGCCCCTCATAGCCCTGGGCGATCTCGGAGAGCGCCGGGATATAGCCGCCGGGGAAGATGTATTTCAGGGTGAAGGCATCGGTGACGCCGGGGCCGCCCGCCCTGCCGATGGTGTGGAGCAGCATCACCCCCTCGGGCGTCAGCAGCTCGCGCACCTTGCGGAAGAAGGTGCGGTAATGCGGCGTGCCGACATGCTCGAACATGCCGACCGAGACGATCCGGTCGAACTGGCCGATGACATGGCGATAGTCGATCAGCTCGAACTTCACCTTGTCCGCCACGCCGGCATCGCGCGCGCGCTGGCGGGCGACCTTGAGCTGCTCCTCCGACAGGGTGACGCCCAGCACCTCGGCGCCCGTCTTCTGGTGGATGTAGAGCGCCATGCCGCCCCAGCCGCAGCCGATGTCGAGCACCTTCATGCCCGGCTTCAGCGCCAGCTTGGCGACGATATGCGCCTTCTTGTCGAGCTGGGCCTGTTCGAGGCTGATGCCGGCCTCGCTGAAATAGGCGCAGCTATATTGCCGGTCGGTATCGAGGAAGAGATCGTAGAGCTTGCCCGACAGGTCGTAGTGATGCGCGACGTTCCGCTTCGAACGGCGCTCCATGTTGATCCGGCCGAGCCGGAACATCACGGCGTCGACCGCCTTTTTGAACGCGCTGGGGAAGAGCACCGAATCATTGTCTTCCCAGCGGTTGTTCGACGCGAACAGGATCAGCAGGTCGAGGATATCGCCCTGCTCGATCTCGATGCCGCCGTCCATGAACGCCTCGGCCGCGCCCAGCGACGGATCGCGCAGGATGCGCCGCGCCGCGCCTGCTCCGAAACGGATCGTTACCGGCTTGAGCGCCGGATCGGCTTCGCCGAAGCTGCGCCGGGTGCCATCCGCGTGGATGACGGTAAGTTGTCCGCGCCTGACTGCGCGTGCGAAAAAACGATCGATCAACGCCATTAAGCCGTCACCACCACCCGATGTAACAGCCCCCCATAGCCACTTTAGGGAAGCACGCGATTTCCGCAATATTTCCGCAGCTGCGAAATCAGATGCCGCCATACCATTCATAGCCGGCGATATCCTCCCAGAAACCGCCCTTGCCCCGGCCGATCCCGGCCAGGCTCGCCACCGCCTCGATCCGCATCACATATTTCGCGTGCTTGTAGCCGAGCTGGCGCTCGACCCGGAGGCGCAGCGGCGCGCCGTGCCCGATGCCGAGCGGCGCGTCGTTCATCGCCCAGGCGAGGATCGTCTGGGGGTGGAAGGCGTCCACCAGGTCGATCGACTCGTAATAGGGGATCCGGCGCCGGCCGAACACGTCGGCGCAGTGGAAGACGATGTAGCGCGCGCCGTCGCGCAACCCGGCGAGCTGAAGGACGGTCTCCAGCCGCGGCCCCTGCCATTTGCCGATCGCGCTCCAGCCCTCGACGCAATCGTGCCGGGTGATCTGCGCGCGCTGGGGCAGCGCCCGCAGCTGGGCAAGGCTGAGCGAGAGCGGCTGGCGCACCAGCCCGCTAACCTGCAGCCGCCAGTCGGCGAAGCGGCCGGCGGCGAGCGCGGCATATTCGGGCGTATCGGGATTGGCGGTGCCGTTCGTCCGAAAGCGCGGGCTGCGCTGCTCCGGGCGGAACTCGCGGGCGAGCGCGGCGCGGCCGGTGATCGAACGCTGGAGATAGCGATGCGCTTCCTCGGCGCTCAGCAGCACCGGGCTCCCGCTCCACGCGTCGCAGCCCGCGAGCAGCGTCGCGCCACCGGTGACGATCAGGCCGCGCCGAGTGATCATGCCTCCGGCTCCGTTTCGGGCGATTTCCACCAGCCGGTGATCATCGAGCGGACCTCGTTCACCGGGCCGGCCAGGATCACCAGGGTGAGGTGCGCCACCAGGAAACCGGTCAGCAGCGCCATCGCGATGAAATGGAGCGAGCGCGCCGATTGCCGCCCGCCGAACAGGTCGGCCAGCCAGGGCCACATGCCCGGCGCCAGCGCCAGGCCGGTGCAGATGAGCAGCGGCAGCAGCACGAACAGCACGAAGGCGTAGCTAGCCTTCTGGAAGAGATTATAGGCGCGCGGGTCCTCCGGATCGTGGAAGCGCATCTCCCAATGCGCCCGAAGATCCTCGGCGACGTGCGCGGTGGTGAGTTCGTCGCGGCGGAAGCGCAGGTCGCGCTGGAAGTGCCGGTTGGCCAGGCTCCAGGGCAGATAGACCAGCAGCGAGAAGGCCAGCACCAGCGCGAAGAACAGATGCCAGTGCCGGGCGCCGGCCAGGTCGTAGGTCGATGGCAGGGTCAGCCAGCCGGGCCAGCGCGGCAGGCTGAGCCAGGCATGGTCGAAATTCGCGCCGTAATTGCCCCAGTAGAGGCGCGGATGCGCATTGAAGATCATCAGCCCGCTGGGGATCATCACCAGCACGGCGAGCGCGTTGATCCAGTGCCAGATGCGCGTGACCAGCCGGTGGCGATAGACCTGCATGGCCCTATCCTAGCCGATCATCCATAGGCACGCACGAAGAACACGATGGTGGTGCCGCCAGTGACGAGCAGCGTCCAGGCCCGCACCAGCCGGTGCGAGAGCCGCTTGCCGATCCGCGCGCCCAGCCAGCCGCCCAGGATCCCGCCGGCGAGCATCGGCAGGCAGGCCCACCAGCGCACCATGCCGATCGCGATGAAGACGAGCGCCGCCGCGAAATTGGCCACCGCGAGCATCAGCGTGCGGATCGAGAAGAGCGAGCGCGGGTCGGCGCCAGCGAGCAGGCCATAGACCGCGGTGGTGATCAGCCCCACGCCGCCGCCGAAATAGCCGCCATAGATGCCGAGCAGGCTCTGCGCGGTGACGAGCGTGCGCGTCCCGATGGTCACCCGGGCGTGCAGCCAGTCCGAGGCGCGGCGGCCGAACGCCATCACGACGAAGGCGAAGAGCAGCAGCCAGGGAATGATCATGTCGAACGCCCGGGTCGGCGTGAGCACGAGCAGCATGCTGCCGACCAGCCCGCCGGCAAAGGTGATCCCGGCGAGCGCCCGCACCGACAGGCCGCCCACCGGCGCCAGCTCGTCGCGATATTCCCAGGCGCTCGCGCCCGCGCCCGGCAGCAGGGCGACGTTGGAGGTGGCATTGGCGATGTTCGAGGGCAGGCCGAGCGCGATCAGCGCCGGCAGCGTCGCGAAGGTGCCGCCGCCCGCCAGCGCGTTCATCACGCCCCCGAGCATGCCGGCGGCAGCGGGGAGGATCAGGGCGGCGGGATCGAGCGCCATGGTGGAGAAATCCTCGAGGAACCGGCGGGCCACCGCCTCCCTAGCGCGCCGGGCGGCAAAGGAAAGCCGCGTCATGCACCGTTAACACCCATGGTCCAGGATCGCGGCGACCGGAGGGGGAGAGCAATGTCGCACGGCGAATGGGTGATCACAGGCTTTGCCATGCTCCTCTGCGCGGCCCTGCCGGGCAGGGCGCAGGCGCAGCAGAGTGCCGCAGCCCAGGTGGCGAGGTTCAGCGACACTGCCTGTTATGCGCTGGCGAGCGGCGCGGTGACGATGCCCGCCGGCCCGGAGGCCGCCGACAGGGTGATCAAGACGGTCCAGTCGCTCGGCCTCGAATTCGGTGCGCCCAGGGATGCCACGTCGCACGGCCCGGCCGTCACGGCGCTGATGGCACGCGCGACTCTCGGCTCGAAGACGCTGCCGGACGGGCAGATCCTGTTCGCCGATGCCGGTGCCGCGGGATGCAGGATCGTCCTGCTCGCCGATCCGCGTCCCGGCCTCACCGACGCCGTGGCGTCCGGACTCACCGCCGGCGGCGCATGGCGCGCGATACCCGGGATGACCGGCACGCGCGGTGCGATCGAACGACGCGCCTTCATCCGGCGCGACAAGGCCGGCGCCCCCTATCTGCTCAATCTGATGACGGTGACCGGAAATCCCGGAAAGCTTCGGCTGTTCACCACGGTGGCGCGCATTCCGCCGGGCGTGACGATCCCGCCCGGCTATTGAGCGATCACCCGAGCGCCGCCATCTTCTCCTCGGCCTCGCGGTCCATCTGGGCGCGGCTCTTCTTCTCGGCCGCGGTCTTGAGCTGGCCGCAGGCGGCGTCGATGTCGCGCCCGCGCGGCGTGCGGACGGGCGCGGAGATGCCCGCCTCGAACACGATGTTGCTGAACGCCCGGATCCGCTCCGGCGCCGAGCATTCGTACGGTGCGCCCGGCCAGGGGTTGAAGGGGATCAGGTTCACCTTGGCCGGCAGCTTGTACTTCTTGAGCAGGCGGACCAGCTCGCGGGCATCGGCGTCGCTGTCGTTCTTGTCCTTCAGCATCACATATTCGAAGGTGATGCGCCGGGCATTGTTGGCGCCCGGATAATCGGCGCAGGCCTGGAGCAGCTCCTCGATCCCGTATTTCCGGTTGAGCGGCACGATCTCGTCGCGCACTTCCTTGGTGATCGCGTGGAGCGACACCGCCAGGTTCACGCCGATCTCCTCGCCGGCGCGCGCCATCATCGGCACCACGCCGCTGGTCGACAGGGTGATGCGGCGCTTGGAGAGCGCGAGCCCGTCGCCGTCCATCACGATCGCCAGCCCGTCGCGGACATTGTCGAAATTGTAGAGCGGCTCGCCCATGCCCATCATCACGATGTTGGTGAGCATGCGGCCCTCGGGCTGGCTCGGCCACTCGCCCAGCGCATCGCGCGCCAGCATCACCTGGCTGACGATCTCGCCCGCGGTGAGGTTGCGCACCAGCCGCATCGTGCCGGTGTGGCAGAAGCGGCAGTTGAGCGTGCAGCCCACCTGGCTGGAGACGCAGAGCGTGCCGCGGTCCGCATCGGGGATGAAGACCATCTCGTAGTCCTGGCCGTCCGCCGAGCGGAGCAGCCATTTGCGCGTGCCGTCGGTGGAGACCTGCGCCTCCACCACTTCGGGGCGGCCGATCACGAAGCGCTCCGCGAGCCAGGGGTGCTGCGCCTTGGCGATGTCGGTCATCGCCGCGAAGTCGGTCGCGCCGCGATTGTAGATCCAGTGCCAGATCTGCTTGGCGCGCAGCTTGGCCTGTTTCGGCTCCAGCCCGGCATCGGCGAGCACCGCGCGAAGCTGCTCGCGCGCGAGACCGATCAGGTCGATGCGGCCGTCCGCGCGCGCCACCGCGGGACGGGGCACGGGCACGGGGTCGATGTGCCCGGGAATGGGCATAGGCTCGATGGGCCCGTGAACGGGCGGGGGCGCGGCCGAAGCTGTCTGCATGCGCGCCATGTAGTGGATTTTCGCGCGGAATTCCACCTTCGCGAAATTGCGGGTGTCAGCCCGGCTCGTCAGCACCCGCGCCACGGGTGCCGATGTTCTGCCAGAGGCCATGGAGCAACACGACCAGACAGACGAACAGGGCCGGGCGAATCAGCATCTCCGAGCCGGGAAGGACGATCCTGTATCCCAGGATAAGGTCCGCCAGGATCAGCGCGACCGAGATCGCGGACAGGCCGCGCATCAGCCAGAGCGCCCAATTGCCCAGCGCCGCCACCTTCCCAAGCAATCCCGAGACGAAGAGCGCGAAAAGGATGAGCGCGATCAGGCTGCTGACATCGTTCATGCCGGCAGCCCATCACGGGCATCAGGCGCAGCCCAGCGCCTCCAGGCTGGTCCGCAGCGATTCGACCAGCCCGGTGCGCGGCTCCTCGCCCAGAAAGGCCACCAGCTCGCGATTGTCGAGGCGCACGGGGTGGTTCCAGAAGGGGCGCATCTCGATCAGCTCGCGCAGGGTGGGATTGAACGGCGCGGCGAGCGGCAGCAGGGCCCAGGGCAGGCGGGCATGCTTCGCCTTGCCGCCCGCCGCCGCCGCGATCGCCGCCGGGAAGCCGCTGCCGTCCGGATCCCAATGGCCGGCGAAATGGAAGCGGGCGAAGCGCGGCATTTCCGCCTCGCGATCGAGCAGCCGGGCAAAAGTCTCGCCGACATCGGGCAGATAGGCCCAGGCATGCCCCACGCCGCGCCGCCCCGGATTGGTCACGCGCGTCACCGGCTTGCCCGGGGTGATCATTCCCTGCGAGAGCCAGCTGTTGCCCGGCCGCGGCCCATAATAGTCGCCGGCGCGCAGGATCAGCGCGCGCACCCCGGATTCGGCGATCCGCGCCTCCATCGCCTTGCGGATCGCGCCTTTCCGGGTGCCCGGCTCCTGCGGCGAATCGGGCCGCGCGACCGGGGTTTCGGCGGGGTCGTAATTGTAGATCGTGCCCGGCAGCGCGAGGCGGGCGTCATTGGCCCAGGCCGCCTCGATGCTGTTCTCCAGCATCGGCAGCACGCGCTTGTCCCATTCGCGATAGCCGGGCGGGTTCACCGCATGGACCAGCACCGCCGCGCCCTCCGCCGCGGCCAGCACGTCGCCGCGGACCATCGCATCGCCCTCGCGCCAGTCGATCCGGGGATCGAGCTCGGGGCGGATCTGGCGGACCAGCCCGCGCACCTGCCACCCCCGGGCGAGCAGCGCCCGCGCCGTCTCGCCGCCCACACCGCCGGTCGCGCCCAGCACCAATGCAATTCCAGACATTCTCATCTCCATCACCACTTGCGTCGCCAGCTATGGAGAGAGTCGGACTGGCAGAAAATTGCCTAACCTTTGCAGTCCGTATACAGGAATTTGATGAGCCCGATCGACTGGGAGCAGCAGCGCGCCTTTCTGGCGGTGCTGGAGACCGGCAGCCTGTCCGGCGCGGCGCGTCGGCTGAATCTTGCGCAGCCGACGGTTCGGACGCGGATCGAGGCGCTCGAGGCGGCGCTGGGCACGCCGCTGTTCACGCGCTCCCCCGGCGGGCTCACGCCCACGGAGCGGGGACAGGCGCTGCACGAGCATGCCCACGCCATGGCGCTCGCTTCCGACGCATTCGTCCGCACCGCCTCGGCGGCGCCCGACGAGATTGCCGGCACGGTGCGCGTCACCGCCAGCGAAGTGATCGCGGTGGAGGCGCTGCCGCCGGTCCTCGCCACCCTGGCCCGCCGATATCCGCGCCTGGTGATCGAGCTGAGCCCGAGCAACCGCAACGAGGACGTGCTGCGCCGCGAGGCCGATGTGGCCGTCCGGATGGTGCCGCCGCGGCAGGAAGCGCTGGTCGCCCGGCGCATCGGCGCGGTGCCGCTCGGCGTGCACGCGCATCCGGACTATCTTGCCGGCCGGCCGCATCCCGTCCGCTTCGCCGATCTCGCCGGCCACCGGCTGATCGGCCCCCAGAGCGATTCGCCGACGCTGCGCGCGGTGCAGGCGGCGGGTTTCCCCGTGAAGCTCGGTGAGCTGGGCTTTCGCAGCGACAGCGACCATGCCCAGCTCGCCGCCATCCGCGCGGGGCTGGGCATCGGCATCTGCCAGGTGCCGATCGGCCGGCGCGACGGGCTGGTCCGCCTGCTGCCCGACTTCCGGTTCGACCTCGAGACCTGGGTGGTCTGCCACGAGGACCTGCGCGGCCTGGCACGCGTGCGCACCGTGTTCGACGCGCTCGTCGCCGGCCTGAAGGTCTATCTCGGTTAACCCCGGCGGAGCCACGACGCACCGCGTTCGGCTTGTCCTGTTGCATCCGTGCACCGCAGCCTTGCGTTCAAAGGGGTGAGTTGGTTGCGTTTTTTGGAGTGCAGTATGAATCTCTTTGGTACAATCCTCGCCGGCGCGACGCTGGCCATCGCCCCGGCCGCGCTGGCCCAGACCGCGCCGCAGACCCCTCCTGCCGATCCGGCTCAGACGGCTCCGGCACCCGCCGCGCCACAGGCAGCCGGGCCGGTGAGCGAGGCCGAAGTCGGCCAGTTCGCCACCGCGGCGCTCGAGATCGACAAGATCCGCAAGGACACCGCCACCCCCGAGGCCGACAAGGGCACCAAGATGGCTGCCGCCGCCACCGCCGCGGGCCTGACCCCCGAGCGCTTCAACGCGATCGGCCAGGCCATGCAGACCGACACCGCGCTCAACAAGCGCATCCAGGCGGCAGCCAGCGCGAAGCTGGCCGCATCGGGCGGCGCACCGGCGGCGAAGCAGCCCTAGGCACTGGCCGTCAGGACAAGGACATGAGGCCGGGGTTCAACGCCCCGGCCGTTTCATTCTTCACCGGCATTCCCGCCTGCGCGGGGATGCCGGCGAGAACGAGGGATGACGGAAATGGCGTCCGAGACCAGGAGCGCGCTCTATCGCCCCGCGCAACCGAGCGCGGCGGCGTCGATCGCGGTCGCCGCGCCCCGAAGGGCATAGCTGTCGGCAAAGGGCGCGCCGTTCGCGCCCATCGTCTCCACGCTCATGCTCCGCCCCGCCCGCATCGCCGCGACGATCGCGGCGTCGGTGCGCGCATCGGGCGCCCAGGCATCGGCATCCCCCGCCTGCAGCTCGAAGCGGCGCTCCCCTATCGACAGCGTCACGCGCGCGTCGGGCGCGCGCGCGCGGCTCAATCTTATGTGCAGCTGGTTGCGCACCGCGTCGCGCGGCCAGGTCGCCACGCTGGCGAAGGGCTGCGCGTTCGCATGCTTCTCCACCGGCCGGGCAATGGCGAAGCAGCGTAGCGGAGAGGGATCGCGGAACGCGCCCCAGCCCTCGAAGGTGCCGAGCGGCACACGCGCCTGGGCGAGCAGCAGCAGGAACACCAGCCCGCTCATGCCGGCGCCGCGCCGCGCCCGGCGCCGGTGTGCACCACGGTCTCCACGCCATGCTCGATCCGCACGATCGAGCCCTGGGGCAGGTCCGGCGCCACCGGCGCGGCGAAGCGCGGCTGCACCGGCAGCCCGGTCATCACTCCGCGCAGGACGCGGCTCGACATGCCGTGCATGATCACCAGCCGGTCGCCCGGATCGTCATCGGTGTCGGCGAGCCAGGACGAGACGCGCGCCGCGATGCCGTCATACCATTCGCCGCCGGGCGGCGGACGCGTGTAGAGCCCGTGCTCCAGATCGAGGAAGCCCGGCACCTCGGCCATCAGATCGGCATAGTAGCGCCCGCTCCATTCGCCCATGCCGATCTCGACCAGCCGGTCGTCGCGATGCGCCTGGTGCCAGTCGAGCTCGAGATGCTCGGCGATGATCGCCAGCGTCTGCAGCGCGCGCCCCGCGCTCGACGACCAGAGGGTGAGCCTGGGCCGGGGGCCCAGTATCTCGCGCAGCGCCGCGCCCATCGCATCGGCCTGGGCAAAGCCGGCCCGCGTCAGCGGCGTGTGCGGATGATCGCCCTGCATGCGCCGGGCAAGGTTGAACACGGTCTCGCCGTGGCGGGCGATGAAATCGCGGCCTTTGCGCTTGCTCGTCATCGGCTCCGCACAAGCCTTGGCGGCAAGAGAAAGGCAAGTGCCCAATTTGCGCCCCCTTTCGTTCAGCGGGGGATCAGGTGCGCTATCCCAATAGGACACCAGCCCGTTCGCGGGCAGAACGATAAGAGGGAGTGACCATTGCGGGGACATTGTCGCCGTTAAGGGCCAGGCGTGGCCAGCCATCGCAACTGTTGCGGATAAGCCACGCTTTTTTCTGTTTATCGGGGGTTCATGAAACGGCGTCCCTCGCGCCGGGTTGATCTCCCCGCCCGTGCTTTGCAGCGCGGGTGCGTACCCAAGGAGTTCAGTTATGCGTACCAAGTTCATCGCCGCCGCCGCAGCGCTTCTCGCCGGCTCGGCCTTCGCCGCTCCCGCCTTCGCGCAGAGCACCGATTCGGGCTTCACCGGCCCGCGCGCCGAGGCCGTGGTCGGCTGGGATCACGTCAAGCCGTCGGGCAGCGGCGTCAAGGGCGCCGACGGCGTGCTCTATGGCGGCCAGATCGGCTATGACTTCCAGGCCGGCAACGCCGTGTTCGGCGTCGAGGGCGAAGCCACCGGCTCCACCGCCAAGCGTACCGACACCAGCGTGCTCGTCGCCGGGGACCGTGCCCGCATCAGCACCGGCCGCGACCTCTATGTCGGCGCGCGCGTCGGCTTCACGGTCGGCGGCAACACGCTGATCTATGCCAAGGGCGGCTACACCAACGCCAAGTTCGACAGCCGCTACGTCTCGGGCACGACCAACATCCGCACCTCGGACAATGCCGATGGCTGGCGCCTGGGCGCGGGCGCCGAGATGAAGCTGAACGACAAGGTCTATCTGAAGGGCGAGTATCGCTACTCGAAGTACAATAACGACGATGCCGGCATCGACGCCAAGCGTCACCAGGTGCTCGCCGGCGTCGGCGTGCGCTTCTGACAGCCTTAACTGCGTATTTAAGGTGTGAACTATAGGGCCGGGGCGCTTGCTCCGGCCCTTTTTGCCGTTAAGGGTAAAGGTCGGAAAAGTCCCGGTACCGGGTTAGATTCGGGCGACACATGCCCCGGGGGTTCTTGATGAAGGCGACGATCGAACGCGCAACTCTGTTGAGGGGCTTGAGCCACGTCCAATCCGTGGTCGAGCGGCGCAACACGATCCCCATCCTGTCCAACGTGCTGATCGAGGCACAGGGCGGCGGCGCGCTGCGCCTGATGGCGACCGACCTCGACCTGCAGATCGATGAGACGATCGCAGCAGCAGTCGACCAGCCCGGCGCGATCACCGTGCCGGCACACACCTTGTTCGACATCGTCCGCAAGCTGCCCGAGGGCGCGCAGGTGGAGCTGTCGGCGGCCGAGGGGCGGATCACCGTCAATGCCGGCCGCGCGCGCTTCACCCTGTCGACGCTGCCGCGCGACGATTTCCCGATGATCGCCGAGGGCGAGCTGCCGACGGTGTTCGAGCTGCCGGCCGAGACGCTGAAGCAGATCATCGACAAGACGCGCTTCGCCATCTCGACCGAAGAGACGCGCTACTATCTCAACGGCATCTATCTGCACGTCGTGGACGAGGCGACCCCGGTGCTGCGCGCCGCCGCCACCGACGGCCACCGCCTCGCCCGCGTCACCGTGGCGCGGCCGGACGGCGCCGATTCGATGCCGGGCGTGATCATCCCGCGCAAGTGCGTGGGCGAGCTGCGCAAGCTGCTCGAGGAAGTGGATGGCTCGATCGGCGTGTCGCTCTCGGGCTCGAAGATTCGCTTCGACCTGGGCCAGGCGATCCTCACTTCGAAGCTGATCGACGGCACCTTCCCCGATTATACCCGCGTCATCCCGACCGCGAACGACAAGCTGCTCAAGCTCGATCCCAGGAGCTTCATGGAAGGCGTCGACCGCGTCTCGACCATCGCGACCGAGAAGACCCGCGCGGTGAAGATGGCGCTGGAGCGCGACAAGATCATCCTGTCGGTCACCAGCCCGGAGAATGGCGCGGCGGCCGAGGAAGTGCCGGGCGACTATGCCGCCCAGGGCTTCGAGATCGGCTTCAACAGCCGCTACCTGATGGACATCCTCAACCAGATCGAAGGCGATTCGGTGGAAGTCCATCTGGCCGACGCCGCAGCCCCGACGCTGATCCGCGAGAACGACAAGTCGCCGGCGCTCTACGTGCTGATGCCGATGCGGGTGTAAGGCCCGGCCCGCGCATCTCCTGACCGTCATCCCGGCGAAAGCCGGGATCTCGCGCCTCGAGCCGATCGTAGTCCCTGCGAAGGCGGGGATCCAGGGCCAGGGCCGGATTGCGCGCAGTGGAGTTCCGCGCGCTCCGGGGAGTGCTTGCCTGGCGGCTTCGTTGCCCTGCGCTACTCTGGATTCCCGCCTTCGCGGGGATGACTAGGGTTTGCTGATTGGATCGTGACTTCAGGCGAACAGCCCGCGGCGCACGCCCGACACGATCGACACCGCCAGATACACGGCCATGACGATGATCACCATCGTCCACATGCTGACAGCCTGGACGAGCCCGAGCTTGACCAGCGCGGCCCAGCCGAACAGCCCGCCCTGGAGCAGCCAGAAGCTCACGGCCGAAGCCTCGACCACCGAGGCACGACTGAGCTCGTCGCTGTCGCGCACCACCTTGATGTTGAGCCAGTTCTGCACGGCGAGCAGCAGGCCGATCCCCACCGCTGCCGCCATCGCCGCATTGCCGGCCAGGTCGAAGCGCGCGGCCAGGGGCGGCGCGAGCAGCAGCAGGCCGGCGAGGACCATGATCACCCCGCTGAGCCGGAGATAGCGCAACGTCCCGCGATCGAGCGGATCGCCCGCCTCGTAATTGGCTGCCAGGCGCCGATAGATCGCGGCGCTCGATGCGGCGACGATGGCGAACAGGCCGAGGCACAACAGCGCCGCGGCGACCGCAAGCGATGCCAGGTCCTCACCCGGCATGCCGGCCAGCCAGTCGCCCAGGCGCAGCTTCCCGGCGAGATAGCCGGTGGGATAGCCGACGATGAGGCCGCCGGTCAGGCCGATGGCGAGCCGTATCAGTATCCGGCGGGTGCGGGGATCAGCCGGGAACGCGTTCCGGCGGGGTCCAGTCGTCAAGGAAGATGGCATCGATAGGCACTCCGAAAATCTTCGACAGCCGCATCGCCAGCGGCAGGCTGGGGTCATATTTGTCGGTCTCGACTGCGTTGATCGTCTGGCGCGACACGCCGAGCAGCCCGGCCAGCTCGCCCTGGCTCAGCCCGGCCTCGGCCCGCAGCACGCGCAGCCGGTTCTTCATTCGTGCTGTCCAGAACTCTGTACCATATGCCAAGATCTCTTGTCATTTCGGCAGGGATTGTCCAGAGCTCTTGTCAGTTTGACGATCCTGGTGGCGCTCTGGCGGAACCGGCACGCGAGAACCGCCGGGCGAGGTTGATTTCCCGCCGCGACTCCTATATTGACACTATTGTCAGTAAGGGATTCGCTTCCATGGCCACGCAACCCGCGCCGCAGATCTTCAACCCCGGCATCCCGATGAAGCGGGAATGGGGCACCGCGTTCCGCGCGCTCGGGCGGCTGCTCGCCAATGGCGACGATACCGAGCAGGTCTTCCGCATCATGCGCGCGCTGAACGGCGATGCGACGCAGAAGAGCTATCGCAAGCTGCTGACCATGCCCAATGGCGGGCGCATCGCCTTCCAGCATGTCGAGATGGCCGAGAAGCTGTCCGACCGCGCCTGGATCGACGGCTTCGCCGAAGGCACCGTCGGCGCCGCCTATCGCAACTTCCTCGACCGCACCGGCTTCTCGGCGGACGGGCTGGTGGCCGTCAGCATGGCCGAGGGCGCGTTCCAGAATGCCGATATCCAGCATCCCTATGCCTGGATGGGCCGGCGCGAGCGCGACATCCACGACCTGTGGCACGTGATCACGGGCTATCAGGCCGACGAGCATCTGGGCGAGGCCTGCCTGGTCGCCTTCTCCTATGCGCAGACCGGCGGGCTCGGCTGGGGTTTCATCGGGATGGGCGCGGCGCTGAAGAGCATCCGCATCACCCGCAGGCTCGACTTCTTCCGCGCGGTGATCGAGGGCTATCGCCACGGCAAGCGGGCCCAATGGCTGCACGGCGAGGATTACGAGACACTGCTCGCCGAGCCGCTCGACCAGGTGCGCCGCCGCCTCGGCATCGGCGATCCGGTGCGGTACCGGACCGCCCAGGCCAGCCTGGCGGCGGCCGGCCTGAAGGGTATCTGATCCCGGGCTGCCCGCTCAGGGCAGGTTCTCGATCTTGCCGCCGGCGCCAGGCTGCGCCAGCCCGTCCATCGCCCCGAAGACTCCCTCGGCCGGGATGACCGGCGCGGGCAGCTCGAAATGTTTCGGGTCGATCGCGGCGGTGTCCACCGAACGGAGCACGAGCACGGTCTTGCCCGGCTTCCCGGCATCGACCGGCTGGATGCGGAGCGGCGTACCCCTGGCGAGAATGTCCCGCGCCGCGGCGCCGAACTGAGTCGATTCGGGAATGAAGCCGGCCATGAAATCGAGCGCGACTTCGGCGGCGCGGGCAACGATCCGCCCGATCGGCGCCAGTTGCGGATCGCTGCTCGTCACGATCTCGACATCGCCCTTGTGCTCCTGCCCCGGCCCCTCGAGCATCCGCAACAGCCAGGCCGAGCCGGTACGCCCGGCCACCGTGGCGGAGGCGGGGCCCGGCTCCGCCACGAACCGGACCTTCCCCGCTTCCGCCGCCGCCGCGGCCTTGGGCAGCATGGCCTTCATCAGCCCGACCATCGCCTGGAGCTCGAAGACCTTGGGCCCGGTCTTCCCGTACAGCACGACATAGTCGGCACCGTCGCGGCGGATGATCGCGAGCTTGCCGGGCAGCTCGACGCGGGAATTCCCGCCTTCGGCCGCTTCCACGACCAACTCCTTGTCGCCGTCCAGGCCATAGCGCGCGGTCACGTCGGCCAGCGCGGGCAAGGGCGCGAGCGCGAGCAGCGCGGCAAGGAACAGCCTGGCACCAAGCATCATCTGTTGTTTCCCCGAGGATGCGGACGCCCGATCATCGGGCAAGCGCCGCCCGGCGGCAAGCACGGCATGACGGCGCATACGGACAGGTGATCCCCGCCGCGCGATCGGCTATCGGCGGATAATGGCCGTATCCCGCCTCGTCCTCACCGATTTCCGCAACCATGAAGACGCCCTGCTCGCGCCCGGCCCCGGCTTCGTGGTGCTGAGCGGCGAGAATGGCGCGGGCAAGACCAACGTGCTCGAAGCGCTGTCGCTGCTGGCGCCGGGCCGGGGACTGCGCCGCGCGCCGCTCGCCGAGATGGCGCGCCAGGGCGGCGGCGGCGGGTTCGGCGTCGCCGCGCGGCTGGGCCCGGAGTCCGACGGCATCGACATCGGCACCGGCACCCAGGCCGGCGCGCCCGAACGCCGCCTGGTGCGGATCAATGGCGCCACCACCGCCGCCACCTCGCTCGCCGAATGGGTGAGCGTGCTGTGGCTGACCCCGGCGATGGACCGGCTGTTCGTCGATGCCGCGGGCGAGCGGCGGCGGTTCCTCGACCGACTCACCCTTGCCCTCGCCCCGAGCCATGCCCATCATTCGACTCGCTACGAAGCGGCGATGCGCGAACGCAACCGGCTGCTCGCCGACGATGCCGCGCCGGACCCAGACTGGCTCGCCGCGCTCGAGGCGCGCATGGCGGAGCATGGCGCCGCCCTCGACGCCGCCCGGCATGCGGCGGTGTCCGCGCTTGCGGAACGGCTCGCGACGCAGCCCGAAGGAGGGTTCGCGCGCGCCGGCCTGGCGCTGGAAGGCTGGCGGGGCGATGCGGACGCGCTGGCCCGCGCGCTCGCCGCCGGCCGCCGGCGGGACGCCGCGGCGGGGCGCACGCTGACCGGCCCGCACCGCGCCGACCTGCTCGTCACCCATCTCGGCAAGAACCAGGCGGCGCATCTCTGCTCGACCGGCGAGCAGAAGGCGCTTCTGCTCGGCCTGGTGCTCGCCCATGCCGAACTGGTCGCCGAACGCGCCGGGCGGGCACCGATCCTGCTGCTCGACGAAGTCGCCGCCCATCTCGACCCCGGCCGCCGCGCCGCGCTGTTCGCCCGGCTGGAAGGCCGCGGGCAGGTTTGGATGACGGGCACCGAGCCGGCGCTGTTCGCCGCCGTGCCCGGCGGCGCGACGCGCTACCGCGTCGCCGACGGCACGCTGCTCGCGGAATAGGGCTGGACGCCGGCGCGCTTCTTCCGCACTCTTCCCCCTTCAACGGGGAGGGGACGGGGATCATGCCCGCATTGTTCATGCTCGGCGCCGTCGCAGCGGTGCTCGCGCCCGCGCCGGGCGCATCCGTCGAAAAGCTGCGCGCCTGGCCGGCGATGCGCCACGAAGGCGCCGCCTATGCCGTGGCGACCGACCGGAAGGACCGGATCATTTCCTGCGTGCCGCTCGATCCCGCCACCGATGCGGCCAAGGCGAAGGCGGCCTGCGCCGCCCTCGCTGCCCGCGGCGTGCCGACGGCGACCACCCCGGCGCTGGCCAAGGGGTCGGCCGAGGAATGGTTTCCGTCCGCCGACTATCCCGCCACGTCGATTCCGGGGCACAGTTCGGGCAGCGTGACCATCGTCTACGAAATCGACGAGCGCGGCGTGGCGATGGACTGCATGGTCCAGCACAGCAGCGGCATCGCCAAGCTCGATGTCGCCGCCTGTGCCGCGATGCTGAAGCGCGCGCGCTTCACCCCGGCCAGCTACCAGGGCAAGCCGGTGCACGCAGCCGCGATCGCCACCTTCGCATATGACAGCGAGTAAGCACGCCTAGGGGGCTGCGGCGCCCCCTATTTTGCTTCCGTTTCGTGACGCCAATTCCTATATGCTGGGCATGGCAATCGACGACACCACTCCCGAGAATATTCCGAACCAGAACAGCTACGGCGCAGACTCGATCAAGGTCCTGAAGGGCCTGGACGCGGTGCGCAAGCGCCCCGGCATGTATATCGGCGACACCGACGACGGCTCGGGCCTCCACCACATGGTGTTCGAGGTCTCGGACAATGCGATCGACGAGGCGCTGGCCGGGCACTGCGACAAGATCATCATCCAGCTGAACGCCGACGGCTCGGTCTCGGTCGAGGACAATGGCCGCGGCATTCCCACCGGCATCCATGCCGAGGAAGGCGTCTCGGCGGCCGAGGTCATCATGACCCAGCTCCATGCCGGCGGCAAGTTCGAGAACACCAGCGACGACAATGCCTATAAGGTGTCGGGCGGCCTGCACGGCGTGGGCGTCTCGGTGGTGAACGCGCTGTCCGAGTGGCTCGACCTCAACATCTGGCGCGACGGCGAGGAGCATTACATGCGCTTCGCCTATGGCGACGCGACGGCACCGCTGAAGGTGATCGGCACCGCGCCGGAGGGCAGGAAGGGCACCCGCGTGACCTTCCTCGCCTCGACCGAGAAGACTCCCGGCGACGGCGGCACCTTCAAGAACCAGATCGAATATGACTTCGAGAAGCTCGAGCATCGCTATCGCGAGCTGGCGTTCCTGAACTCCGGCGTGCGCCTGTTCCTGCGCGACGCGCGGCACGAGGAGGTCAAGGAGGTCGAACTCTATTACGAGGGTGGCATCGCCGCGTTCGTGAAGTGGCTGGACCGCAACAAGCAGCCGCTGATGCCCGACCCCGTCGCGATCGCCGGCACCCGCGACGACGTGACCATCGATGTCGCGCTGGAGTGGAACGACAGCTATTACGAGAATGTCCTCTGCTTCACCAACAACATCCCGCAGCGGGACGGCGGCACCCATCTGGCGGCGTTCCGCGCGGCGCTGACCCGCACCATCAACAACTATGCCGACAAGAGCGGCATGCTGAAGAAGGAGAAGGTGACGCTCACCGGCGACGACATGCGCGAGGGTCTCACCGCGATCGTCTCGGTCAAGCTGCCCGATCCGAAGTTCAGCTCGCAGACCAAGGACAAGCTGGTCTCGTCCGAGGTGCGCCAGCCGCTCGAGAGCCTGATGGCCGACAAGCTGGCCGAATATCTGGAGGAGAACCCGGCGAACGCCCGCATGATCATCCAGAAGGTGATCGACGCGGCGGCGGCGCGCGAGGCGGCGAAGAAGGCGCGCGAGCTCACTCGGCGCAAGGGCGTGATGGACATCGCGTCGCTGCCCGGCAAGCTCGCCGACTGCCAGGAGCGCGATCCGGCCAAGTCCGAGCTGTTCCTGGTCGAGGGTGACTCGGCCGGCGGCTCGGCCAAGCAGGGCCGCGACCGGCATTTCCAGGCGATCCTGCCGCTGCGTGGCAAGATCCTGAACGTCGAGCGCGCGCGCTTCGACCGGATGCTGTCGAGCCGCGAGATCGGCACGCTGATCCAGGCGATGGGCACCGGCATCGGCCGCGACGACTTCAACCTGGAGAAGCTGCGCTACCACAAGATCGTCATCATGACGGACGCGGACGTGGACGGCGCGCACATCCGCACGCTGCTGCTCACCTTCTTCTACCGGCAGATGCCCGAGATCATCCAGGCCGGGCATCTCTACATCGCCCAGCCGCCGCTCTACAAGGCGACCAAGGGCCGCAGCGAAGTGTACCTCAAGGACGATGCCGCGCTCGACCAGTATCTGGTCGAGGCAGGTGTGGGCGCGACGCGGCTGGAGACCAATGAAGGCCCGATCTTCGGCGACGAGCTGATCCGGCTGGTCGACCATGCCCGGCGCATGCGCACCCTGATGCGCTACGTGCCGCGCCGCTACGCGCCCGACATCGTCGAGGCGCTGGCGCTGGCCGGCGCCTTCGATCCCGAGGCGAGCCGCGAGCAGCGCGCCGAGCGGCTGGGCGCGGTCACTCGCCGGCTCGACCAGACCGACGAGGATGCGCGCTGGTCGGCCCGCGTCACCGAGGATGGCGGCTTCCATTTCGAGCGGCTGTGGCGCGGCGTGACCGATCACCACGTCATCGAGGCGGCATTCCTCACTTCGGCCGAGGGCCGCAAGCTCCACGCGCTCGCCGCCGAGCAGGCGCAGAGCTATGCGCTGCTCGCCAAGCTGGTCCCGGCCAAGACCGCCGCGACCGAGGAAGCGGCGCCGGTCGCGGAAGAGGGCGAGGAGCTGGTCGCCGCCGCCAAGGGCGAGACGCTGGTGGCACGGCCGAGCGAGCTGCTCGACGCGATCCTGGCCTCGGGCCGCAAGGGCCTGTCGATCCAGCGCTACAAGGGCCTTGGCGAGATGAACGCGGAGCAGCTCTGGGAGACCACGCTCGATCCGGCCAATCGCTCGATGCTCGTCGTCCAGGTCGACCAGGCCGATGTGGCGGACGAGATCTTCACCCGCCTGATGGGCGACGTGGTGGAGCCGCGCCGTGAGTTCATCCAGGAGAATGCGCTGAGCGTCGCCAATCTCGACGTATAGGTTAAGTCTGCAATGAGCCGATTGCGTGTCTAGAGTAAGGAATTGCATGTCTAAGAAAAGTGATTGTGCGTCTATTTAGACTGGGTCGCAGCGACTGGATGTGCCGATCGGCAATTTTTCCAAGAGCCCGGCTCGCAATCATACGAGGGAGAGAACTGCTGCCGGTCAAAATATCGGTTTGGTCAGTAGCGCCGTTTGGCTCCAATCAGGCGAGCCAGATTTCGCGTGGCACGCGGATTTCAGGATGCAGATAGGCGAGCTGTCTAGGGTAACCGGCGTCAGTATACCCACAATACGCGTCTATGAACGGGAGGGGTTGATTGCACCTGCTGATCGAACCGACGGAAGATTCCGCATTTTCACCGAGACCCAGCGACAAAGATTGGACTTTATCAAACGTCTTTGAAATCTGGGGTTTGCGCTGGAAGAGGTGAAGGCTCTGTTTTCACTGTCTGATGCGCACGCGGGGGAGGATAAATCACAGATTCTCGCCCAAATTTTCTTGGCTATAGAAACGCGAAAATCCGATCTGGAAAAACTGGAAAATCAGATCGCCAGCGCGCTTCGAGGCACCACATCTATCGACAGTATCGAGGCCGCATTCGCTCGCGGAACATCGGAAAACGATGAAGGTTAGTTCTCAGTTGAACGCTAGGTTGAATCGACATTCAGCACCAGAAGGCGAGAGCGGCGAGTTGTAGGGTGGCGAGGTAGTTGCCGGCGAGCCGGTCGTATCGGATGGCAACGCGTCGTAGCTGCTTGAGTTTGCCGATGGTGCATTCGACGCGGTTTCGGAGCCGGTATATGGCGGGATCGAAGTCGCGGTTTCGGGGCATGCAGGTGCGCTGCGGGATGATGGGTCGAGCGCCGCTGGCCTCGACATGGTCGAGAATAGCATGGCTGTCATAGGCCTTGTCGGCAAGGACATGGCGAGCGATCAGGCCGGTGAGTTGCGGGATGGCGGACTTGTCATCGCTGGCGTTGCCGCCGGTCAGGATGAAGCGCACCGGTCGGCCGAACGTATCGACGGCGATGTGCCATTTGGATGTCAGTCCACCTCGGGAGCGCCCCAGAGCCTGGTCGCGACAGCCCCCTTTTGCCCCGTTGCTGCCTGGGCATGGGCGCGCACGATCAAGCTGTCGATCATCAGATAGTCGTTGTCCCGATCGCGCGCGAGCAGGGTGAAAACGCGTTCCCACACCCCGGTACGCGCCCAGCGGGTGAAGCGCTTGTGCACCGTTTTGTACTTGCCATAGCGCTCCGGAAGATCCGACCAACGCGCCCCGGACCGCAGCACCCACAAAACGCCGTTCACGAACAATCGGTTATCCGATCCCGACCGCCCCGGATCGCACAGCTTGCCCGGCAGCAACGGCTCGATCCGAACCCACTGCGCCTCACTCAACTCACACCGCTTGATGCCCATGATGCCTCCGCCACATGCGGAACCTCATGAATCAGACATCTCCCCCTTGGGAATCCTGAATGTCGATACGGCCTAGGATCAGGACTCGTTGATCACAGCCAGAAGATGACAGTAGCTGCGAGGGCGATGGCGGAGAAGAAGGCTTTGGGGCATCGATCGTAGCGTGTGGCAACCCGCCGCCAGTCCTTCAGGCGGCCGAACATGATCTCGATGCGATTGCGGCGCTTGTAACGGCGTTTGTCGTATTTGATCGGCGTGTTGCGCGATTTGCGGCCCGGGATGCAGGGCTTGATCCCCTTTTCCTCCAGCGCGTCCCTGAACCAGTCGGCGTCGTAACCACGGTCGGCGAGTAGCCATTGCGCCTTGGGCAATTCGTCGAGCAGCGCCGCTGCACCGATATAATCGCTGATCTGGCCAGCGGTCATGAAGAAGCTCAAGGGGCGACCATTGGCATCGGTAACGGCGTGGAGCTTGGCGTTCATGCCACCTTTGGTGCGGCCGATCAGGCGTCCGAGATCCCCCTTTTTACCGCCAGGCTCGAGGCCGTGCAGTGCGCTTTCAGATAGGTCGCGTCGATCATGACGGTCTTTCGCTCGGCTCCGGCCGAGGCCAGCCCTTCCATCATCCGGGCAAAGACGCCCATTGCGCCCCACCGCTTCCAGCGATTGTACAGCGTTTTGTGCGGACCATAGTCTTTCGGCGCGTCCCGCCAGCGCAGCCCGTTGCGGTTGACGAAGATGATCCCGCTCAGCACGCGCCGATCGTCAACCCTCGGCCTGCCATGGCTCTTCGGAAAATACGGCTCGAGCCGCGCCATCTGCTCGTCCGTCAGCCAATACAGGTCACTCACATTCAGTCTCCTTGCAGAGCCTGAATCAGATCGCGCCTCTCACTTCAATGGGTCCTGACCCTAGGTTGAGAACCTATATATCTGTTTGAGTTATTGTCGTAATATGTGTGGTAGATGAGTTTGGCGGAGGGGATGGATGTCACGTCATCTGTTT